>JALZUO010000099.1 GCA_023301565.1 Oligoflexales bacterium
AGCTGTTTCCAGGAAATTTTATCTATTTCTACCTTTTTGAGGTTCAGATCCGGCACATGGTTTTTTAGCCGCAAAAAGAAGACTTCATGAAAGCAATACTTTCCTCGTAGCCTAGACCACCAACTTTGCGGTGCTAGTTTGAATTTTCTCGAAGCGAAGAAGTCAGCTATCTTCTCATCTTGAATCAATGTGTCAGCTAACCAAATTGCGGAGATCTCCTGATCTTTTACTTTGGCCGATAAAATAAGATTTTTAATCGGATTTTGATAAGCATAAAAACTGTAGCAGGTCGTAACCTGGTCAAACACTTCTTCGCAGGCAATAATTCTTTCGAGAGGAGAAAAATGCATAAATACTTTTTCCCGACACAGTTCACAAACAACATCTGCGTGTGTAAAGCTTGCGGAAAAGTTTTTCTGACAGCCAAAACAGTTTTTTAAAACTTTTAACATAACGGACAGACTAAAAAAAATGCCCAAAGTCAGCCAGAGGCATGCTTTTTACGCGTGATGGTATTTTGAACCGTTAAGAATACTTAAAGCTCGATACACCTGTTCGTGCAAGACAAGCCAGGCAAGGTCTCCAGCCAGAACCATAGGAGATATATTAATTCTTAAGTCAGCTTGTTTTTCAATTTCTGAGAGTCCGTGAGCGCCGCCAACAATAAAGTAGACTCTTTTTACGGCCGGGTTATCCATGCTCTTTTTTAGCAGCGCTGCCCAGCCTTCGGATGAAACAGGTTTACCTCGCTCATCTAGGACAACAAGGTAGGTTCCACTTTTTTTGTTAGTGAGCTTTTGGTCTGCAGCGGAGTCAACCTGGGCATACCGCAGCGATCTTTTTGTATATTCATTGCAAAGAGTGCTGATTTCAGATGCGGCAACCTTGGATTCTTTTAAAAGTGTAATTTTCATTTTGGTTTAACTTTAACTAGGTTTTTGTTTTTCAGACGTATCAATAGTCAAAAACTTTGCCTGTGGCCAAAGGCTTTCAATGGCATAATAGTCACGCAAGTTGTCAAAGAATATATGAACATTAAACCTGCCGTAATCCATCAGAATCCACTGCCCTTCGTTCTGGCCCTCGGTGTTTTGGGGCTTGATGCCTGCTTCTGCCAAAGATTTTTGGATGGCACTGGCGATGGCTTTGGTTTGTCGGTCGTTGTCGCCGCTGCAAATAAGCTGCAGGTCACACATATCCGAAAATGGGTTTACGTCAAGCAAGACAAGGCGTTTGGCCTTTTTGTCTATTGCAGCATCTGTTGCAGCTTTTGCTATAAGTTGAAGATCTTGAGGGATTTTTGATTCGTTCATAAGTGCTTTCCATTTGTGTTGTATAAACTGTTTTCTTTTATATAAGTAGCTACCGAGTGTGGGACGCTTGCCTCTAGGTCTATTTCGCCTCTCCGAATGCTTGTGCTAGAAACATCTGAAGTGGGCTTAGTGTGAATAAAAATGCGGGGTTTATTCTGCCGGTTTGTTTTTCGTGTCAACCAGTTTTGGGTAAAATATAAGTCTTCGCCCCAAGGGGTAAACAGTGCTTCATACTTTTGTTTGATTCTCTCTACGGAATGAAGGCGAGGAAAAACAACAAAATTTACAAGCGAGGCAATCTCCCCCCAGGATTTCCACTTGTCGAAGCTGAGCCACTGGTCGTCACCAAAAATCCAGGCAGGTCGATCCAGTGTTAGGTCTTGGGTTTTTAGTCGGTCAATTGCATATTGAGGCTTGCTAGCTGCTTTCTCAATTATGATAGAGGCACTCGTTGTTTCGTTGATTTCTTGTAGCTTTTCAAGTGTTAGCACCACCATGGTTTTTCTTTCTTCAAAGCCAGTAGGGGTTTTTTGCTGCAACCCAAGAGGCGGAGGCGTCTGGTCTACAAACACCTTGATTTTTGCTTCTGCAAAAGTTTTAGCGCACTTTTTTAACAATTCAAGATGAGCATTGTGTGGAGGGTCAAAAGCTCCTCCATAAAATAGCAATGTTGGTAGATTTAGCTCCACAGGTTCTCGTCATCGACACGTTTGCTTTTTTGCGTTGTGACAGCAATTGAAATTTCATCTAGGAGAGTGTCCATTCCCTCGCCTTGAACACTGCTAAAAAAGAGAAGTTTTTTAGATGCACCTTCAGCCTTGAATTTTTCAACAATTGCTTTCTTGTATTCCGCTTCCATAAGCTCACATTTACTGATGCCAACAAGCCACTCTTTGCTCGTCAGGCTTTTAGAGTACGCTTCAAGCTCATTGTCTAGCGCCGAAAATTGACGCCAGACCCGCTCAGCGTTGTCTTCGGGTGTTTCCGTGGTTTCGTCTACGCTGGTTACAATCTTTAACAGTACGAGGGTCCGTTCAAGGTGTTTTAAAAACTGGATCCCTAAACCTTTACCTGTATGTGCTCCTTCTATAAGGCCTGGAATATCTGCAAAAACAACCGGTGTTGCTAGCTCACGCCCACTATGGTTCCGGTTTGCGATTCCAAGCTGAGGTATAAGTGTTGTAAACGGGTAGTCAGCAATTTTTGGCTTGGCGTTACTTATCTTCGAGAGCAAAGTAGATTTCCCTGCATTTGGAAAGCCCGCTAGTCCGACCTCGGCTAAAACTTTTAGTTCTGCTTTTAAAAATCTTTTTTCTCCAACCACGCCCTGCGTACATTTATCTGGTGCGCGCTGGGTAGAACTTTTAAAATGTAGGTTGCCGAGTCCATGCTGCCCGCCTTTGGCCAGAAGAGCTGTTTGTCCATCTTCTAAAACTTCACAGACGACACCTAGTGGTTCGCCTTCTTCGTTCATCTCAAGAAACACCGTGCCCGGAGGAACCTCTAGGTAAAAGTGGTCGCCACTGGCCCCGGTTCTGCCGTTCGTTCCACCTTTGATCCCATCTTCGGCTTTATACATTCTTTTTTCTAAAAGGTGCCCCAGGGTATTAAGCCCCCTGTTGGCCTTTGCGTAGACATCTCCACCACGACCCCCGTTTCCACCGTCCGGTCCAAGCTTTGGTAGGTTTCGGGCGGTTCGAAAGCTAACCATCCCATCTCCTCCTTTGCCGGAGAGAACAAATAGCCTTCTTTCATCAATAAACTTCATGGTTTTCACTTTATGTTGGAACTTAAATAAAAAAAGCGGCTATTTGAGGCCGCTTTTTGGATATGAGCAAGGGGCTTTAATTAAGCCACAGGGATAATATCAATTTTTGAACGTTTGCGGTCTTTTCTACCAAACTGAACAATGCCGTCACATGTAGCGAAAAGCGTGTAGTCTTTGCCAGTACCTACGTTTTTTCCTGCGTGAAACGAACTACCAACTTGCCGAACTATGATGCTTCCAGCAGTGACCATTTGTCCGCCAAACGCTTTTACGCCTCTATATTGCGGGTTCGAATCTCTACCGTTTTTGGAACTACCGCCAGCCTTTTTATGTGCCATTTTTTATTCTCCGCTAAATCGCCTTGGATTAAATACCAGTTACTTCTACTAAACAGCCGTTTTGCTTGTGGCCGCGTTTTACCTTGTAGTTTTTTCTACGCTTATACTTGAATACGATGATTTTTGGAGCGCGTTGTACCTTAAGTACTTTTCCAGCAACTTTTCCGCCGCCAACTTTTACTGCACCCTTGTCGTCATATGTCATCACAACGTTTTCAAAAGAAACCGTGTCGCCTTCTTTGCAATCTTTTGTCTCTGGCGAGTCGACCCAAAAAGAAGTACCTTTTTCTGCGACAAATTGCCGGCTACCTGCTTTGAATACTGCCTTCATTTTTATCCTACTTTCTTCACAACTATACTAAATAGCTAAAACCCTTGTGGGCTATGCAATATCGCCAATGCTGCGCAAATTGTCAACGCACGGAGTACTTCAGGGCAAATAAAAACCCTAGAGAACACAAAACCTTACAGCCCAAGGCGAAAACATGTTAGCCTAAATGATAAGCAGTTGGAGGACTCCTCAAGCCATGCAAGAGGCTATAACCAAAAAAAATAAAATATATACAGCTATTTACAATGAATCTGCCTTGTCCGAGCAAACACCGGTAGTGCTTATTCGAGGCCTTGGGCGTGTGATTGAGCATTGGCATGGATTCGAAGAAAAAGTAGCGGCAGGGCATCCAGCAATTGTTTTCGACAATAAGGGTATGGGCCGTTCCACTGAAAGCCTAGATCTCTCAGCTACTATTTCTGATTTCGCAGAGCACCTTATAGAGGTCCTAGATCATTGGAAGGCCGATAAAGCACACCTTGTCGGGATTAGTCTTGGCGGGATGATTGCCATCGAAACGGCCAAACTGTTTCCCAAGCGTGTTTCTTCTTTTTGTGCCATTAATTCTAGCGCGAACTTTCGCGCTGGCATGCGTCTTTCGCTATCTGGAATTTATGTTTTTACAAAGCATGGGGTCACTCGCGGAAACTCTGACGAAGCTTTGTTTGATGCAATGGTTGCATCAAACAGTCCAGAAGAAAAAAGGCAATACCTTAAAGAGTGGAGCCTCATCAGTGATAAGTATGGACTCAACGGATACAGCACGTTTTGTCAGTTGAAGGCTGCACTGTTCTTTGGTGCCAGCAAGAGCTGGGAGCGAATCGAAGCTCCAGGCCTAATTGTAGTAGGCGGAAAAGACAGGCTGGTCCCACCTGGAAATAGTAACTACCTTGCCCGCAAACTGCCTAACGCCGAACTTCTCCGGATACCGTACGCTGGCCACGAGCTTTTAATGGATGCAGGTGATGAGTTCTTAAAACACTACAGTGAGTTTTTGCGGGCTATCTAGAGTTAAATTAAAGCTCTTTATGTAGCTCAGTATGTCTGCCAGCCAAGGCCTCGCTAAGCGTAAGCCCATTGCGTCTTCTTGATGCCATGCAAACTCCAAACACGTCTACGTTTGAAAGTTCAAACTTTTGTTTGCCGCGCTCTAGCTCTGGGGCGATTCGATCTGCTAGCGCTTGTAAAGCTTCTTTTTCGTTGCTTGAAATAAAATCTATCGCAATCAGGCCAGATAGGTTTCGAAGGCAGATTTGCCGAGCAATACATTCGGCAGCTTCTTGGTTAATGTTTTTGACCGCATTAGCGTAGGGAACTTTGGAGCTGTATCCTGCGGAATTGACATCTACAGTATGCATGGCCTTTGTTTGTTCAAAGTAAACAGACCCACCACCAACCAGTCCAACAAAAGATCCCAGACATGATCGCAGTTCTTTTTTGATGGCTTCAGGAAAGTCCTGGATGGATTCACAAGCAGCAACATTGCCAATATCTTTGTATTTTTCTGCAGCAGGACCTGTGCACGCAGACAAAAGAGAGCTGGCCTCCTCGCGTCGTTTTTCGGCTGCGTGTATTGCTGCTGTATTTTTAGTTAAAAGTTTTAGAGCTACATGCTCGAAAGCTGTGACTATTTCTAGTTTTTCAAAAAGTGGCAGGTTCGCAGCTTTTTCTGTGAACGCTTGTGCTGCAGCGCTTTCAGCGGCCAACCTTTCTAACTTTGATGGGGTACAAATGCCTGCAAAGGTCCGGATCAGTAGCTCGTTGGGAAGTGTCGCCCTCTTGAGTTGTTTTTTCCAGGCATCCTGTGCATCTGAAGGGATCGACTGAGATACGCGGTGCGTCTTTTGCCCGGGTTTCCAAACAGAAAACAGACTTGGGTATTGCAAGGCCTTTGAAAAAGACGGCGGCTTATCGTCTCTGCTGCCATGCAAAAGCTGAACGCATACCTGGTCGCCCGGGTTTAGGCTGGGATCATTTTCTTTTACAAAAGCTTTTTTCCCAGATTGATATTCTACAAAAAATCCTTCGAGACTTTTTGGGTTTTGCAAAACTCTGGCCTGCCAAATATCTGTAGGCTTCCCGCAATTTTCTTGAAGGTTTGCAATATATATTTCTAAAACTTTATGAGACTCCTGATTAGCCCGGATGCCAATTAAAAACCGGTTCCATTCTACAATCAATACAATTTCACGTTGTGACTTGTTTGGGTTAAGCAATCTGCTCTCCTAGTATCTTAGACAGTATTTTCTGGGAAGCGCCTTGGTGCTGCCTAAAGAGTTCTTGGCATTCCTTTGCAGAGATATTTGTCTGCGAGCTGAAAAAATCTTGAACATCTTTTTTATCTTTAAGGACGCTCAAAGCTTCGGTATTTTCCAGAGCTTTAGCCTCCGGGCTATTGCTAAGGTTTGAGCCAATAAAAGTGTGAACCCCATAGGCCAAGGGCTCTAAAATGTTGTGCAGAGCGCCACTTAAGCCCCCACCTACGTATGCTTTAGCAGCAAACCCGTAGGCATCACGCAGCAAGCCTAGCTCAGTGCAAACATAAACAGTGTCAGCTTCAAGCTGGTCAGTTTGCGAGACAGATTTGATTTCTCGCCACTTTACTCCAAACCCAGAAAGAATGCTTTTGATCTCACTGATGTTTTTATTGGAAAGGTCGTGTGGGAATGCAAGCACTGGGCGCGAACTTTTAAAGCCTGGCTTAGAAAAAAGAAAATCTACATCTTCCTTCCAAATGCTTCCTAGGCAAATAAATTTTGGAGTTGCTATGCAAGCTGTATCAAAAGAATCAAATTTAGTGTCGCCTGTGTCCTCATCTACAAAAGAAGCAAGACTTTTTGGGACTTTGCCCACCGAAAAAACCCTGCCAAAGTGTGAAAATATCCATTTGTAGATCCAGACATTAGAGGTTGGTTTGTGAAAATTCACAAGATAGTTATCTGCAGCGGTTCCGCTGGCAGCAATAGCGCCGGGCCAAAGCTCGCCACGGATAAAAAACACTCCACGAGGTTTTATGCTGTTAAAGTGGCGTTTCCAAGCCCAATAACCCAAAATAGGGGTTAAGCAGCAGGTGCCAACTGGTTTTTCTTTCAAAGAGGCAATAAACTTAGTTCCGGAAGTAGAGAATATAAAGAAGTGTATGTGCGCACTTGGGGTCCTTGATTTTAGCTGCTTTGCAAGTGATTCTGCCTGTTTGTATTCTCCAGCAGAGCTACAAAAAAATACCCAGGAGTTTTGGGGGGTATTTGGAAGAGTCCGCAGCCAGAAGTTTTGTTTTTTTAGTTTTTTTGAAAACAAAGAAAGCGGGCCCAGCAGAAAATAAAAAATCCAAACCAAAGCCTGCTCTAAAGTAAATATTATATGGTCAAGTAGGCCTTTCAATTGCTCTCCATTTTTTTGAAAACAAAGTCAGCTATTTTCTGCAAGTCTATTTTGTAAAAGCAGCCATAGTCGCCGTAGCGGCACTCTTTTTTGCCATGAAGCGAGCAGGGCCGGCAGCCCAAGTCTGTCTGGAATACTGCGCTTTCTGGGAGCGATGGGCTAAAACCAAAGTCAGGAACAGTTGGTCCCATCAAGGCTGCGCAAGGCGTGCCGAGCAGCTCTGCGATGTGCAAAGGTGCTGAATCAGCAGCGACAAGCACCGCGGACTCTTCTAGCTCTTTGCAAGTTTGCGTAAGCGGGTTTTTTGTTGAAACAACCTTGGTCGTTCTTTCTAGGTTTGAAAACGCTTTTTCATATTCTGAGCTAGGCCCGCAGCCTAACAAAACAAAGTTTGTTTCTTTTTTAATTTTTCCATCTAGCATCTCAATTAGTTCATCAAAATATTTAACAGGTATTGACTTTGTTTGGTAGCCAGCTTGCGGGGCAAAAGCAATTTGGTTGCTTGCATTTTTTCGTTCACTTAACGGTTTTTTAGTAGTTGTTGTTAGCCCATCTAGATTTAACTTTTTCAACGCGACGTTTGTGGCCTCCAAAACCAGATCGAGCTGATGCACGTGAAGGGGGTTAGCATTGTATTTTTTAGAGCGACCAAACAGTTGGGCCCAAAAAACGAGAGATCTTCGAAAAAACCTCCTTTTGTTTATTTTTATCGTGATGGCAGGTAGTGCCGACTTAACCGAAAAACATACACGTGCTGAGCGTGGGTTTTTTTGCAGATCTACAAAAGCTCCTTGAAACTTTTTTTGCTTGAGGAAGCTTACTACCTCTTCTGGGGTTTGCCAGGGGCAATACTCTACCCAGGCATGTTGTTTTTCAAAGATAGGTTGGGCTAGCTTTGGGCCAAACCAAAATACTCGGCGCCCGGCCATCAATGGCTTAAGGGCTTCGAGGACACGGCTGCTTAAAATAACGTCACCTAGGGCGCTGCTACGGTAAAAAGCGATATCTTTATTAGGTAGACTCAAATTCACACAAAATTCCCAACCTTTTGTTATTCTTCTGTTAACAACTTTTTGCTCGGCAACAAAGCCCTTCTAGGGTAGCAAATGCTTTTGTATGTCGTGCATTCTAGACTTTGAAGGTGATAGCCTATAAAATAGGCAAGCGCGTGGGTATCCCGGGCAAATTAGAGACTGAAAGAGAGCAAAATCATATGGATAGGTACTCAGGCCCTTTAGACGTTGGGATCCCTACGGACACAGAAACTCGTCTGAATATTATTTATTTTTTCAAAGCCTCAAAAACACATAACTTTAGTTTTTCTATGCCATTCGTGGTTGCAACAGCGCTGGTTGTAGCGGCAGTTATGTTTTGGGCTATCACCAGCATGGCCTGGATTTCTATTCAGCGCCAAGAGAGTGAACGTCTGCGTACTGAGTTAAAAACCACCAAATCCAAACTTTTTGAATACCAAAGCCGTTATGACGATGTTTTCGGCAAAGTCTATGGCCCTGAAAGTGAAGTAGACCCTACGCAAGAGCAGCCTACGGATGCTAAACCATTAGAAAATCAAGAAGAGCAAACAGGTGAAAATAAACCTTCAAAAGCATTGCAAGAAGTAGTTTTAAATTCAGTTTCGCCCACTTTGCTTGGAAGCAATACCGCTACTGTTGGTTCCACTCCTGTCACGAGTGCCAACGCTGACACAAGAAAAGAAGAAAACTTGGCTGCAAAGCCGGCCGAACTAGAACAGCCAAAAGCCGAACTAAGAACTGCAGACAGCTATGTTCCTGACCCCTCTAAGCCGATAGATTTAGCTTTGAATGCAGCTGGGCAAGGAGAACAAGAAGAACGTGTTCGCCTTCGCTACATGCAAAAAACACCATCAGACCTTGTGATCGACTTAAAAAATATTTCTTTAAAGAAAACAGCAGCTGGTTACCAGCTTCAGTTCAACATGGTGAATCCTACAGGTGTTTTGCAAGGTGGCTCTGTTAAGCTAGGAGCGTATTTTGACGAGAAGCCATCGAGTCCGTGGAACATTCGAGAAAGCCGTTATGTAGGCATCTATAAAGGTGTTCTTGGTGGCAAAGGTCTGAGCTATTCTCTTAAAAGCCTAAACTCTAAAGCAGTTTATATAAAAGCTCCAAATAGAAACGCCAAACTCCTGAAGGCTGTCGTGCAGGTTATCTCTCGGCCATGCTCTAACAATTGGTCTGAAACTTGTGACGATCAAAAGCATATGAAAACCTTTGAGCTTAGCGTTACGGGGTCGCAAAAACTAGCCATAGGAAAGCGAACACAGTTTGAACGAGTTGCAAAATTTTAAAAACTTTTTTCTAGCCGCGCTTCTATTAAGTGTTTCTGGCTGTTTCTTTTCAGGTTCCGGCAGACTGCTGGTAGTCGAAGTGAGCGGCCCGTCAGGCTTGCCCGTGCAAGACGCGGAGGTATACCTGGATGAAGCCTATAAAGGCAAGACAGATGTCAAAGGCCTGTTAAGAATCGCTAAGTTAAAAAAGTTAACAGGCGAGCAGGTGCTTTTGACTATCACAAAGAGCAATGCTTACGTTGAATATGTTCCGTACGAAGATAAGGTTTTGCTGGATATCTCGCGAAGGCAGTTTGTTTCGCTAGAGCTAAGCGTACGAGGTGCAGTTAAAGCCTCTGGTTTAGCAAGTTCAAAACCTGTTAGGACAAAACCAGACCTCAAGGTCAAGCCTAAACCTAAGCCTCGGCCAAAAATAAAAGGAAACTCCCAGAAAGTAGCCATAAACAAAGCTGGGCCAAAACCCTCTGCTAGAGCTAGCATGGTTGAAAGCCAGCTTCGTTTTGCAGAAAAAGCAGCGTCGCAGTCTTCTTCGGCTAAAGGTCAGTCTGAAAAGATTATGCATGCAAACAATGCTTTTCATGCGGCAGAAGACGCTTTTGCAGCTGCCAAAAAACTGCCCGGATCTGCTTACGTCAAAGCTCTAAAATCATACAGACAAACCATGGATAAACTATATAAGTCTGTGGACCATGAGCCTTTTCGGCAAAAAAGAGACAATGCCGACAGATTGCTATTGAGTCATTAACCGACTGGACCTTGAGTAGAAAAAAATGTTTCCTCCGATCTTGCTCTCAACTTGGCTGCTTTGGTAGGCAGGGGGTAGAGAGTCATTTTACATTTTAAGGACTGACCCACCTAAAGGAGAGAACAGATGAGAGCGAGTCTTTTTATTGCAGTAGTTTTTTCATTATTAACTTACGGAAGCTTTGGAATTTCATCCGTAAAGGCGGATTCTATCGATAACGGTTTGGCCGGCAAAAAGTTTTGCCGCGTGATTGTCGCAAATAGTGGTATGAAATCCGAGTCGTGCTTGTCCTTCGGCGAAACCACAGCAAATGAATTGGATTCTTCTGGTGGAATACCGAGAACCGATACATATTATTATTCTGTAGGCGGTGATCAAGTTACTTTGGTTTCTAGCGAAAGTGCACTGAAAGCCAGAACGGTAACGTATACGTTATCTGAAGATGGCAACAGCCTTTCTCTTAAAGAAGGACAGAACACCTTTACTTGGACTCTTGTAGTGGATCAGCCAAGGGGAGAGTAGTTGACTCGTAAAAATAAAAAAATAAAGAGCCGCTAAACAATAAAGCGGCTCTCTTTATTTTCAGGGCCTCAAGCTCCAGCGGTGCTCGTCAGCAGGTAGCTGCTGATAAAGTTTTCGATGTCTCCATCTAATACTTTATCGGGGTTATGCACGTCGATGCTGGTTCTATGATCTTTAACCATTTTATATGGGTGAAGAATATAAGAGCGGATTTGATGACCAAAAGAGATGTCGCTTTTTGCTGCTTCGGCGCTTTGTTTGGCCTCGGTCCTTTTTGCGATTTCTGCTTCATAAAGCTTTGATCTTAAAAGCTGCATGGCTTTGTCACGGTTTTGGTGCTGCGACCTTTGGCTCTGACACTGCACGACAATGCCAGATGGCGTGTGGGTGATTCGAACTGCCGAATCTGTTTTGTTTACATGCTGCCCGCCAGCTCCACTTGCTCGGTACGTATCTACTTTGAGGTCGGCTGGGTTGATGTCAATTTCAATGTCGTCTTCAATGATGGGAGAGGCGCTGACAGAGCAAAAGCTTGTGTGCCTTCTGGCGCTTGCATCAAACGGGCTTATTCTAACAAGTCTATGGACTCCAGCCTCTGATTTAAGAAGTCCGTAAGCAAAGTCACCAGAGACTTCGATGTCGACACTTTTAATGCCAGCACCGTCGCCGTCTGTAATGGCTACAATGTTGGAAGACCAGTCTTTTTTTTCAATGTAGCGAAGGTACATGCGCATTACGATAGAAGCCCAGTCGCAACTTTCCGTCCCGCCTGCTCCGGCGTTGATAGAAAGCAGAACATCTCCACTATCTAGCTCCCCGGAAAGCATTGCTTGGATTCTAATGGCTGCAATGTTTTCTACCGCGGTGTTGCAGAGCCCGTCGGCTTCGGCAAGGTACTCTTTTTCTTCCTGAGAAAGCTCTAAGGCTGTCTCCCAATCAGATAACAAAGAGTCGATACTCTCGATGGCAGCAAGTTCAGACTCCAGCCTCTTTTTTTCTTTTAACTTTATGCCAGATGCTTTTGCGTCGTCCCAAAAAGAAGGGTCTGATTCCATTTGTGCAGTAAGCTCATCTAGCTTTGCTTTTTTTGCAGCGAGGTCAAAGAAACCCCCGGACTTGTTCGAATTGTTTTTTCGAATCTTTCCAAAGTTGACGAAGATCTTCAAAGCTGCGAATTGTTGCCTCAGACATAGGCTTCCTCTTAAAAAATTAGAGAGGTCTCATTTAACTAAATGTATAAAAGAAAGGCAAACATAGTCGACAAAAAGGGCTAGTTAGAGAGCATTGCTCAAAAAAATAAAGTAAAAATCTATCCACAAGCTATACACAAACAAATCCACATACTAACCCACAGAGTTATCCGCATTTCATGCTCTTTTTGATTGCAGCAACCCTATCGGAATAGACAGACTATCAGCATCGAAGCAGAAGGTTCGGTATAATCATCGCAGCAACGCACATCACCTAGAATGCGTATTCGATAAAGCACAGTTTTTTGCAGGGGAGTTTTTTATGCCTAGTCCGATTGAATTGGAAAGTATGACACCAATGCTTAGGCAGTATTTTTCTCTAAAGGCAGATGCCAAAGATTCGATTTTATTTTTTCGTATGGGTGACTTTTACGAAATTTTTGGTGATGACGCCGTAGATGTAGCAAAAAAGTTGCAGATTGTTCTGACCAGCAGAGAGCGCGGAGACAAAGAAAAGATTCCGTTTTGCGGGGTTCCTCACCACAGCGTCGCAAGCTACTGGCGAAAACTACTTAGCATGGGCCACAGCATTGCTGTTGCCGAACAAACCCAAGACCCGAAAGAAGCTAAAGGTCTTGTGGAAAGAAAAATAGTTAAGACCCTTACGCCTGGCTGCGTAGATGATTTGGATCTATTGGCAAGCAATGACCCCAAAGAAGTTGTGGCTTTGCAGGTGGCATCCGACGGGCAGTCTTGGGTAACTCTGCGCTTTGAAATATCTTTGGGGCGCATGAGTTCGCGGTCTTTTTCTTCTGTAAATGAAGCAGTATCCTTTGTCGAGCGTGTCAAGCCTGCAGAAGTCTGGATTAGAAAAAGCATATTTCCTATTGTTAAGCCCCTGCTTTCACCACGCATACACTCAGAGTCTTTTTGGCAATGGATAGAAGATGATCTTTTCCTTGCTAGTGAAGAAGAAAAACAAAAGCACCTTGTTCATTTAAATTTAGCCTCGCAAGAATCTTTAAAAGAAAATACAGATACTTTTTCTTTGTATGCTGCGACTTTGTCTAAGCTTGAAAAGCTTGGCTTTCAAAACACTATTTTTACGCGTTTAGACGAAAGCCAAGAGTCGGCTCGAGCAGAGCTTGGGGAAAGCTGTCTTAGAGATTTAGAGATTTTTGAAACCAGCATGCGCCGAGACCGTAAAGCAAGTTTGTTTCATCACATACACCAATGCCTTACCCCCATGGGGTCTCGCCAGTTGGTTTTTGAGTTACAGAACCCACTTAAAAACCGAGAAAGCATTCAGGCCCGCCAGTTGGTGGTGGCAAGAATGGTAGAAGATGCTACAGATTGGCTGTCTCCTTTGCGTAACAAGCTTCGCGGGGTAGGCGACTTGGCTAGGATGCAGCAAAGAGTAAAGCGCAGAAACATACGCCCGGCTGAGATGCGAAGCTTCGTATCAGAGCTTTTGGTGGCAGCTTCTTGCGTAAAAGAGTTTGTAAAAAACTCAGGTTATGATGCCAGCTTTTCTTCGCTTAGCTCCTCTTATGACGCCTTCGTTGGCTTTTTAGACAAACTGATTTCGACCATAAGTTTAGAAGAGGACCGGCTTTTTAACGCTGGCTTTGATGAGACTTTGGATAAGCTTTTTCACCAAAAAAATAATGGTGACCAAGAAATACTTTGTTATTTGCAGCGCGAAAAAGAGCGCACGGGGATAAATACACTAAAAGTAAAATCACACAAAACCTTTGGGCTTTTGCTTGAAGTGAGTAAGTCTAACCTGGCAAAGGTACCTGAAGACTATTTACGTAAACAGACAATGACGAATCACGAAAGGTTTCTTACCGAAGAGCTCGGTGTTTTGTTTGAACGGCTTGAACTCTCTGAACAGAATCATGTAGAGCGCGAGCAGGAACTGTTTGCTGGCTTTGTTGATTCTATTGCAAAAGAGCTGAGTGTTTGCGAAGGGTTCGTGCGTGAGTTTGCAATGCTTGATCTACTGCAGAGCTTTGCCTGGCTATCATCAAAGCATAACCTGGTATGCCCAGAAGTCGTCTTGGCAGGGCCTTTTCATATCAAAGGGGCCAGGCATTTAGTTGTCGAGTCCATGATTGGTGAGCACAAGTTTGTAGCGAATGAGCTCGATATGAGCATTGACCAAAAAACCATGGTCATCACCGGGCCAAACATGGCTGGTAAAAGTACATACATGCGGCAAACGGCTATCATCGCTTTGATGAATCAGGTTGGCTGTTTTGTTCCGGCGCGTCGCGCTAAGCTTCCGGTGTTTGACGCTATATTCACTCGGGTTGGCGCCGCAGATGATTTAAGTCGAGGCCAATCAACCTTTATGGTTGAGATGGTTGAAGCTGCCGAGATTCTTAAGCTTGCTACCAGTCGCAGTTTGGTGATTTTAGATGAAATTGGACGCGGAACCTCGACCCAAGACGGCCTTGCTTTAGCCACAGCTATTTTGGATGACCTAGTCCAGCGCGTCGACTGCTATACGATGTTTGCTACTCACTATCATGAGATTATCCCTTTTGCTTCAAAGGAAAACAGGGTCCGTATTGCCCAATCAGAAGTACTGGAGACAGAAAGTGGGGTTGAGTTTACTCACAAGATGATTCCAGGTGCCAGCGGCAATTCTTTTGGGATTGAAGTTGCCAAGCTTGCTGGACTTCCAGGTCATATTGTCCGCAATGCGCAAGAGCACTTAGGTAAAAGTAAGAGTTTTCCTCAAAACAGGATCCAAAAAACGCAGCCAGAGCTGCAACCGGCAAAGGCAGACTTGCCCGCAATTGAGCCAGAATGGCTGGCAGGCAGGGATCAGGAGACGGTAGCTGAAATTATTAACAGATTAGAGCTTTTGCGAGTGCATAGGATGACACCTCTCCAAGCCATTAATATTCTTAATAATTTCAAAGAGTTACTTGATGCTCCGCAGCAACAAGGCCTGCTTTGGGAAGAGCAGCAGCGTTAATCTAAGGTTGCTCTATAGCCAGCTAAAACCTAAAATTTATGGCTAGTTAGATCTTGGGAGTTTCGTATGCCGGCAAAGAAAAAAAAGAAAACGAAAACAGTCGCATCCAAAAAAAAGGTCGCGAAGAAAAAGTCGTCCAAGGTTGCTAAGAAAAAAACGAAAACAAAAGTAAAGAAGAAAGTAACCAAGAAGAAAACAGCTGCGAAAAAGACGGCCAAGAAGACGGCTAAAAAAACTACAAAAAAGGTAGAGAAAAAAGCAGCTAAAAAACCGACCAAGAAGGTGGCTAAGAAAGTAACCAAGAAAGTCACCAAAAAACCAATCAAAAAACCGGCAGCACCTGTTAAAACCGCTAAGGCTGTAGAAAAACCTAAAGCAGTTGCTGTAAAAAAAATAGAGCCAAAGAAAGCTGCCCCTAAAAAAAATACTAAAGTAGCACTGCTGGTTCGCAAAGACGACGATGACGAGTCTGACGTGGTTGATTATTTTAACCAGGAAGAACTGGGCTATTTTAAAGGGCTGCTGGAAAAGCACCGCGACGATATTATGCAAAAAGCTCGGTCTGCGATCGAAAGTGGAAATATTCAGATGGACACAAATGAGATGACAGACGAAGTTGATCTGGCATCTGTAACCATCGCACAAAATCTACAGTTTAGACTTCTCGATAGGGACCGTAAGCTGCTAGGCGAGATAAACAACGCCTTGGATAAGATTCAGCAAGGCGATTTTGGGTACTGCGAAGGCACCGGTGAACTTATCCCTAAAAGAAGGCTGGAGCTAAGGCCTTGGACAAGGCATTCGGTTAAATACAAAGAAGTTATTGAACGAATGAAAAAAAGTGGCCGCGGTGTTGGAGACGAAGACACCCAGGCTTAACCCTACTTAGAAATTCTTTGAACTTATGTTGCGTAACAAGGAGGTTAGCATGCGTTTGGGTCACAAGGTTTGTTTTCTATTTTTCAGTCTGTCGGTTCTCTTTTTGTTTTCTGGTTTCCAAGTAAAACAAACAAATAAACACAATTCGGAAAAAGTCCCTTTTCTTTTAAGCATGGACACAGCGACGCCTACCTACGAACGTTTGCTTTGGCAGATGGGTATACAGGTTGAGCCTACAGATGTCTTGAGCGAAGTCCTTGATGCTGGAAAAAGAATGTATCAGTGGATAGACCACATCAACGAAAACGGATCTTCCGAAGGCCCTATTTCAATTTCTGATCCAAACTCCATCGCTGTCTATCCTATTACGGAGTATAAGTTTAGCAACCGTGAAATCGTGCGCTCTCAGTTTGATAGCTTCGTAGAAGTTGCGCCACAGTGGTTTCAAAGCATTGTCTTAGATGGAGCATCGTTTTCAGACACTGTCCCGGTAGACTTGGAAGAGTTTGCTTTGACCTGCCGAAAACTAGATACGATTTACCGCGCAGCAAGCCGCTGGCTTCTGCAGGAGCCGTATTTGTTTGCTTATATGGGCCGAAAGTCTGAAGACGTGCGAGGTTATTACCATTTAACCCGTACCCAAAACCTTCAGTCAATTTTAGACGGTTGGGGTGGTTTGGCAGTTGGCAGGCAAACTCAGTTAAAGAATTGGCTGGTAGGTTTGTGTACAAACGGATCAACTCTTTTTGGAGAAACTTGTGAGCGGAAGTTTAGCCGTTCGCTGAGCTCTGAAGATCTTTGGAGCTTTTATCAAAAGCATCTACCAGCTGGAAAAAGAAAGTGGGACAGCTTTTACGGGATTCAAGGAAAGCGGACTGACATTGTTTGGGACTCGTCTGACCCAGAAACCATGTCAATTCCTTTTAGAAACCCAAATGATCCCGAGATAAACTCATTTTTAGTCGACAACCTATCGGATGAATATAGCTGGGACAACTGGAGCATGAAGCTTGACTTTGTATCCGGTGGAAATGTGCCATACATACGCTTTGTAGACGGAGCCACTCCAAACGTAAACGGCCTGGGTGGTAACAGGATTACGATGGATAGCAGCGTTCCGCTTACAGACTATGCCGTTAACTGGACAATTCGCCATGAGTTTGGCCATGTCCTAGGTTGGGCCGACTGCTATGTAGAGTTCTATGACAGTGATGAAAATCATATGGTTTACTATCAGATCGATGTAGATGATTTGATGTGTAGCCGCCGAGGTAAGTTTACGCAAAGACATTTTGATGAGCTTAAGAAAGTTTACTATCAAAAATAGAGGTATAAAAATCTAAAAAGTAAGTAGAATCGCTAGCTGCGGTCCTACTTACTTTCGCCGTCGTCAAAAAAAACGATTTCTTCATCTTCTGTCACCTTGTGGTAACGGTCTTTAAGAACCTTTTCAGCATAAGAAGTTTGGTTCTTGATCAGATTTATCTCGTTTTCAATCTCGCTGTTTTTGGCTGCGAGCTTTTTTTGTATAAGCTTAAGCTCTATATGTTTCGCTTCTAGCTCGCTGTAGTTTTTCCAAGTCTGGTCGCCGCGGATCATCCCGTTAGCCAAGATGAAGCACCCGAATAAGCATAGACATATATAGATATAAAAGTTCATATAATCTTATTTTAACACACTTAAAACTGTCTGCGGGCTCTACTTAGAGCGGGTGATGCTTCCATCTTTTTGTATGCGAACACCTGGGATGACAAAGCCTTCCATAAACAGCTCTTGATCAGTTACTTTCCAGGAGTTTCCGACAAAGGCATTTACGACAACTTCTCTTATGCGGCGATTATCAGAAGACTCGTCCGAAAGAAAGGGCTCTAGTAGCTGATCAATTCCTTCATCCGATTGCTCGGCGAGAGCTTCGACTGCTGCAAAGCGAATACGCTCGTCAGGGTCTTTCAAGAAATGACCAAGCTTTTCTTTGTAGCCCGGAAGAGGGTAGTCGCGCAGGTAGCAAAGAACGTCATAGTTTTTTTCAAGAGCGTTCATATTAAAACTAGTGTCACCAAAATCAAGGCACTCTTTTAATGCCGCAACGATAAAGTTTTGGTCTTTAAGCTTAGATAAAATTTTAATAGGCCATGCAATTCTAAACTTTTCTACCAAGTGATTTCGGACAATAGGAACTGCGCCTTCGCCATAGCCAAGGATGCCATCCATCGCCCTGTTTTTTTCTCGTTCGTCCTGAATTCCATGCTCTAAGCTGTAGTCAAAGCGAGCCAGTAGGTGAGGAATGGCGATCTCGGGATTGCCAAGATGAGCCATCGCTTCGATCGCACCCATGCGTTCTTCTTTGATGGCTATTTTACGCCTGATCAAAGCCCCGGCGGACTCTACTTGACGCACTTTTCTTTTGGCAAAATAATCTTTGAACATTCCAAACACGTTGCACTCTCTTTTCTTGAATCTTTCTGACCGATCGTAAGGGGTCATTTTTAGATTCTATGTTTAAGGACTTTTATTTTAGAGCATGCGCACTGGCTTGCAAAGCAGCTCTTAGGGTAAGCTCAGGCAAAATGATGCTTTTTCACCTTGTAGGGAGACGATAAGAGTTGAAATTTATCAGTATTTTGATGGCAGCTGGCAAGGGCAAGAGGATGCAGTCTGAATTACCCAAGGTTTTGATTCCCTTCCAAGGCGAGCCAATTCTCGAGCGGATTCTGCGTACATTGCAAGGGGTTGGCGGAGAGGGTGTTGTCGTGATCCCTGAGGAATATAGTGGGTTTGAGCCTCTTTTTAAGGTGTTTGGAGGTGCTCGTTTTTGCTCACAATTAAGCCAAAGAGGAACGGCTGATGCCATTGCCTCTGCCCACGTGTTTTTTCCAGAGCAGACAAAACCAGCATACTCTTCCTCAAAGTTAGTCAAAGGCCAGCCTTTTACCGGCTTAGATGGCTCAACTCCAGTAATGCTCATGGCTGGAGACTTGCCTTGCATAACGCAGGAGGTTCTTCGGAAATTCTTAGAAGATTTTGAGCAGCATAAAGCAGACGTGGCGGTTTTAGGCTTTGAGCCACCAGACCCGTATGGTTTTGGCCGGCTCGTTTGTTCTGCATCTGGCAAGCTTTTAAGAATTGTCGAAGAGAGGGACGCAACTGATGCAGAGCGCCGCTTAAGGCTATGTAACAGTGGAATTATATTAGCTAAATTTAAAAACCTATGGGACTTACTGGCACAGGTTCGAACTGAAAATGCGCAAAATGAATACTATCTAACAGACATCATAGGTATTGCGGTCGATGCTGGACTAGAGGTTGTGGCTTCATCTGGTCAACCTTGGCAGGCATTGACAGGGGTAAATACTAAAGAACAGCTGCAAAAATTAGAGCAGTGGTCTAAAACAGAGCAGTAGTTGGCTTAAGGCAGCGCCTAAAGCCAAAATCAGTAGGGAGTGATACTAGATGTGTGGAATTGTCGGCTATATTGGTGAAAAAGAGTGCATTCCAATCTTAATGCATGGTTTGGAAACCTTGGAATACCGCGGTTATGACTCTGCCGGTATCGCGGTTGCGCATAACAATGGAATCCAAGTAGCAAAAGCCAAAGGAAAGCTAAAAAGCTTAGAGTCTGGACTTAAGGTGTTGCCTCAAGATGCTACCGTAGGGATTGGCCACACCAGATGGGCTACCCACGGAAAGCCTAGCCAGATAAACGCACACCCACATACGATCCCTGCCTTTGCGATCGTACACAACGGAATCATTGAAAACTATTTAGAGCTAAAACAAGAAGCCGTAGCCCGGGGCTTTCAGTTTGTCTCGGAGACAGATACAGAAGTTATTTTAGCCTACGTGGATTTTTTGTGGTCCAAACACCAAGACATGGACAAGGTTATTCAAGCGCTGTTTCGCGATCTTAAGGGCGCGTTTGCGATTGGCATTTTAAACCGAGAAAACCCATCTGAAATTTACATTGTAAAACACGGCTCGCCAGCGGTCTTAGGCTTTGGTGAGAACGGCAACTACTTTGCTTCAGACGCTTATGCAATCTTAAAGCACACGCAGCAAGTGATGTATCTGCGCGACGGTCAGTATGCGCGCGTATCCAAAGACGCTGTAGAAGTAAAAGACAAAGAGGGCGATTTGATTGCCCCAGAAATTTCTGTTTTAGAGCTTAGCCAAGCAAGCCTTGATAAGCAGGGCTTCGAGCACTTTATGCTTAAAGAGATTCACGAGCAGCCGGCTGCATTTAGCCGAACTTTAGATGCTGTACTAAACAAAGAAGGCTCGAAGACTTTTTTTGACGTGTCAGCTCTTGGTATTCAAAAGCTAGTGCAAAAAGAATTCAACCGTGTGTTTTTGATTGGGTGTGGTTCCGCTTATTATGTTGGCGACACGATGCGTTATTTTTTAGAAAAACAGTTTGGGGCTTCTGTAAACACAGAGTTGGCAAGTGAGTTTCGGTACCGAGATCCACAAATCGGCAAAGGTGACTTGTTTGTAGCTATATCGCAAAGCGGCGAAACCCTCGATACGCTTACATCTTTGAAGTACGCAAAAGAAAAAGGTGCATACATTCATGCCGTTTGTAACGTGCCAGAGTCGTCTATTACAAGAGAGTCTGACTCAGTAAGTTATTTAAACGCAGGGCCTGAAATTGGAGTAGCCTCTACCAAAGCATTTACAAGTCAACTGCTTGTGCTTGGCTTGGTCGGGCTTGCATATGCAGAAAGCAGAGGAAAGACAGAGGGGCTTAGCGAATCCGCCGAGCAACTCAGAAGGCTGCCTCAGCTCTCTACTTCTAGCCTAAACCATATTGATAAAATTAAAGAGTTAGCTGAGCAGTACCACCACTACCGCAGTTTTCTTTTTATCGGCCGCGGCCCGCTGGCAGCTATTGCAAATGAGGGCGCACTAAAGCTAAAAGAAATTTCTTATATACATGCAGAAGCATATGCAGGCGGCGAGTTAAAGCATGGGCCAATTGCGCTTATAGATAAAGACATGCCGACCATGGCGCTTGTAGGCGATGATTTTTACCGTGAAAAGATGCTTGCCAATATTGCCGAAGTTACAGCCCGTGACGGCAGGGTCATTGGCGTCGGGTTTGCAGATGCTAGGTTGATGGAGGCTGCAACTGACGTACTGCCTTGTGTTCGCTCTACCTCTCCTTTTATCCAGGCCATCATCCAAACACTGCCATTACAGCTATTTGCCTACTATATAGCACTAAAAAGAGGCACTGATGTAGACCAACCGAGGAACCTAGCGAAATCGGTGACCGTAGAGTAAGATCGCCGGATGGATAAACTGGCTCTTAAAAATAAATTAAATAGTAAGCAGCTAGAGGCTGCTCTTTACGACGATGGCCACGCTGTTGTCTTTGCAGGGGCCGGTAGTGGTAAAACCCGTGTCATCACAGCAAGGATAGCTCGCCTTGTTGCTGACGGCTGCAAAGCCTCGCGTATCATGGCTGTTACGTTCACCAATAGAGCTGCAACAGAAATGCGCCAGAGGGTTTTAGCCTGGTCACCATTTTGCCAAGCTGCGACCATTGGAACCTTTCATTCAATCTGTGCAAGGTGGCTGCGGGAGTTTGCAGACGAGCTTGGCTTTGAGTCTGATTTTTTGATTTACGATGATGCAGACGTAAAAAGCACCTTAAAAAAACTAGTAAAAGACAAGGTTCAAGACAGAAACGAAATCACTGTTTTGGTCGATGAACTTAAGACGTTTATATCTTTTGCTAAGACAAATGCACTTCTTCCCTCTGACATTGAAAAAAACAAGCGCCTTTACGAACATCTGATTCCTGTAGGTGGCGTCGAATACTACCGAAAGTTTCAGGAAACACTTGCTGCGTCGAACGCAATGGACTTTTCGGATCTTTTGCTCAACGTACTATTGCTGCTTCGAACAAACTCAAAAGTTCGTTCGACTTTGCAAAAAAGATATTTACACATCTTAGTCGACGAGTATCAAGATACGAATGGAACGCAGTTTGAAATGCTAGAGTTTTTAACCGGTGATCACACCACGATGTTTGTGGTAGGTGACGACGACCAGTCAATTTACTCGTGGAGAGGTGCAAACCCTTCGAATATTTTAGATTTTCAAAAACACTTTAAAGGTGCCAAGCTTTTTAAGCTTGAGCAAAACTATAGAAGCACTGGCAATATTGTAGATGCTTCGAGTGCTATGATTGCCTGCAACGAGCAGAGGGTGGACAAGAAGGTTTGGACCGAAAGCCCTGCCGGAGAACAAATAGACTACATCCTTGAGTCAGATGGTGAGATGGAAGGGTGGAGCATTGTCGAATCGATCACCCGCGAAAAGAGGGTCTATCCATACACAGACGTCGCAATTTTTTACCGCACAAACAGCCAAAGCCGGCTTATAGAAGACGCGCTGCGTAGCGAAGATATTCCCTACAAGATCTATGGTGGCACCAAATTTTACGACCGCATGGAAATCAAAGATCTGATGGCCTATCTTCGCCTTTTGGTGTCGCCAAAAGACGATGTGGGTTTTCGCCGCATTGTCAACGTGCCGCCGCGAAAGATTGGAAAAAAAACTCAGCAAGATCTGCAGGTAATCGCGACGGCAGAAGGCATCTCATTAATGGAATGCCTTGGAAAGCAAATTGAAGAAAAAACTAAGCTGGCAAAAAAGTTTGGAGATTTTTATTCTAAAATGCAGGAGTACGCAAAACTTATGCGTACAAATCCTATGCATGAAATCCTTGAAGAGCTTATTAAAGAAATAGACTATCTGAGCTATCTGGATAAAAAATATCATCTGCAGTACGAAGACAAGGTTGCAAACGTACACGAACTTGTGATTGCCCTAGAAGACTTTAGTGCTAAACATCCAAAGCAAGGGCTTAGCGATTGGCTGCAAAGCGTCACGCTTAACAATGCAGACGGCGAAGAGTCGCAAGGCATATCTTTGATGACCCTCCACTCTGCCAAGGGTTTGGAGTTTAGAAGGGTTTACATTGGTGGTGTCGAGGACGGCCTTGTTCCACACGCGAACAACGTCGAAGACAAAGAACTTTTAGAAGAAGAGCGAAGATTATTCTATGTAGGGATAACCCGGGCTATGGAAAAGCTTTCTTTATATGGCGTAGTAAAAAGGCGTGGCTACCAGGGCTGGGTAGCAAACCCGCCTTCACGCTTTCTTGATGAAATTCCAGAAAAGTTCGTCGAGTGTGACCCATCAGCTGCCGAAGCGATGCGGATGAAGAACCGGCAATATGCTTACGAAGAAGAAGGCTCTTCTTACGACTATGATGATATTGCCGAGTCTGAGGCGATTGTTCTTAGGGTTGGCGCCAAGGTGCATCACCCCACCTATGGGAAAGGTTTGATCAAAGAGATTCTTTCCGAAGGTGTAAGAAGCCAAGCTGGCCTCAAGGTTAAAGTGTCTTTTGATGATTTTGGCATTCGCAAGATCTACGCGCATCATTTGGAGTGATTTTTGGTGGCTAGCGAACCTGTTTTCAAAGTTCTTACGAATGCTGAGTGGAGTGCATTTAAAGAGTCGGGTTTGTTTGCCGGAAATGCAGCCGACATAAAAGATGGATACATTCACCTTGCAAAAAAAACGCAGCTAGAGCGCGTCGTTCAAAAGCACTATAAAGGCGTAAAGGCATTGTGGCTCATAGAGTTTGCAGGGCCGGAGTTTTTGTCTGGCCTAAGCTGGGAGCCTGCAA
The DNA here is from genome assembly GCA_023301565.1 of Oligoflexales bacterium. Lineage (GTDB taxonomy): Bacteria > Bdellovibrionota_B > Oligoflexia > Oligoflexales > JALZUQ01 > JALZUO01. The sequence continues at coordinate 23,488 of JALZUO010000099.1, forward strand.
GTAACGGAGACCATTACCCTCATCTATATGGCGATGTTCTTAAGTATCCTGATGTTGGAAGTGTGGAAGCTGTTAGCTAGACCCAAGCTTTACACCCGTTGCACTACCTTGCCAGGAAGAGCCCCAAATTGCTGGAATTTTTTGAACTTGTGGTTTGAATTTTGGGGTGCATGTTTTTGTTTTTGCAGTGACTTGGCCGACATGAAGAGAGCCGGTTTCAGCTAAAGAAAACAGAGTACCCACCCCCTGTTCACAAGCGTTGTAGGTTTTGTAAGCTAGCGAGTAAGAAGCCTTGTTTCCATAGATGTTTTTATTTTGCCATTTAATTCGAGCAGGGGTTACTAGTTTAAACTCTTGGTCTTTTGGCAGTGTCTGTGGGTTGAAGGTTGCCATTTTACCAGGCGCAAATTGAATCATAGGCATTTCTATATCGTAGACGTCAAACTCTTTGCTGCACTTTTCAATACGGTGATCTCTGTAGCCTGCTACGGAGTAAGTAGATTTAGGGTTAGAGGCAGTAGAGCGGTTGCCGTGGAGCATGACTCCAAGCGGCACGTAGCCACATGGCAGAATAGCCGTAAAAAGAGATCCGTCGCTTTCTCGGGAAATAGCCTGATGAATCTTTGCAGAAAAAAGCTTAAAGCTTCTTGGCACGTCAGAGCTAGTGTATTCGGATCGTATAAGAACCCTGTTTTTAGCAAGCCTTGAAAGAGGTAGTTTGGCCAGCAGGTGTTTTGCTTTCATTTTTGATTGTGCTTTTGATTGGGTTTTCTTTTGCAGGGTAGAAACTCTTAAGACTGGGCTACCGTTTTCTTGGTTTGGCATTAAAAGAGTCGGCGAGTGTGTTTTGGCTTTGTAGATAACCTGAAGTTCTTGCCAGTCGAGGCCCTTTTTATCTGATACAGCTGTGTTGTGTGTGCTGTTTGTAAGCCAAACACCTTTTTTAAATCTGTGTGGAAAAGGTATGAACTTGTTTTTTAGGTGTGCTGGAAGAAAAGCTAGTGATACGGTTTTCTTCTTTGGCCACCCTGTGCAGGATGCAGCTTTCTTTTTCATCGAGGCAGCGATAAAGTAAAAGCCGCTTTTAGAGGCTTTACTGGAGAGAAGGGCTATTCCTTTATATTCTGTGTTGCACGGAGCTAGCATGCTTGCCGATAGCTCGCCGTTCACTTTTTCAATGACCAAGTCTGTTAGGATATAGGCCTCTCTGTCTTCAGGGCTTTGTAGTTCTGCGGCCGAAGCTGCTGTTGTAAAAAGCAGGCCTAATACTGCGCTAGCTAAAAAGACTGAAGTACGTTTAAAGATCATTTTTTTGAGGCCTCATCATAGAAGGAAACAGGGGGCTTTTTTTTCTGGTAAAAAAGGGGGGCTTCAGTGACTGAAAAGCGGCTTTCAGCTTCCTGGATCAAGGCCAGATACTGCTTATTATGGGGCGAAGCAGTAGCCAGATAAATACCAGCCTTATAAAAAAGTATAGAATAGATTCTATAAGGTTTCAAGGAAAATAATAAGCAGATTAATATTAGAGGGTTAAAAGGAGGGCTAGGTGGGGCTTTTGCATGTTTTCAACTAAAATCACTCTTCTGAAACTGCTAGGAGCCAGAGGATAGTTCTGGTATAAACTCCTCTCGGCCTATGGAAGGCTAAAGATGTAGAGGTAACACTATGAAAAGAACATACCAGCCCAGTAAAATTAAAAGAGCTCGTAAGCACGGTTTTCGTGCACGAATGGCGTCTTCAACTGGAAGAAATGTTTTGAAAGCTCGCAGAAGAAAAGGCCGTAAGTCTTTGACTGTTGGGTCGTACAAGAAATAATTTCTTTCGTGGAATACCCACAAATGAGCAGAGCTATGGAAAAAGAAAAAACGCCTAAAGATGCGTGCTTTCCAAAGTCTAACCGCTTGCTGAACAAAAAAGAATTTGATGATGTATTTTCGCGTGGCAAAAGGTTTGCGACGCGTTCTTTTTTTTCCGCAAGTTTCGAGGTTGAGGCTGGCGAAGGAAAGCTTGGACTAATTGTGGCAAAAAAAAAGCTAAAGCTAGCTGCTAGCCGCAACAGGGTAAAGCGCATTGTTAGGGAGTGGTATCGCAAGACTCCTAAAAATCGAGTCATTGCAGTAGGGCTTCGCCGCAGACTAGAAGAAGCGGATTTTAAAAAACTAATTTCTGAGTTAGAGACGCATGCATAAATTTTTGGTGAGTATCGAAGATGCTGTTATTCGTTTTTATCAACGCTGGTTGTCCCGCTTTATTGGGAACCAATGTAAATACATTCCGACATGTTCGGAGTATGCTCGGCAGGCTCTTCGTAAAGACTCTCTGCTTAGAGCAAATCTTAAAATTGTGTGGCGAATCCTTCGCTGCAACCCATGGGTTAAAGGTGGAGAAGACAGGCCGTGAACGAACAACAACGCTTAATGTTAGGGGTAGGGCTTTGCATTCTTTTTTGGTTTGGATACACAAAGTATTTAGAGAATCGTTATCCAGATTTTAATAAAAGTAAATCAGCTCAAGTAGCAGGTTCAGAAGAAGCCGGGGGCCCCACGGGTTCTCCTGAAAATTCAAAAGCTCAGATGGGCTCTATCGGCCAGGCTTTGTCAGGTGGCGTCGCTCAAGAAGGCTCCGGCTCCGGGCAAGTAAAGGCAGCTATACGAAGCTGGAGTAAAGAAAAGTCAACTTCAACGTTAGAAAAAGTTATTTTTCAGTTTAACCCTAACCGAGGTGGGATATCTTCGATTCAGCTGCGTGACTACCCAGCTGAAACTCAAAAAAACGAAGCTCAATCTTCAGCTCAATATAAAGAGCTGATAGATGACGTGCTAAAGCTGCACCCTTTTATTCAATCAAACTCGGATGAAGAGATCGCGTTTAAAAATTTCTCGGCTGCAAAAAGGTCTGGGGCAGGCGTGGTTTACGGCGCAACCGTCGATGCTTGGAAGTCTACGGTTGAGATTCAGCCGAACCAGGCTGGTTATGCAGCTGATATAAACGTTAGCTTTACCAACAATTCACCTCAGTCCAGGCCACTCGTCGCTGGGCTCCGCGTACAAGAAGCAGTTCGCAGAATGCCGAAAGCAGGCGGGCTCTTGTTTTCTTCGGCCATGTATGACGCCAAGTATTGGCAAGCACTGGTTCATGAGCAAGGCAACGATTACGACCGTGAAGATTTTGCAAAAGAGTGTAACCCTAAAAAAGCTAAAACTGCACGCTCAGAAATAGCTACGGAAAGCCAGGCTGAAGTGCAACTTGCTGGGTTTGACAGTAGGTATTTTGTAAAGCTAGTTCGGCCAGTAAGCGGAAAAACAGACCTTCGAATGGAAAGAAGTTATACTCCTACAGAAAAAAACTGCGTACTTAGCGCTATCTTAAAAAATGATCTTGGAAATGTTTCTTCTGGGCAGACGGTAGTTGTAAAGTATAAAGGTTATTTTGGTCCAAAAGATGACGGCGTAGTTGCCTCTGTCGACCCTGTGATGAACAGCGCAGTGCAAATGGGATGGTTTGCTTTTTTAGCAAAACCACTGCTGAAGATTCTTCGGATGTTCCATTCTTTTCTTGGTAACTGGGGATTTGCAATTATTTTGCTAACCGTGCTGCTTAAGCTGCTTTTCTTTCCGCTGACGAGGCAAGCTGCTGTTTCTGCGCATCACATGAAGAAGCTGCAGCCAGAGATGAAGCGCATCCAAGAGCTACACAAGGACGACCGCCAAAAGATGCAGTCAGAGATGATGCAGCTTTACCGAACTCACAAGATAAACCCAGCTCAAGGCTGTTTGCCAATACTTCCAACCATCCCCGTGTTTCTAGCTTTTTGGCAAATGCAAATGTATGCAATCGACCTGCGCCAGGCGCCGTTTATCGGCTGGATCAAAGACCTTTCTCAGGCTGATCCTTATTATATAGCTCCGGTCCTGCTCGGTGTCTTGATGCTTGTTCAAATGCGTATGATGCCAAATGCCAGCGCTGATCCAATGCAAAAAAATATCATGATGATTATGCCGCTTGTATTTACCTTTGCGATGATTTCTTTGCCCGCAGGGCTTGTGGTTTACATGATTGCGAACACTTTGATTACGGTTACGCAGCAGCACTACATTCAGCGCAAACTCGCTGCTGCTGGATCTTAGAAGGCTCGTGAAGGGGTGAAGCAAGGACCTGGAATATTTGCTTTTGCTTCGGCCCCTTATGGTTATGCCGTTAGTCTTTTGCGTGTTTCAGGCGAGCGGGCATTCGCAGCTTGCATAGATGCAACAAGGCTACCCAGGGACTCACTGAAGTCGCGGCATGCTTACTATTGTAATTTTTATATCAACGGCCAGGTTTTAGATGACGTGCTAGTCACGTTTTTCAAAGCTCCTCACAGTTACACAGGTGAGGATATGGTTGAGATTGGTTTTCATGGAAGCCCCGCCGTAGCTGCTGAGGCGACTAAATATTTTTTAGATCAAGGCCTACAGATGGCAGAGCCAGGCGAGTTTAGCCGGCGTGCTTTTCTTAATGGCAAAATAGATCTTGCACAGGCAGAAGGTGTGGCAGCACTTGTGGACGCACAAACGCTCACACAAGCTAAAGGCGCCAGAGAGCTTAGCACCGGAAGGTTTTCGGCTTATGTAGGTGCACTTAAGCAGCAGCTTTTAGGTTGCCTTGCACAGCTTGAGGCTGCAATGGATTTTCCGGATGAAGATGATACCAAGCACTTAAGCCTTGATGCGGTTCGCCCGACTTTAGAGGCTGTGTTGGTAAAAATTTCTGATTTGATTGATCAGTACAGAACGGGAAAGCAAATTCTTCACGGAATTAAAGTGGCTGTATTGGGGCCGCCGAATGCTGGAAAGTCTAGCCTGATCAATGCGCTTTTGGGAGAAGACAGGGTGCTGGTCTCTGAGGTTGCAGGCACAACACGTGACTACATTGAAGTGCCCCTAAAACTAAATGGTGAAATGTATTGGCTTTTAGACACTGCCGGCATTCGAGAGACAACTGATGCCATTGAATCTGCAGGCGTAGAGCTGTCTTGGAAGTGCGCTAAAAAAGCGGACCTAATTTTATTTTTAAGCGACATAAATCATGAAAAACAGTCCGACCCTTCTGATGATCTACTAAGCGAGCTGCGAGGTTCTTATGAGAGCCAAAAGCCTGTTTGGAACATAGGGACAAAAGCAGATTCTTTAGTGGGCATTTCAGCTGAGGACGCACAGAGGAAAACTAGTAAATATAAATGTGTAGTGTCGACGAAAGACCTCGGAGGTCTAGACAGCCTTAAGGGCTTGCTGGCAAACTATGCCCGGTCCATCTTTCGCAGTGAAAATACATCTGCGCAAATTGTTTTTACAGCAAGGCATCTGCACCACCTGTGCTCTGCTCGAGAGGCGCTTGAAAGGCTATTGCCTGAAAATGGTCCACTCCCAGCCGAAGAGATTCTTTCGTTCGAGCTTAGAGATGCGGGCAGGGAGCTTGCTAGTATCGTAGGTTCGATAGACAATGAAGAGGTTTTAGATAAAATTTTTTCTAGCTTTTGTTTGGGTAAATAAAAGTAAGTCCAAAGCCCCAAAAAAGAGAGCAGCCATGAAAGTCTTTGTTGCTCTTGGCTTGAAACAACTCAAGATATGAACTTAGAGAGTATAAAATGGCTTCAGGAAAGTTAAGTTTTGGCACAGGTGGCATCCGCGGTATTCGTGGCTCAGGTGAAAATCAGTTCAATGAGCCAGTTGTTTTAAGGGTTGCTTATGGGCATGCTCGGTTTCTCCAGAAACAACATAGAAATATGAATGTGCAAAATCTAAAGTTTGCCATCGCGTTTGATGCTCGGCATAAGTCCAAAGAGTTTGCGCACCTTTATGCAAAAGTTTTTGCTGAGCAAGGTTTTGCTGTAAGACTTTTTACAGAGCCTAGACCAACTCCTTTTTTGTCTTATTGGATAAAGAAAGAGAGTTGTGTCGGCGGAGTATGCATAACGGCTTCGCATAACCCGGCCGAGTATTCGGGTATCAAGGTTTATGGGTCTACGGGCGGCCAGGTTGTTGCGCCTGAAGACACACAGCTTGTTTCGGTGATCGAGTCTTTTGAGGGTGAAAAGCTTGACAGACCGCAAGAGCAGGCAGGTTTGGTCGAGTTTGTTGGTTCAGAAATGGACGGGCCCTACTTAAGTGCCGTATCTAGCGAGTTACCGCTAGAGGTAAAAGACCCCGGGTTTGACGTCGCCTTTACGGCTCTGCATGGCTGTGGGGGAGCGCTGTTTGAAAGACTTTACAAAAAGCAGTTTAAGCGAAAACTGCTTTTTGTCTGCGAGCAACAGGAGCCTAACGGCGATTTCCCAAGCGTTGTGCAGCCAAACCCAGAGGTTCGCTCTACGATGAAGCTTGTGGAAAAACTGGGTAAAGAAAAAAACTGCGAGCTAGTTTTGGCTACAGACGGTGATGGTGATCGCATTGGCTTTGCTGAGTGGGATAAAAGCAATGCAGACTATTGGTATCCTACCGGAAATGAAATCCTAGTGCTTTTAACAGATTTTTTGCTGGCTTCAAGAAAAAGAAAATCTGACGACGATTATTGCGTAAAGACCATTGTTTCTACCGAGCTTTTAAATCTTGTTGCAAAAAAACATGAGGTCAGCTGCGTAAGTACGCTTACAGGGTTCAAGTGGATTGTAGACTATATCGTAAAACAAAAAGATGAGCGTTTTATTTGTGGTGGCGAAGAGAGCTTTGGTTTTCTGCCGGGGCTCTCGGTTGCAGACAAAGATGGGATGTCCTCATTGGCTTTAATCGTGCAGCTTAAGATGCACTGTAGTGAACAAGGCTTTAGTATTCAGCAAAAAATGGAAAACATTTATACTGAACACGGATATTTTTTCGATCACGTAGATTCCAGAGTCTTTAAAACAGCTGATTCTCTAGCTCAAGTTAGTCAAGGGCTAGCAGCCCTTCGACAAAACCTTCCGGCTGTAATCGCTGGATATGAGGTGGAAAAGGTTTGGGATTTGCAAAACGACCAATATGGAGCCTGTGAATTGTCAGCAGGCGAAGGTGGGTTTGCCTTTGCAGGATCTTTGAATATGCCTGTTTCAAACGTGCTACAATTTTATCTAGCGAATGGTTCCAAAATCAGTATTAGACCATCTGGCACTGAGCCAAAAATGAAGGTCTACTATTCTTTGCCCGATGCGATAGCAGGCGGAAACAAAGAGGTTTTGGGTGAGAAATTTGCAGACATTCAGTCACACGTTTGGTCGTTATTGGGAGACAGCCGGGATGATTCGCAAGGCGTTGGTAGTTGAGACTCTATTAGTTTTACTCATTGCTTCTTTAGGTTCCCCTTTGCATGCAGATAAGTATCGAAAAGCAGTTGAGGGAGCCGACAATGTTAAGAACAAAAGGTATCCAAAAGATAAGCGGTTTGAAATAGACTTGCAGGCTGGCGGTCTTTTAAATCAATCTTATATCCGCAGTTTTGCAATTGGTGGAAGTATTCAATACTTTTGGTCAGAGCGTTGGGGGCTAAGTTTAGATGGCCTGTATTATAGCAATAGCGATAAAGCCGAAAGAACCTGCATCGAAAACTTTTACAATGACTTTTACAATCGTATTGGTGCTGAGTGTTCACCTGAAGGCGATAAAGCTGTAGCCCAGCAAGCTATGGTTGACGGGTACCAGGGCGTAACGCCAGACCCTGACGGGACAGGCGGACCACTTTCAAACCCTCGGCCGACTATGGGCCCTGCATATGTTCCTATTAGAGAAAACACTTTTTCTATTGGCCTAAACGCAATCTGGGCGCCTATTTACGGCAAACAGCTTATGTTCTTGTCGCAAACAAACTACTTTGACGTTTACTTTTTGTTTGGTGGCGGGGTTTCGTTGAGTAACTTCTACAAAAAACAAAGCGAGGTTCCAGGTACTGGTCAAAAGTACCGGTTAACAGCGGGCCAGGTTCCAGATGCCCCTCCTGCTGACGGTGTTGCTGATGTAGGTGTTGATGCTTCTCAGACCGAGCTTTACGGCATCGATGGCAGGCCTAAAGTTGAAAAAGAAACAAACATATTCATCAATCTTGGTATTGGGCAAAAGTACCACTTTGCCAAAAAGTTTCATGTAAAGTTTGAGCTAAGAAACTTTACAACTTTAGGTTTTGGTGAGTCTGGGATTGCAAACAACCTGAAGATTATTGCCGGCGTAGGTATGCGGCTGTAGCTGTAGGTTAAGATAAAAGAAAAAACGAGCCGCGTCTGCGGCTCGTTTTTGTTTCTACATCTTGTTTTTAAAATACGGCCTGAGACCTAAAATGGGATGTCATCTAGGCTGTCGGTACCCATGTTTGGCATAGGAGCAGGAGCTCCACCCGAAGGTGCGCCGCCGCCAAAACCGCTAGGGTCGCCATGGTTTTGCTGTTGGTTTGATTGATCACGGTTTGCTCCGCCTGCGTTACCGCCAAGAAACAATACGCTTTGTGCAACAACTTCAGTTGTGTAACGCTTGTTGCCGTTTTGATCTTCCCAGCTTCTGGTTTGCAAACGACCGTCTACATATACCTGCCGGCCTTTGCCAAGATACTTGTTGCAGTTTTCAGCTTGCTTGCTCCAAACGACAACGCGGTGCCAGGTGGTTTGTGGCTCTCTTTCGCCAGCAGCATTCAAGCGGTTTTCCGTTGTTGCAACGCTTAGCGTGCACACAGCTGTTTGGTTTTGGGTGTAGCGAAGCTCTGGGTCTTGCCCGAGGTTGCCGATGAGTTGTACGCGATTTAAACTTGCCATTCGTTCTTACTCCTTAGTGAATTGGTTCATCAAAACAAGTCAGCGCAGAGCGTACCAGGACCGCCATAGGGACGCGAGTGACAATTAAAATGCACATATTTTAGTCAGATTAAACTCTAGGCTGAAAATCGCCAAGAAATAGATGCGTTTTTATGTAGAATACCGAGAAGTTCGGTTTTCTTTAGGGAACGCCTGAGATAACGTGTAACCACTTAATAAGACTAGTCAGGAAGAGCAGTCAGTGCATTTAGAAAAGATATGCATCAATGGATTTAAATCCTTTGCGGACCCAGTAGAACTTGAGTTCGATAAGGGTGTTACAGGTATTGTTGGGCCCAATGGTTCGGGCAAGTCCAATGTTATTGATGCTGTGCGCTGGGTTATGGGTGAGCAAAACGCTAAGACGCTGCGTGGCGAAAAAGGCACCGATATTATTTTTGCTGGATCTACCAAGCGCAAGCAACTTGGAATGGCCGAAGTAACCCTGGTCTTTAATAATGCAGATAGCTCAGCCTTCTGCCCACCTGAATATCAGCACGAGTCTGCGATACGACTCACGCGAAGGATCTACCAAGACGGCGTCCGTGAGTATTTAATCAACGGAAAAAACTGCCGCCTCAAAGACATTATAGGCTTTTTTACGGCCACCGGTTTAGGTGGGCGATCTTATTCGATGATCCAACAGGGCCAAGTCGACCGGATCTTACAGGCTAAGCCAGAAGATATTCGTCTCATCTTAGAAGAAGCTGCTGGAACCATGGTGTTTCGCAAGCGCCGGGAAGAGGCGGAGACTAAGCTTAGGCAAACCGAGGAGAACCTTGCGCGGATCAGCGATATTTTACGCGAGATCCACAAGCAAAAAGCTGTCTTGCAAAAACAAGCAAGTAAGGCGATGGAATACCGTGAATCATCCATAGAGTTAAAAGAAAGAGAAACCTCTTACCTGCTCCACCAGTTTCATAAGCACGACACTGACAGGACTAAGGCAGAGCAATCAATTGAAGAAGCGACCCAAGGTCAATCGACTAGCCTTGCCCGGATTGAAGAACTCGAAGCAGACCTTTTAAAGGTTCAAGAAGAAATAGAAAAAGCAGACCCTGGCCTCAGGCATATGCAAGAAAAGATTTCTTTAATCCGTGAGCAGATTGCACGGGCTGAAAACACCATTCAAAATTCAGATAAGAACGTAGCCGAGCACGACGGCCGGCTTGTCGAGATAGCTGAATCTCTTATCCAAGAGCAGGCGGATTTTGAGGTTTTACAGTCACAGTTACAGTCGAGCGAAGAAGAAAACGCTGCGGCGGGCGCCGAAACAGGCGAACTTGAAAAGATCTTGGCTGAAGTGCAAAAACAAGTCGATATGATCGATGAGCGCAAGCAGGTTTTTCAAGAAAAGCTAGAAGATTTTGACGACGAGCTTTCAAACTTACACAGGCTGATAGAAAGCAACAAGGTTCGCCAAGAGTCCATAGAAAAAGAATTCGAAAAAAACGCAGAACAAAAAACCTTGGCCGACCAGAAACTAACTGCAATTAAGCAGGAGCAAGGTCAGCTACAGATCCTTTTAGATGCTGCTGAGTTAAAGGTTGCTTCAGAAAAAAAAGGAATTGAAAAAGACCTTTTCCGTAAAAGAGAACTCAAAGACAAGCTAGAAAAAGACCAGGAGTCTCACAGCGAGATTCTAGCTACTTTAGGCACAGCAAAAGAAAACTATATCACCATCAAATCAAGGATGGCAGCGCTTCAAGACCAGCTAACTGACGCCGAAGGCCCGGCGCAAATCGCATCTCTTGTAAAAGAGCATGGAAGTACTGGGTTTGATTTTCTAGGTGTATTGACTGAAAAAATCAGTTTTGAAGACAGCTACCAAGAACTATCAATGCGGGCCCGAAAGGTTTTAGAAAAATGGCTTGAACGTGTTATCTTACCGACCGCACAAGACCTTGCTGGTTTTCTTGAGTTTACAAAAAACCAGGATGCTGGTGGGTTTGCTTTTTCGTGTTTAGAAGATATTTCTGAAATCAACTCATCTTGGACAGACTGGGCCAGTAGGTTTGACCTGCAAGAGCTTAGCGGGTTTATTCGCTTAAAAGATGCAAAGCTAAACAAGCTTTTGGCTACGATTTTTTATTCTTCAGACCTGCAGCTAAACCCAGAGGTTCTCAAGTCGCTTCCGCAAGGAGCGGTCCTTGTTACAGCTGGCGGTATGGTTTGTAGTGGTAGTACCGGAGACGGGTTTATTGCAAAAAAAGATGCTGGTGACTCTCTCATTCAGATGCAGGCGAAGCTCAACAAGCTTGAAAAACAGTTTAAAGCAGGGCAGACCGAAGTGGCAGAGGTGCAAAGCAAGTTAGATGCTCTAACCTCGGAGATGTCAGAGAATAGGACCGAGCTTTCCGGGCTTGATGACTTCTTGCAAAATCAAAACCAAGGTGTGGTCTCCGTCTTGACAGAGCTTGAGGGTTTGCGTCAACAAGAGGATTTCAAGCGCCAGACTTTGTTTCAATCGGAAACGCAGCTTGTTGACTGTGATCAAACCGACCGCGACCTTCAAAAAGAAAAAGAAGAGTTAAAAAAAGCACTAGTTGAACTGCAAAACGAACTGTCAGAAGCCAAGCAAGAGCGCGAGCACCTGCTCTTTCAGATGGAAGAGGTTGAGTCAGAAAAAGACGGCATCTGGAAGTCGCACTCTGATCAAAGAGATGCTTACACAAGAAAAAAAGCTCGCGCGGAAGCAATGCAAGAGAGCCTGACGAATACAAAGACGCAGTCAGAGCGCATGCAGAAAGCTCTCGATAGACGATATGAAGAACGATCTAGGCTTGAGTTTCAAATTGCTAAGGTCAAAGAAGATAAAGAAACTGCTAGTAGCGAAATCAAAGGCTACCTTCTCGAAAGAGAAGAGCTTGAATCAGTGTTTGCAGCAAAGCGTGAAGAAAACTCTGAGCTTATCACTAGGCAAAGAGAGTTGGATACAGAGCTTCGCAAGCTACATGCTGAACAGTCTAAAGTGCAAAAAGCTTTAAACGAACACCAGATTAAAATCGAAAAAGCTAAAAGTAGTATTGAGTCCCTCTCAGAGCAGGCCGTAGAAAAGTATCAAATTGAAGATCTTTTGCTTGTATCGTTTTCTGAAGTTGAGGGTTACGACTACTCCGGTGAAGCTAAAGCTGTTGCGAGGCTCAGAGGAAAGCTAGATAAGATTGGCCCGATCAACATGATGGCCATCGATGAGTTTGATAAACTCTCTGAGCGTGAAACCTTTATTTTCCGTAACCGCGAAGAAATCCTTAAAAGCATCGATCTTTTGATGGTAGCTATCCGAGAGATAGAACAAACCTCTAAAGACAAGTTTTTGGTGATCTTTCATACGATCAACCACGAATTTGGCCAGCTCTTTCCTATTTTGTTTCCTTCGGGCGAGGCGCGTCTGCAGCTTACAGAGCCAGAAGATCCGCTCAATAGCGGCGTAGAAATTCTTTGTAGGTTACCTGGTAAGAAAATGCAGCGATTGAACATGTTCTCCGGGGGAGAAAAAGCTCTCACAGCCATGGCCCTTATTTTTGGCCTGTTAAAAACGAAGCCTACGCCATTTTGCTTTTTGGATGAGGTTGACGCTGCACTAGATGAGGCAAACGTTGCCCGCTATAACAAAGTTCTTTTGGCTTTGGCCTCTAGGTTTCAGTTTATTGTTATTACGCATAGACGTAGAACGATGGAAGTTTTAGACACCTTGTACGGCGTAACTATGCAAGAGCCGGGTGTTTCTAAACTAGTGGGTGTGAATATGAATGCCGATCTTCCGGCGCACCTGCAAAAAGCGTTCAAACCGGGAACTGGACCTGCAAACCGCAGGCCTGAGGGTGCCCAAGGCGCTACGGCAGGTTAAGGCTGGCTTTAGCTTTCCGCGGATTTAGTTTGTTCTTTGTTTTCAGCAAGCTCGTTTTTAGGCTTATTAGTATCTGTTTTTGATTCTTGCATCACATTTCTAATAGCTATAAGTCTCGGGTAATAACTTTTAGAAGCAAACTGAAAAACCTTTGTACTGTAGTTTGCGCGTATGTAAACGTAGCTATTGGTTTTCTGGTTTTTCATTGCGCGGATTACCCCGTTATGTCCGTAGACGTAAGATGTAAGCGCCAACCCCCAGCTTTTAGTATTTGCATGATATTTTTTTAGCTCTAAAAGTGCAGCTCTTGTTGACTTGGAAACGTCTAGTCTCTGATCGAGACGGCTATTCACTTTTAAGCCAGCCTCTCTTGCCGTAGCTGGCATGAGCTGCCAGAGGCCTCTTGCTCCAACTGGGCTCCTTGCTTTGTGTCTATATCCGCTTTCAAGGTAAGGCAAATAAGCTAGGTCGGCTGGCATATTCAGCTTTTTTATTTCTTTCATTACAGTTGGGAGGTGTGTTTGGGCTATTTTAAAAGAAAGCTTAAGAGAGTCACGAAGGCCTCGTTGACAGCGAAGCTGTTTTGTTATTTTTCTATAGGATTCCGTGTCCAGTGTTTTTGAAGATATAATCTGTTTAACTTTTTTCTCGCTCTTGGAGAGAATCAGAGAGGGTTTACGTGCTATTTTCTTGGAAATAGAAAACAAGGATTTTTTGACCTTAGCAATTGCCTTGTTTACTTTTCTTCGCTTTGCTCTTCTTCCACGGGGTAAATCTACTACCTCAAAAACCCTATAGAGATTTTTTTCATCTACCAGCAGGCATTGATCGCTGTCATGATCATTGTAAACACGTTCCCAAAAATCAATGTCTGTTTGGATGCCTGCGTATTGTGGCAAGCCCATAGACAGCGCGACCTTTTGGTGAGATTTTTCGCTGCTAATTTGTGGCATAAATGTCTGCATTACTATAAGCGAGCAAAGAAACTGGCCGCTAAATGCTTTGCGTAAAGAGAGATATAAAAAGAGGAACATTTTGGGAAAACCTTAGGCTCAAATCTAAAGAGCTGCGATGTTAAAGCGTCTGCGGGGCGCCCTGAAGGGCTTGGAGCGCAAGAACTAGCGCCGTTTGAGTATACCCCAAATTGTCTAAAAAAGCATCAACCTAATGAGTTTTTCTTCTAAATCAGTATAAATTCTCTTTTTTTAGCCTTCCAGCAGAGAAAATTTGTAAATTTCACTTTTGGTTTAAAAAGGCCAAGAAAAGCACCTGAAATTGTCGTAGGAAATAAAATACCATGAATATACAGATACTTAATTGGGTTAAGTCAATCTTAAACAAGTATTTATTCATTTTAATTGCCGGCCTTTTAGCGCCATTTTCTATAGGCGTTGTGGGGAGTGCACAGTCAGCCAAGTCAGGAAAAAAAATACTAACCGAAAAAGCCAGGCATCTAATCGAATCGGGTTTGGCTGCTGGGTTTACGGTAGATAGCATCAATTTTCAGTTAGATGAAATTGCCAGGTCTCCAGATGGCTCAACAGACTTTGAGCGTAAAATTGTCAAAACGTATCTGGACAATCTTCAAGGGCTGAAGCTAACGCAGGAAGAGTTTGAGGCGGCAGTGCGAGCAGGTAATAGAAGTTCCGAAGGTGTTCAGGCTCTGTTGGGTGAAAAAGATGAAATATTCAATCTTGTGAATGAGAAAAGGTATGATTTTGCTAGCGAGGGACTATTGGCATGGCTAAGGCAGTCAGTTTCAGGTTCGTTAGAGCATAAAAAATTGAAAAAAATTATAGAAGTGGGTGATATCGAAAAAACTGCATCGGTAGTAGAGTTTTTTGCTGCCAAACCCTACCAAGTCGATGTGTCAAAACACCGCCTAATGGTGGTTGAAAACAATACCTCAGATAGCTTTGGCGCGTTCGTATCGTGCGGCTCTCAAGATAACAATCTTTTTGCTGACCTAAATCTAAACCTGGCTATAAAAGTAGATGGAGTGCTTCATGATTTTAATTTCCCTTTACCTGACGCTAAGACTTTTTTGCCCTATGCTTACGAACACTTTTTTGGCGGAGCTTGCGTTGTTGTTGTGAATGAGAAACGCTATAATACTGTTATTCAGCACAGACGAAACACCGTTTTAGTCCAAGAAATTCACCATCTTTTTGATATTCTAACCAACCCGGATATAGTAAGCCGGGCCACACTAAAGAAACAAAAAACCATTAGAGAAAACCAGTGGCCAGCGATTCGTGCAGGTCTTGAGCAGTTTTATGACAAGGAGACTGTTACAGAGGCTTATAAAGTCTGGTTTGAGAAAACTTTTAGATTACTACTAGAAGAAAAAAGAGAGAATGCTCTTGACGATCTTTTTGGGGCTCAAGCAGAGAATAGCCGTGCAAAAAATGGTGTTGACCCACTCGTTAGTTTGCACCGCCAGGAATTCAAGATTTTTTTGAGAAAAAACTTTTTAGAAAACGCCGAATCTTTGTATTACTACCTCGGGTCTGAAGTCGAGAAAAAAGGTCATACAGCGCAGCTACGGTACTTGAAGGAGCTCGGGCTGGATTTTGCGGAATCTTGTTTTGTTTGTAGCAGCCTTGATACACTCGAAACAGATGGTCGCGGTTTTAACGCACCAGGTTTGAGCACATATGGCCTACACATCGTCAAATACTCTTTTTACAAAGAGTGGAAAAAAGGCTTATGGAACTGAGGTCGGCAGCCTCCCATTGTGCCTCATAAAAAACCTTGCTCAACGTTGTAGGCCCTGCTATTCAGGCTTTTTCCTTAGGAGCGAGTCGTGGCAAGCAATAAAAAAAGAGATGTTTTAAAGCTCCATTTTATTATTTTTCTTTGGGGTTTTACCGGTATTTTGGGGGACGCCATCAAGCTTGACGCCTGGCATCTAGTTTTTTACCGAACAACCATAGCAGCTTTTTTTCTTGGTTTTTTGATGGTCCGCAGCAAACAATTTTACGCATACAACGTCCGTGCAATTCTAGAGATGTTGTTTGTTGGTATTTTGGTTGGACTGCACTGGGTATCTTTTTTTGCTGCAATTAAAATGGGTGGGGTTTCGGTTGGAATGGTAGGCATTTCCACCATGGCAATTTTTACGGCGCTTCTAGACCCTGTTATGGGCAGAAAAAGGCTCCACCTATCTGATCTATTTTTTAGTTGTCTTGCAATGGTGGGTCTTTGCTTTATCGCGGCCTATACTTTTGATCATATAGCGGCACTTCTGGTTTCGGTTTTGGCCGCTGCGATCGCGGCTGTCTTTACCCATCAAACTGTATCTTTGATAGGAAAAGGTCGTACTCCTCTTGCCATCACCTTTTATCAGATGATTGGAGGAATGCTGGTCACCTTGGTTGCTGTTTTGATTGTTCAAACCCGGTCGCTAGAAGCCGTTAAACTGCTTCCGTCCAAGCAAGACTGGATATATCTCGTATTGTTGGGGGGTGTCTGTACTGCTTATGCCGCAACAGCTTGCAACGAACTGCTCAAAAGGATCAGTGCCTTTACCTGCAACCTATCTCTCAACATGGAGCCTGTATACGGGATTGTTCTTGCAGCAATTTTGCTGGGAGAACACAGGCGCCTGACGGAAGGTTTCTATCTAGGCTTCTTGGTTATTTTAGCCGCTGTGGCTGGCCAGTTTTTGTGGTCTAATGTTTCGCCCCGCTCTTTAAGGCGGAGATAGAGATATCAAACCTGTTTTTGCTTTGCTAAACTAACATCTAGTGATTGAAAATATATTGAAATTATATCCATATTGAAGGTGATTTTTTGACTCCACTTATTCATTGTAAAGATTTAGAACTTTCTTATTCAGGTAAAGTTCTGTTCGATGGTTTCGACTTTAGTATCTCTGAGGGTGCAAAGGTTGGGCTTATCGGTAGCAATGGAAACGGTAAATCGACGCTACTAAAAATTTTGTCTGGCGAGGTTGAAGCTGACGAAGGTGAGGTTTCTAAAAGAAAACACCTTAAATCTCACCTCGTACGGCAGGAGGCTAACTTTGATGAGTCGTTGACTATCCTTGACTGTTCTTTAAGAGATTTTGGCGGGCTAGAAGGTGCAGACGTAAGCACTTCTGTGTTGGCTCAATCGCTTTTAAGCCGTGCCGGTTTTGAAAACGCCTACGATACAGTAGGCGAGCTATCAGGTGGTTGGAAAAAACGTCTGCAGATTGTTTGCGGACTATTGGCAGAGCCAGAGCTTCTTTTATTAGATGAGCCAACAAACCATATGGACCTAAAAGCTGTGCTTTGGCTAGAAGGGCTTCTAAAGCAAGCTCGCTTTGCTTGGGTTGTTGTCAGCCATGACCGTGAGTTTTTAAATCAGGTCTGCGGCGAGATAGCAGAGATCGATAGAGTTTATAAAAACGGGATGATACGGCACCAGGGAAACTACGATAGTTTCATAGAGCATAAAGAGACTTACTTAGAAAGTTTGCAGTCATATAGCGAGTCCTTGTCAAATAAAGTACGCAGAGAAGACGAGTGGCTTTCTAGAGGGCCCAAAGCCAGATCTACCAAAGCAAAGGGTAGAATAGATAAAGCTCATGAGCTCAAGCGTGAATTAGCGCAGGTAAAAGACCGGCAAAAAACCAAGAGCTCAAAGATCGACTTTTCAGGGACGCAGCGCAAAACCAAAAAATTCATTGAAATTGAAAAAGCAGGGTTTGGCTATGATTCTGAAGAGCTGTGGAGTGATCTTTCACTTGTAGTTCAGCCGAAGTCTAGGCTTGCGATATTAGGTAAAAACGGCAGTGGCAAGAGCTCTTTAATGAAGCTTTTAGCCAAAGAGCACGAGCAAACAAGCGGGAAAGTTAAGTTCGCAGATGATTTAAAGATTGTTTACTTTGATCAGCAAAGAGAAGCTCTTCCAGAAGGAGTTACCCTAAAACGTGCTCTAGCCGAAGAGAGCGATAGCGTTGTGTTTCAGGACCGGGCGGTGCATGTAAGTTCTTGGGCTAGAAGGTTTGGTTTTGAGGTCAAGCAGCTTGAGACTAAGGTGGATGATCTTTCCGGAGGCGAGAAAGCGCGTGTGTATATAGCAAGGCTCATGCTGCAAGAGGCAGACATTTTGCTTTTGGATGAACCGACCAACGACCTTGATATTCAAACCAGAGAAGTTCTAGAAGAAAGCCTGCGCTCTTTTAAAGGAGCCGTAGTTCTCATAAGCCACGACAGGTATATGCTTAAAAGTGTTTGCCGGCAGTTTCTAGGCGTATCTCGCAGTGATATGCATGTGTATGCAGGCTTTTACCAGTGGTTTAAAAATTCTTATTCAGCCTCTGGCAAAAAACCTTCGGGTAAATCAAGTTCCAAGAAGATTACTGAAGAGCAAGTTAGAGAGCAAAATACGGACGAGCCTTCAAAAGAAAACAAGAAAAAAAAGAAGCTTTCCTACATGGATCAACGTGAGTTTGAACAAATGGAAAAAAAGATCATGCAAGCTGAAACAAAGCTTGAAGAAACCCAGGCAAAACTAACGCTCCCCGAAGTGCTGTCAAACTCTATTAAGCTTCAAGGGCTGTCGAAAAAAATGGATGAGGCAAAAAGCGAAGTAGAACGGCTTTATGCACGCTGGACCCAGCTAGAGAATATGCAAAAGTAGGTTTTT
>JALZUO010000100.1 GCA_023301565.1 Oligoflexales bacterium
AAAAAAAACCGGCCTGCACTCAATGGGGTGGGGCCGAAAAAAATAGTAAATTATTTAGATTTAAAATATATTGGTGCGTTCGAGAGGACTTGAACCTCCACCCAGTTGCCCGGACCAGCCCCTCAAGCTGGCGTGTCTACCAATTCCACCACGAACGCATATAGGGTCAACCTTGAAAAAAACAAGGTTGTTTTAAAGTTTAAGGGTTTGTTGGTTTCTTTTCAGAAGCTTCGCCCTGTGCTTTTTCTTGAGCTTCGTCAGGGTTGTTTGTTGGCGCAAGCATGCTTGAAGAAGGTTTTTCTTCGACAGCAGCAGGTGCTTGCTTGATTTGGTCTGCAAGACCAACAGATTGTTTACTGAGAACAGTCAAAGAAATTGAAGTCACCATAAACGCCATCGCGCAAAAATAAGTCGCATTGGTTAGAGCCTTGTTTGCTCCGGCCGCACCAAACACACCACCCGAGTTACTTCCGCCTAAGGCTGCACCCATGCCACCGCTGTTGCCGCCCTGGATAAGAACAACCACGATCATAAAAAGGGCCACTAAGATGTGAAATGTTGTGATGATGGTTTCGATCATTATCGCGACTCTTTTCTGGTTTCCAGCTTCTGGATTCTAGTATTGGTTTTCTGTAATCGACTGTTTTAAAACGGGAAAAAAGTGCCGCCTCCCAGAATCGAACTGGGGACACGAGGATTTTCAGTCCTCTGCTCTACCGACTGAGCTAAAGCGGCACACGCATTACCCGGCCTTTTTTGGTATTATTCGCCAAGGGTTAAGTCAAGCGCCTTTTGAAAATACGTGCTAAATCCTGACCAGTAACAAGGGATCAATTGGACCCCGAAAAACCACTTTCGAGCGACATTATGCGGAGTAAATACATATGAAAAAGCCCTATTTAATAGCCGGACCATGCACGGCTGAATCCTATGATTTACTAGCAGCCTGTTGCGAGTTTTTGATTAAAAATTGCGCAGAGCTTGGCGTAGATTTCTACCTAAAAGGCTCTTTTGACAAAGCCAACCGTACTTCGGCCTCATCAAAAAGAGGACCAGGCATAGAAACCGCTCTAAGCTGGTTTGAGAAGATTAAAAAGGACCAAGGCGTAAAGTGCCTTACGGATTTTCACGAGGCTAGCCAGGCTGCTACGCTCTCTGAGGTCTTTGATGGAATCCAGATACCTGCTTTTCTTTGCCGGCAGACAGACCTTCTCGATGCTGCCTTGCAAACAAACTGTTTTGTGAACATCAAGAAAGGTCAGTTTCTTAGCCCAGAGTCAACCGAACACATTCTTAGCAAAGTCACAGAGCTCAAGAAAAAACACGGCAACAAAAACAAAGTGGCGATCACCGAACGCGGCACAAGCTTTGGCTATAAAGATTTGATCGTAGACATGCGCGGACTTCAGACCATGCAAAAACTAGCCTCTGCAGCCGATGCTAGTGTTGTTTTCGACCTAACCCACTCTCTACAAGCACCTAACGGCGGAAGCACTACAAGCGGCACTAGGCCATTTGCAGGCACTCTTCTACGCGCTGCAGCCTCGACCGGTTACGTCGACGGTTATTTTATGGAAGTACACCTAGACCCGTCCAAAGCCTGGTCAGACAAAGAAACGCAGCTATCTTTAAAACAAGCAGAAGTTGCCCTTCGCCATGCAGTTAAAACGCACGAGCTTGGGCAACAACTCAAAGAAGAGGATTCGGTGTTTCAGTAAAAACTACATGTGCTTTTTTACAAACGAATCTACCCATTCACGCTTCATTTTGTCTTTGTGGTAGATCACGCCAACACGAAAGTTTTTAAGAATTTCGTTTGCTAGGCGATGAACGTCCTCAGGGGTGATAGAACCCAGTATGGTTGGGTAATCGAAAACACGGTCTAAGTTTTTATGATAGAAATAGTTGCTTGCAATCGTTCCTGCAATGCTGCCATTGGTTTCTTGCCGCATAAAGTAGGTGGTAGCAAACTTTGGCTTATACTCATCTACCTCGGCCTTGCTAAGAACTTTACTTTTAAACTCGGAAATCACTTCATCCATAGCCTCAATCGACTCTTTTGGCTTAGCAGTCGAGACCGACATAACTGCAAGACCTGTCGTAAATGGAATAGAGTATGCGTGGACCGAGTAGGTCAAAGATCTTTTGGTACGCAGGACATCCCAGAGTTTGTCGCTTAAAATACTCATCGCAAAAGAGGCACGCATCGAGTCTAAGGTATCTCTACCCGGAGAGTTTGTTTTGATTCGAATATAAGCGTTTGGCAGGTCGCGA
Organism: Oligoflexales bacterium; assembly: GCA_023301565.1. Taxonomy (GTDB): domain Bacteria; phylum Bdellovibrionota_B; class Oligoflexia; order Oligoflexales; family JALZUQ01; genus JALZUO01. The sequence continues at coordinate 2,275 of JALZUO010000100.1, forward strand.
TGCTCAAATGCATAATAGTTTTTTGCATCAAACGCAGGAGCAGGTACTTCACGCGCCTGGGCCTGACCAGCCCCCAAACCACCAAACTTCTTCTCAAGTGCTAGCTTAACGTCGCCAGAAGACAGGTTGCCAACGTAGGTTATCTGGAGGTTTCCAGCGTGTACTACCTTTTTGTGATATTCCTGCAAGGATTTTATATCCAAGGTTTTCAGTTGTTCAAGCCGCTGCTCGTAGTCACTATAAAACAAGTGGTCTTTAGGATAAAAAATCTTATTTACAACGTCGTTTACGTAACCTTCAGGGTCTTGTGGCGTTGACTCAATAGCAGCAACCATTTGCTTCTTTTCTAAATCAAAATCTTTTGGGTCAAAAGCAGGATTTAAAACGACATCAGAAAAAACATCTAAGCCTTCTTGCCAGAAATCAGTGGCTCCCGTCAAAGCACAAGTGCTTTGCTCTACGGCTTCGCCGCACCCTGTTTCGATCGAATACTTTTCTTTCCACTGCCGAAGTTTTTCACGTGGAAAATCCTTGGAACCCTTGCCTCCCACTGACCACATAAGCTCGCCAATTGCTTTTTGGTCTTTAGGCTGCGAAGAATAGCCAGAGCCAACTGTTAGCTGGACTGAGTACAAGTCCGACTCTGGTACAGCATAGTGGATATAAGAGATACCGTTTGAAAGCTTGTCGACAGTGACTTTACTTTTTTGGCGGTCTATTGCGCTTTGCGAAACGATTTCCATGGACTTACTTTCCTCTTTGCTTGCGTTAGGATTTGCTGTTTGCTTTTTGGGTTGGCTTTTAGGGGTACAGCCAAAAGCAGCTACTACAACCAAAAAAGCGAAAACAAAAGTTGAACTGAAGTATGTCTTTAGTTTTTTAGGAATCACTACTGTGCTGCCTCCATGGTTGCCGTTTTTCCGTAGTGAGGCTGCAACAGCTTTTTTTCAAGCTCTAAAGTATTAGACTTGTAACCGATCTTTTTTGCATCAGCCGGAGACATTATCGTAGCTGAGACAATCGGTTTATCTATCATCCACTCTTTAACAAAGCTTTGAACATCGGAAATACCTTTGGACTGCATCTTTTCAAGATAGCCACGTAGGTAGTCTAGCCCCGTAATAGACCACCAAAAACCAAGCTGCTTACCAAAGCTAGATGGAGAGGCCGTTTGCTGCTTATGTGAGATTTTCAAGTTTCTATGAACGTCAGCAAGTTGAGCTTCTGTAAAGTAACCATCGCTCGCCCACAGTTTCACTTCTGAGCGGATCATTTCTTCTAGCTTAGCTAAATTCTCTGGCTCACAACTAAAGTAAAAAACTATTTGTCCAGCGTGTGACTGAGTGTAGTAGTACACACCAGCATCAAGCGCCAACCCAGAGTCGATAAACTTTTGATAAAACTTGCCGTCACGGTGTTCAATCAAATTTGTCAGAATATCAGCTGCATAGGTAGCTTCTGGGTTCTCCCTAGCTTTAGGGCCGTTCATCGTAAGAATCACGCTTGGCTTTGCTACGTGCTCGCGGATCATTTGTAGGCTTACGTCTTTTTCTATTTCTCTTACCTGCACTGGCTTTTTTGGCTTCCAACCTTCTGGGTCGTTCCAAATTGCAAAATGCTTTTCAGTCAAACGCTTGACCTCAGCCGGGTCGACATCGCCTGCAACAATAAAAGCACTATTGCTTGGAACCATTACATCGTTTTTGATTTCCATCAGCTTTTTTTCGTTAACACTTTTGATGCTAGCAATGGTACCTAGAGGGTCTCTTAGGTATTCCTTTTCTCCGTAAAGCACATGGCGCCGAAGGTTTTGCAGATCAAAACGCGGGCTACTAGCACTGCGCTCATACTCGTTTAATACAACAATCACCTCTCGCTCCAGCTCTTTTTTATCCAAAAGAGGCGTAGCGATTGCATCTGCCATGAACTGGATGCCTTCTTCTAGAAAGCCAGAGGGCATCGTGAAAAAATAACGCACTTTTTCGGCAGATGTATCCCCATTAAAAATGATGCCAAGCTCTCGCATCCTTTTTTTAAAAGCCTCTTGGTCAGGCAATCTTTGGTTTCCTTTAAAAAACATATGTTCCCACACATGTGTAAGGCCATTTGTTTCTGGGGTTTCGGTCATCGCACCAGCTTTTACAGCAAGCACAAGCGTCACCAAAGGAACCTTGTGCGACTCGTAGGTTATAAGTTCCATACCGTTTGAAACCTTCGTTTCTTTAAGCATCGCAAATTCTCCCTTATTTTTTTTGGAGGTTGTTGAAATCATTTTATCAGTGGTTTTCTTTATGTTTTTTTGCAGACTCTGGCAGGTACACCCCATCCCGGAAGCAATCAAAAAAATCATGACTACTGGTAGCAAGCATCCGTTCATATAAGGTTCTCCGCAACAATTTCAGAAACATCTTTTACAGTCACACCCTCGGCCTGACCTTTGGCTTTTACCCCATCTTGCATCATGGTCATGCAAAATGGACAAGCTACTGCAACCGTACTAGCACCTGTGTCTATCGCTTGCTCTGCTCTTACCTCGTTAACCCGGTCTCCGATGGTCTCTTCCATCCACATCCGGCCGCCACCTGCGCCGCAGCACATACCATCTTTTTTATTCTTTTCCATCTCCTTGAGCTCTGCGCCAAGTGCTTTAAGCGTTTCGCGCGGCTCTTCGTAGACCTCGTTGTGGCGCCCCAAATAGCAAGAGTCGTGGTAGGTGATAGAGCTTTGATCGGCCGGTACATCTTTAGCTTTGATCTTACCGTGCTTTAAAAGATCTTCTATCAGCTCAGAGTGGTGAATCACCTCAGCCTCAAACCCAAAGTCAGGGTACTCATTGCGGATCGTATTAAAGCAATGCGGGCATCCGGTAACAATTTTTTTGATCTTATACTTTTGCATGGTCTGAATATTTTCTTGAATGGACATCTGAGCGAGGTACTCGTTCCCAAGACGCCGCGCCGTGTCACCGTTACATTTTTCTTCTGTACCCAGAATAGAAAAACTTATATTGGCAGCTTGAAGAATCTTCACGATGCTTTTTGAAACCTTTTGATACCTCTCATCAAACGAGCCAGCACACCCTACCCAAAAGCAGTATTCAACATCTGAGTTTTCAGCAAAGGTCGTAACGTTCTGATCTTTAGACCAATCGGCTCTGGTTGCATGCGATACGCCAGACCAAGGGGTAAAGTTAGTTTCTAGATTTTTAAACGTTTGGTTGAGCTCACTTGGAAACTCACCTTCGGTAAGGGTTTTATAGCGCCGCATATCGACAATAGCTGGAATATGTTCAATCCCCAGCGGGCAGGCTTCCATACACGCACCGCAAGTGGTACACGACCAGTACTCGTCAGCTTTCACAAACCCATCTGTGAGCGGCTGAGCTGTGTGTTCCTTATCGTTTTGAGCCTTCACGTCATCTAAAAGCGAATATTTTAGGTCGTGCGCAATCTTTCTTGGATCCAGTGGCTTTCCTGTTTGGTAGGCAGGGCAAACCTCTTGACACCTTCCGCACTCGACACAGGTAAAACCATCTAGCAGCTGTTTCCAGCTAAGCTCCGTAGGTTTTGCAACACCAAAGCTCTCGGCCGTCTCATCTTCAAGGTCCATAGGGCGAAGACGTCCGCGGGCTCGCGAGGTTCTAAAAAACAGGTTAGGTACAGCCCAAATAAAATGCTGATGCTTGCTGGTAGGCAAGTACACCAAGAAGCTGCAGAAAACTCCAACGTGCGCCCACCAAATCACTTGGTCAAAACTATGCCAGGCACCTTCTGAAGAGATAAGACCTAGAGTGCTAACACTTGTAATTAGTCTAGATAGCCCTAAAGGGGCTTCTGGGAGCATGCCAGCATAAGCGCGCGCACCCAAGCTAAGAGAAGCAGTAAAGACAAGGGCAAAAATCCAAGTCAAAACATAGTAAGCATCTTTTTGTGACTCGGCGCCTAGGCTAGAGATTCTTTTACTAGCTTTGGTAATCCGGCGAACAATCGCATATAAAATAGCAAAGCCAACCCAGGCATTAGCCAAATCTTGAGAGCGCAAAAAAGATCCATAAAAAAATCCATCTCCGAGAATCCAAGAAAAATTAAATTTTGAGTAAAACCCCGAGACAACTGTTTCAAGCGTCCCTATACTGACAAGTATAAAACCCCAAAAAATAAGGGCGTGTATAAAGGCCGGGACAAAATCACGAAACATTTTAGGTTGAAACGTGGAGTCTATGATCGTTCGCCAGATACGCTGTGGCAATTGATCAAACCTATGGTCTTCAAACCCCTTACCCTGGGCAATCACGCCCCAAGTTCGGTAAATACCGAGGCCGAAGTAACCGGCCGAACCTAAAAAAACTATGCCAAACAAAAAACTGCTAATCACTGTCATGGAGTCTGCTCTCTCGCCTTGGACCATATTGGTTGGGTTAGGGTACCATTCACCCTACTTGGCTACATTGGTATTTTCACCAGAAACCTTAGAAGGATAGCGGTTTCAAGAGTAGTTTGCCGACTAGCTGATACATATTTGATCATCTTGGCAGAGCCATATTAGCCCATTGAACAGAGCGAGGCCCAAGAACCTTAGATTTTATGAAAGCTCGCACTTATTTCTTGCCTGCAAATTTGATAGGCAGAGACTTAAGAGCTATGACTGTCTGCGAGTGCTAGTGGCTCGGCTAGCTTTAGCAAACCTACTCTTCTGGCAACCCGTTCACACAAACCTGAGAAAGTGCATGCATAAATCCAAAGAGCTTATTGCCGAAATCCAAGCTAGAGAAACCAGCCCGCAAGCTTACCCGCGCTCTTTGCAGGAAAACGCTCTAGTGCGCATTGAGGGCATACTTGAAACCTGCCGCACCATGGATTCGCAGCGTCACGAAAAGCTGCTAACCAAAGAAGGTCCGCGCGGGATCACCGTACACCCCGACCCCAAACACAAAAGCCTTCTAGAAGAAATCCTGCGGCCATCCCTAGATGATCATTTAAAAGAACCCTACTCCATCGACTTTGCGTTTCATCAAAACAAGTTTCCCTATGGCATACACACAGACAGTGGCTACGATGAAAACGAACAGATTTATAAGCAAGGAATCATCCCGCTTGACGTCAGCCCAAAAGAGGCAAGTGTTTACACAGTTATTTTTAAAGAAAAGGTTTATCACTCCACAGGTTTTCCACTTAAAGACACAAGTGTAATTGTTCGCGGCTGCAGCGTGGAACCCTTACAGAACATGAGTGGCCATACTGAAAAGATCGAAAGCTATCTGCTCCCGCCAGAGGCTAGCCAGCTAACGGTAGCACTTCCTTTTAAATGGAAAAGAGGATCTATGGCGATTTGGGACAGAGCACACCTGCATTGCTCTTCTCTTTTTGCAGAGGCAGGCATTGAATCTAAAACAGGGCTAATGTGGATTACGCGAAGGGTTTAGTTATTTTTGACTGGGGTTTTCTCCGGCTCCGCATCCACTGCAGGCGCATCTTTGTGATCTCAAACTCAACCCTAAACGAATGTGCTTGTTTGCGCGCTGCGCAAAGGTCCTTTAGGTGCAAACGGTATTCATCGGTCGTAAGAGCTCTAACAGTAGTTTTAGCCACACTCGTCGCATGATCTCGCTTGCAGGCCTTTTTTAAACGAACCAGAAGCCTCGGCCCTAGTGTTTTAAGGCGCCGCGCGACCTGCTTGGCACGTACGTGCTTTCTGGCAGCTTCGCGCAGTCTGTATTTCTGTTTTTCTACGATCAAACTCATTTTAAAAAACTCATTTTAAATCAAAAGGCTGACTTCTAGCGAAGTATTTTCCGCAAAAATGTATCGAGCACAGCTCTGTCCTCTTCGGATTCAGCCGTACCTCGCAATGCATCTAGCACCTTGCCCCGATACTTAGCGTCTACCTCATATTCATAGCGAACTTTTACGTCGCCGCCAAGAACGCTTGACCCGTAATAGTTCTCACCGCTACGCCGCCGCCGCCTTTTGCCCTCTTCTCGGCGCTTAGACTGCTGCTTGGCAATGCTTTCAGCGTTTCGAAGAAGTCTTGCTGCCAAGTCCGAATGCGCTTCAGCTTCAGCAAACTGCTGCCCTTCAGCCTTACCCTCGGTGTTGGTCATTTGATCTATGGCTGCTTTAAGGCGCTCGCCCACCCTGCCTGAAACAGCCCGCATCCCTGCCTCTAACCGCTTGGTATCTTGGATGTTTGATTTTTGCTTTAGACCAGAGATAGACCAAGCGTCTTCGACATCCTCTTTAGATCTTGTAGAAGCTTTGTCTAAACTTTTTGAAATCTCATCTTGGGTCTTCTGCAGTTTGCGCAGCTGGTTTTGTGCATTGGCTAGGCCTTGCTGGCGTTTTTGTTCTTTTTGTTCCCGCGATTTATCTTCGGACTCTTCAAGCTGCTCCAAAAACTTTTTGTACTCTGCTGATAGTTTCGAAAGCTTCGACTGAGCCATCTTGGTTTTGCTCTCGCTATGTTTTTTATATAAGCCCTCTAAATCTTTTGCGAACTTTCCTTTTACGATTTCACTGCTGTTTTCTGGTTTTTTCTCTTCTTCTACTTTTTCCAGCCTTTTTTTCCAGCGCCCTGCACGCTCTTCTAAAAAGTTTCGAAGCCTTTTTTTCATCACAGGAAGATCTGCAGAAGACTTTTTTTGACCTGCATCCATCGCACGTGAAAAAGCCCTTGCCGCAATAAAAAAATCTCTGTCTCTTGCCCTGTCATCTAGCAGTTCGTGCTCCCACAAAAACTGCTCGATCATATCTTTCAGAGCAAAGGCTGATTGCATGGTCTGTGATTTTTTAAAAATCTTTGTCTGACCTGCCATCTCGGCCACATCTTGCCGGTCGGTATAGTTTAGAAACGGCGTTCGGGCAGACAGCTTGCTAGCTTTTGCGATTTGACCTACTACGGTCTCTACGGTTTTCTTTGTTTGACTAGCTGGCCCTTCGCCATACTTCTCTGCTGTAAAGGCGTCCACTGTTTGCTTTGCTTTATCCAGTGATTTTAGCACCCTGCGATAGCGCCCGTAGGAGCTTTCTACCCGAAACTTAAGCGGCTTACTTTTTCCAATGTGAGGCCTAGGGTGCGCCTTGTCGACGGCGACCGCCACGACCAAAACATCTGCAAGGTCCGAGGTTAAAAAAGGCTCTAACAGCAAGCTATGATCTAGCTTTAGCTTTGACTTCTCCACCAAAACTTTTTGCACCAATTCCTTTTGTGGTTTTCCGTTGGATGTTTGAATCAGCAAAAAAACTTCATCGATAGAGTGCTGCGCATCTACAGCAATCGAAACAGGGATAAGCTCGGTATCTTCGAGGTACGGCACCTGATCTTGCGAGAGCTTTTGGGCGTCTTCTACCCTAATGGCATCAGGCGAAGAAATCCTTACTTTAGGAACAGGCGGGGTTTCTACTTCAAACTCGGCTACAGCCCCCCATGGTTTTGAGCCTCGCAGATAGATAGGTCCGCTTTCAGGAACCTGAAAGTCAGCTACCTGTGCGCCAACTTCTTCGCTCCAATAAGATCTCAGCGATAAAAGTGAAGATGCAGATTCTTCAGAGCTGCCTGATGCCTTTATCTCAACCTCGCTCGGCTGTGATTTGCTGCCGCCGACGACCACACGAACAAGGTTATCCGGAGCCAACTTAATCGCAGGCTTTCTAAAGCTAGAAAGCTTGAACTCCACAATGTCCTGACCATCTTCAGTGTAATTAAGCGAACCATTTAAAACGACAATCTTTTGCGCTGTTGTAAGGTAGCCCCAAAGTTTTAGAACATCTCTTTTGGTGACTTCCCAAAAGTTTGGCCCAAAGGAAATTAAAAAAAAGCAAAGCAGCGCAGGCACAAGCATCCACGACCAAACCTTTAATCTGTGGTCTTTTTGCTTTTTACGGTAAGATAAAATCGCTTTTTCAAAACCTTCTGTGCCTGTTAGAGGCTGTATCTGTGTTTGCAAATGTCCGCTGGCAGGCTGGTGTAGCTCTAAAAAAGAGGCCACTTGTTTGGCCGAAGGCTTTTCGGATTTAAACCAAAACGGTACTTTGATTTTTGATACCCAAGCAATAAGCATCACAACAGCAGATGCCACCAAATACCCAACCCACCAAACCTGAGAGATGTAGCAGATGGTCGCGACGTAAGCTATGTACCAACCCAAGTAAAGAGCTACCGTCCAAACGCACCAATTGCGCCGAAACTCACTACGCTTAACTTGCCATACCTGCTCGCCGACGCCCTGATCTTGCTGCTGTGAATCATTCATATAAAAGTAAAACCCCTTGCCGTGAACATAGTCATTGCCTAACTCCAGCATAGCCCTAAAACAGCCAGACTTTGTACTTTCATAGCCACAGCAACGGTTTGCAGCTGGGCGAGCTAAGCTAGGCTACTATTATAGCTCGCTTTATATGTGATTTGTATCCTTTGGGCCTTAAGGTGTATGCTGCCTGTGTGGGGGCGTCCTGGTTTCGACGGGTATGAACGTCAGGTTAGGGAGCACGTCCGGGGTTGGTGTGGTGACCCGGTTACAACCGCTGCACCATTTGTTAATCGGCAACGAATTAGCTTTAGCTGCTTAATTAAAAAGTAGCCGTCGACTATAGGGGGGTCACGACCTTATAGAAGACGTCATTTCTGTGACTGGCATCTTAGGCTTCTGTTCGTAGTCGAAGGTGTAAGATTAATCGGGCTACGCTGTAAATAGCCTGCCTATGGGCGCTTTGCAGAAGAGATAAATCATGGACCTAAGCGTGTAGGGCCTTTTCTAAACGCATATTCGGACGCGGGTTCGATTCCCGCCGCCTCCACTTT
>JALZUO010000101.1 GCA_023301565.1 Oligoflexales bacterium
ACTAAAAACACGCTGCTCATTTGCTAGCACCGCGAGACTCCAATCAGCGGTGAACCTTAACAACACAATCTTCCCCTCAAGGCGGGCCTTTTCAAACGAACCCGGTTCCCATTTGCGCCACTCGATGCGATAAGGCGGAACGCAGATAGCGGACTTTGGCTCGCCAAAGGGAGCATCCAAACGCACTCACATCACAGCCACCAGCGCGAGGAGGCTGGCGACGATGATGGGGAAGAGTTTCATCGAATTTATTGACCCGCAGCGGCGGCTTCCTCAAGGGCTTGCAGAGCTTCGGCGGGGCTAATGAGTTCCGGCAACATGATCAGGGGTTGATCGGGATCGGAAGGGACGACGATGTTGACGGGAAGATTACTCCGATTGAACCGAGCGAGATCAGTCTTGATTCTAGGATCAGGGATGGTGTCGTCAGCTTGGACGAGGAGGACATCAAGTTCATTGAGCTTGGCGATGACTTCTTTGTTCGAGAAAACACGTTTCTCGTTTGCTTTACAGGTCAGTCACCAATCGGCTGTATAATCGACCCAAACGATTCGTTTTTTCGTCCGGCTGATTTCCACGACACCGGGATACCATTCGTTCCAGGAGAGATCACCGACCTTCGAAGCTTCATTGGTTCTTTCGCTCGTTTGATTCGCTGTCGAATAAGCAAAAGCGAGACCCCCAAAACCGAACACCGCCGCAGTGCCGTAGCCGACAATACGGCGCTTCTTGGCAGGTGTGACGATCGTGCCCCAGCGACCATAGAGATAGGCGGCGGTGGCAATGAAGGTCAGCGCAAAGAGGAAAGCCTGAAAGGCACCTGGCCCGACGAGTTTCAGATAACTTCCGAGGAAAAAGACGACAGTCGCAAAGACAAGGAATGACATGATCTGCTTGAAACTTTCCATCCATGCTCCGGGACGCGGAAGCTTTTTAATGAGTGAGGGAAAGTAAGAGAGGATGACGTAGGGAGAGGCGATGCCGAAGGCGAAGACGGTGAAGATCACCATCGCTGAGACCTTGCCTTGAGAGAGCGCGAAGCCGATCACAAGTCCAAGAAAGGGGCCCGAGCAAGGGGTCGCGATGAGGGTCGTGAGAGCGCCGGAGAAGAAGGAACCGGAGTATCCTTTTTTATTCTGCAGCTCACCCCCAACGCTAGTCAGACTCGTCCCAAATTCGAAGAGGCCGAAGAGATTCAGACCCATTAAAAAGAGGAGAATGATGATGGAACCGAGAAAGACAGGACTGGAAAGCTGCTGTCCCCAGTTAAGATTCAACGAGATAATGACAGCCGCTAAAATCCACATCGTGATAAGAATGCCGAGGCCAAAGACAAGGCCGTGCTTCTTAATTTTTGATTCATCCTCGCCTGCCATGGAGACGAAGCTCATGACCTTGAGACCCAACACTGGGAAAACGCAAGGCATGAGGTTTAAGATCAAACCTCCTAGAAAAACGAGAGGTAGAGAGCTTAGAAGAGTCAACTTTTGCTCACGCTCACCGCCAAGGAGAAGGTAAGCCGGTTTTGCATTCGCATCGTATAATTCAAGACCCGCCTTTTTCTGTGCATCAGTCGCTAAGATGAAGGCGTGTTCCTTTCCGACCATCTCAAGATCGGCATCAGTTTCGAGCTCCGCTTTGATTTCAGCGGATGCTAAGCCATCGATGGTTTGAAAAGTGAGCATCCCTTCCAAATATTCGCTGACCGGAGCGGGATCGATGAAGAGGTCATCGTTTCCAGAGTTCCGCGCGAGGCTCAGAATCATGCCGTTGATGGCACCCTCTTTATTCTTGGTGAATGTCACACTCTGTTCGGCCTGAGAATCGACCTGGCCATCGCTAGAGAAAAAGTAAACAGGCTCCTTGATTTCAAGAGACGAGGAGAAGCTAAGATCGAGTAGGATCTTCCCGTTGTTTTCCTTGGCCACTCCCGAGACGCTATCAGAATATCCTGGAATTTTTTTCTCGGCAGAATCAAAGAGATCGATCGCAGAATCGATGGGAGTTGTTTCCTCACCCGCGATAACATTAAAGCTGAATTCCTTGGAACCCATAACGCAGGTTAACTTATCGCATTCCTGCCAGGAGAAGCTCCCACCAATCGCGAATGATTCTCCGACCTTCAGAGAATCGGATGCTTCAATTTCAGCGACGAAGGTGGTTTCACCCTCATAGCCATAGAATTTGGCCTTCACCCCACCTGTCTCGGCGTCAAACAAGGTGGGAACGGGGTATTCCAGAATTCTCGCAGAGAAACCAGTCGGAAGCTCCCAGTCAACCGTGGGGCCTCCCCCAAGAATCCCCGCATTCTTATAATAAGCATGGAAGTGTGGCTTGAGGTTCAGCTTGAAGGCGACGCGGAAGTAGTCGCCAGGCTCTACGCTAGAGGCCTCGGGGATGACGGTGGCCCCAGGCGCTTCTTCAAGAGAGAGTTCACCAGAAAAAGGATCCTGCCCCTGCGCTAAGAAAGGCAGGAGGAGCGAAAAGAGGAAAAATTGAAAAAGGCGGGGCATAATAAGATGA
>JALZUO010000102.1 GCA_023301565.1 Oligoflexales bacterium
GCTAAGGAAGCCAGCAAAGCGTCGACGTCCTCTTTGCAGTGGTAAACCCCAAAACCAACCCGAAGAGTCGACTCTCTTCCGTCCACGACCACACCTAGCTGCCGCAGGCGCGGCAACACCACTTTTAAATCCACAGGAGAAAAACACAAAAAGCTCCCGCGCTCGCTACGCCCTGGCGATACATGTTGGCAGCCAGTTAAAAAACCTTTTTTATATAGACCCTGCTCTTGAAGTTTTTCTAGAAAATAACTTTGCAAGCCAGATACGTGACTGAAAACCTGTTCAAAGCCTTTATCGATAAACCCCAGCCTACTCCATAGCTCACTCGCACCTACGAGGCGGTAGATTGCAGAAAAATCCATGGTAGCCCCAGCAAACCTTTGAGCACTTTCAGCATAACCAACTGGAGACTCCATACCAGTCTCCAAAGAAGAAAAGTCAGCAAACCAGCCTGTGTTTCGGGGCCGAAGATCGCAACCAACAGGCACCCGCATAAAACATGCACCTTCCCCTGCAGCTAGGTACTTATAGGATCCACCTAAATAAAAGATTTCATCCAAAAACCCGGCGGCAGGCGACACATCGACCGCGCCAAGCGAATGGTATCCGTCGATCACCACAAGGGAGTTTTGCGGCAGCTTTGAGCGAATCCGAGACATACACTTAGGAAGGTCTCGCAAATATAGACCTCGATCAAACGTCACGTGGCTGCAAAAAACCATGTCCGGTTGCCAATCGAATGCGATCTGTTCAAACTCTGCATAAAAACTCTGTGGCGATTCGATGCCAATGCGCTTCCATTCAATTAGGCCGTCTTCTTCGAGGCGCAGCATTTGCCGCTTAAAGCTATAAAACTCGTGGTCCGAACTTAAAACCCGAAGCTTGCGTCCTGTTGGCAGGCAAGATAAAAGCCGCAGGATAAACTCATGCGTATTACCGGCAAACACTACCTGATCTGGCTGAGTGTCTCCGATCAACTCAGCAACAAACTGCTGGGCCTTAGGGAGAACCTCAGAGTAAAACATCGACCACTTTTCGTCGGTCAACCTGGCACTGTCGAGGGTGTACCTTTGATGCATTTCTACAACAGCGTCAGGCCAGGGGTGGTGCGAATGCGCTGCAAAATGAAGCTTTTGTGTCTTATGCTTCGAAAAAAAAGAAAAATGCGGTTTGAAATTAGCTTCCAAAAATAAGGTACTCCCAGCGTTTTTGCGCCCTACTTAGTTCTTCTTTTAGCTCAGAGTCTGTAGCTGCCTCTTTTTGCAAACGCATTTTTTTAGCTTTGACATAAGCCAAACCAACCAAGCAAGCCAAAGCTACCGTTAAAAAAAGGCGTCCAGAAACAACTCCACAAACAGGTAGGAGATGAAAGGCCACGCGAAAAAACATTCTTAGTATGTCCATAAGGCTTAACTCAGGCCTGCGCGCTTCAGCAAGTCCGCCGTGCGCTTTTGGAATTGATCTACTCTGTTTATGGAGTCCACAGTTAAAAACTCTCCGTTTTGATAAAGAACCTTGCCACCTACTACCACAGCCGATATCAACCGGGTTGACATCGAGTAAATTAAATCTTGTTTGGGAAATAAGAAAGGGGTGATTTCAGGACCGCGCTGCACCAGCTGAAAATCAGCCCACTTGCCTACCTCGATTGACCCAAGCTTATCTTGCAGGCCAAGGGCTCTGGCAGGGTTCAAAGTAACCATAGCAAGCAGCTCATCAGCACTCCACTGCACCCCCTTGCTTTTGGACAAAAGCGCATAAGTGCGCATTTCGGCGTATAAATCCGCGGTGTCGTTCGAAGCAGCACAGTCTGTCGCAAGAGCTACCTCGACCTTAGACTCCTGCAAAAGCTTCGGATCCAACATATGTTCGTAGATGACCTGTGAGCTTGGACAGGCGACTGCCGTAGCGCCTGCCTCTCGAATAAGTTCAAAATCTTTTTGCGTCGCAGAAATTAAATGAACTAAAATAGAGTTGGCGTGCACAAGCCCAAGATCATGAGCAAGCTGCACGGGCGTCATCCCATATTTTTTCATGCAGGCATCGTACTCGGACTGCGTTTGCGAAAGGTGCATATGGACAGGTAGCTTTTTTGCAGAAGCTATTTTTGCCAAACCGGCTAGAAGCGACTTGCTGCAGGTGTCGGTGGCGTGCGGACCCACTATAGGAAACACGCGTTCGCTCCAAGCAAAGCTTTTTTCAAATTCCGCATACCCACTCGAGGCGTCTTTTGTTAAATGGGCTCCGTCAAGGTCCATGATGCAGGCAGCTATTGCTGCTCTAATCCCTAGCCTATCAGCAGCCTTTGCAGTGCCACCGGCATGGTAATAGTGATCAGCAATCAAGGTTGTACCGCTGGCTAGCGCAGACATCATATAAGGATAGCTTAGATCCTCCATATCCTCCGGGCGCATCTTACTTTCTAGTGGAAAGAAAAAGTCTTGAACCATATTATCACTGCCGTGAAACCGGCCTCTGGCCACAGCCAAAGCACAGTGAGTATGAATATTTAAAAACCCGGGTACCAGAATAGCCCCCTGTGCATCTATCAGGTTTAACCCAGCATGATCTGGGGGAGAGCCAGAACCAACCTCTGCAAAGAGGCCGTCTTTTACACGCACATATCCGCTTTCTATCACTGGTAGATAAGCGCCCTGCACCACCGTACAGTTTTTAAGGTAATAATCGTGGGAATTTTCTATTTTTAAAGGTGTTCTATGCAAACGATATCCTGCCATTGACTCTATATTACTTTCTTCTATCCACAGAGTTTAACATTGAGACTTCCATGGGCTGCGTATCTTTAACACCGGTCTGCGTTGCCTCTGTTTGGTTGGTTAAGTTCAACTTGTTGTCTTCTAATAGAGCGTTGTGCACGTACTCAAAAACCTTCGAATCTGTAAGGAACGCAAAGTGATCGCACTGATGCATGGCTTTTGCCGTTACCCGCTTACTGCCAGCACGGGGACGAAAAATTCCGTTTCTCCCCCTAGAAAAACGATCTTTCTCGCTAAAAAGGCAGTGGATTTTCATATCTTTGGGCACGGACACATCTGCTATTTCTTCGAGAAAAACACTGCCTGGGCGCATCTGCCAAACATCTCGCCAGAAAAACGCTAGTGGCGTCACCAAAGCCAGATAGGTTTGATATGCCCCACTAAAAGGGGTACCCAGGGTAATAAGCTTTTTGCATCTTTTTTCAAAGCCATGCATATGAAAAAGATAGTGCGCTGCAACCAACCCCCCTTTGGAGTAGCCAATGTATTGAACCTCTGGAAAGTCGTAGCGTTCTATCTGACGCTTAATTTTATTAGCTAAAAAATCCGCTGTGTCGACAATACCGCGCGTAAACAAGATTCCAAGCATCCCACCTAGGTTAAAGGTCATAACCTGGTGCCCTTTGGCAGAAAGCCTTTTTTCCATTAAAATAAGGGCTCTTCTACTCGAAAAAAAACCGTACAACAAAACAACTATCGGCCGTGATCCGTCGTATTGATAACTGCGATCTATTCTGTTGTTTACGTGCAGCTCATAAACAGCCTCACGGCAAAAATTCTGCACCCGTGCCCAAACGGAATAACCAAAGAAAAAACTCCAAACAAAAGAAGCTGCCAGGAGGCAAGCCAGTAAGAACAAGGCCGAGCCTATAAACAAAAGAAGCGGGCTATCGACAGTTGTCTGCAGATGACCAAAAGCATAAGCAGAAAAACAAAGCGGGAGCGTACCGATAAAGCTCCCCAAAAGAACCTTGCGAAAGTCAAAATCCAAAACCCCTAAAACAGCACTTACCAGATCAAAAGGAACAAACGGAACCAGCCTACCCAAAATGGTTACGCCAAGTTCGTTGCCTGCCATCCGATGATAGGTCTCCGGAAGGTTCCTGTTGACCCAAGGGCCTACAAGTCGTTCGCCTACATAGCGTGCCGGGTAAAAAAGTACGGCCGTAGAAAGTGCAGCTCCTAAAGAGGCCAAAAGGCTACCCAGCAAAAGACCAAATGTATGGGTGCTTATAGTTGCTAAATAGAAAAACGGCGTAAAAGTAAGTGGGCGAATAAAAGAATAAAAAAAGAACTTCGGCACTTGGCTGGCATCACCAAGGCAGGTCCGCCAAGAAGAGCCACAAATGGCGTTCCAAATAAGGTAGCTCATCAATAAAAGAACAGCTAAAACAGCGAGCTCAAAACCCACGGCTGTAGTGTACCTGCGATACGTGCGCAAGCGTCTTTGTTTTTGAGATTGTTTACGTCTAAACGTCATGGGTAGGTCCACCTATGGTATCCTAAGGATACACGATCAAAGTCCGGATGAATAGGAGTGGTTGCTATGCAGTGCCCCTGGGATGGATGGGCCCCTGCGAGTCTGAGGTTTTGTGAACAACAGCTTTGCGCGTGGGTTACCCAACCAGCCAATACATATAGTAATATATTTTTCCTTATAGCTGGTGTTTTCATAATCAGGCGTTTTCCAAGGCATTGGTTTATTGCGATCCTCGGCTTTAGCAGCGGCGCTCTGGCAGTAGCTTCAGGACTTTTTCACGCAAGTTCGACCTTTTTCTTTGAAATATTCGATATGCTTGGCATGTACTGTATTGCAGCAATCATGATTGTCGGAAACCTGCGGCGCCTAGGAGTTTTTGCAAAAAAAGAGTCAAACCTGCGTGCATACAGCCTCTATCTGGCTCTGCTTACACTTGCTCTTATTATAAACACAACCTATACGACCTCTGGCATAGCCTTGTTTGCTACCTACATTGCCATTGCCATTGCACTAGAAATAGAAATCCATGTCCGAACTGGTTTTTTCAAGTACAAGCACCTTTGTTTAGCCATTGTTTGCTTCGGACTATCCTTTGCATTTTGGATCGCAGACATAAAAGGCTGGTGGTGTGACCCTAACCGGCACTGGGTCAGCGGCCATGCAATTTGGCATGTTTTGAATGCGGCAACGATTGTACTGTTTGCCTACTTTTACGCAGGTTCTGGAATCATAGAAGAAGGAAAACGCGCATGAACCAGCACATTGAGCCGTGGATACTTCCCTACGTTCGAATTCTAGTTTTATGCATCGTCGTCCACCTAGCATTTAGAGCCTGGACGCAAGCACGTGCGCAAAAAAAGAAAAGCGCTTTATTGCTAAGTGCAGCTTCGGTCTCGATAGCTTTGATTTTAGGGTTGCGTTACCTGTTTGGGTAAAAGCTGAAGGCGGCAATACACCTTACATGGTGATGGATTTACTGTGTGCAATGACTTCGTTGATTTCATCAGACATTCGATCAAAATCACTTGTAGAAGTAGATTCAAGACCGGATAACACAAGAACCGCAGCTGGCTGAACTAGTAGGTTTTTTGCACGCTGACACTCAGGAAGACTGCTGCCAGGTAGAGCCTTTAACCGCTGATCAGCCAGGTAACCAACCTCAACCTCATGAAGAGACAAGCTAGCGATTTGTTCTGGCAAGGCCAGAGCTGCTTTGATGTACTCGGCACAATCTCGGTTTTTTTCTATGTACTTTTCTGCGATGGAAAGACCCATCTGCATAAGCTTTTCACTTTCATAGGCAATGCTACGTATGTACTCGCTCCGCAGACTGGG
This sequence comes from Oligoflexales bacterium, assembly GCA_023301565.1. Taxonomy (GTDB): domain Bacteria; phylum Bdellovibrionota_B; class Oligoflexia; order Oligoflexales; family JALZUQ01; genus JALZUO01. The sequence continues at coordinate 5,593 of JALZUO010000102.1, forward strand.
ACTGCGCCGCGCTTCCGATACAAGTTGAAGAAGAATCTCAGCTTCGGACTTATACTGCTCGACCGTTGCATCGACCCTTAGCTTTTGATTCTTTTTAGTCGTATTACAGCTTTGTAAAAGCAAAGATAACTGCGCAATCAACACAAGACTTAACAGCAAGCTTTGTATACGAGTTGCGTTCACCATCTGTGTAAAATCCTCAAGGCCTATAAATACATCAAGATCTGTTTAACATGTAAGCACTTGTAGAGCTATAGCTTCTTTAAGAAAACACTATTTTAAAACTATTTTTTATACAGAGAAATGCAGCCTTTGGCTCTTCTAACCTAAGACCCGGCAGCCTTGCGCCACCCTGCAAGTTGCCATATCCTACGCAAGGAAAAAACAGCCGAAATGAAATTGAAAAGTGAAAACCGAAAAATTAGAGCATGGGAGCTAAACTTTGGGAAACACCCTTGAGAATACATACGGCAAACACATCGAGTATATGCAGTCTAGTGTGGCTTCCGCTCTGCAAGCCTCAGGCTTTGACAGCCTAGCTATCTATGCGGGTTCTCTCGAGTACTTCTGGGCCGACGATATGACTAAGTCTTTTCGCGCGACCCCTCACCTTCAGCACTGGCTGCCGCTGAACTCCGAAGAGCACATACTCGTGCTGCGGGCCGAGCAAAAACCCTTACTTCTTTATTACCACCCGGAAGATTACTGGCACGAACACAAGCCCCTGCAGAAAACGTTCTGGACAGACCACTTTGAGATCGAAGAACATGCCCAAACCGAAAGCCTACAGCAACGCGCTAAGCAGCTTTTGCAGCAAACCACCGAAACGTCTGCTTGGGTTGGCCCAGTACCGAATAAGCTAAACATAGAGTGCGAGACAAACCCCAAAAACCTCGTGATGCACTTAGATTGGTTCCGAAGTTTTAAAACAGACTACGAGATAGACTGTTTAAAAGCTGCAAGCGAGCTAGGTGTAAAAGGACACATGGCTGCTAAAAAATCATTTTTTGCTGGCGGCAGTGAAAGAGAAATCTACAGCGCCTACATGCAGGCCCTAGGAGATCAAACCGCTTTAGAGGCCCCTTACCAGCCCATACTTGCCACTGACACAAAAGGTGCTGTGCTGCACTACCATGCGCTGCAATACAGCAAACCTGAATATAGCTTTTTAATCGATGCCGGAGCTAGCTACCATGGATACGCAAGCGATATCAGCCGCACCTATGTTTTGTCGCCAGAAAAAAACAAGCTGTTTGCCGAACTGATCAAAAAAATGGAACTGATGCAACAAGAGCTTTGCTCGCTAGTTGTCGCCGGATCTAAGGTTGGCCCTATGCATCTAAAAAGCCATGAGCTGATTGCAAGCCTCTTGCTTGAAGTAGGTTTGTTAAAAGGGTGCTCTGTAGAAGAAGCAATCCAAGAAGAGCTTTCTTCCGTGTTTTATCCACACGGCCTTGGGCATATGCTCGGACTGCAAGTCCATGACGTTGCTGGCAAGCAGCATAGTCCGACCGAATACTGCCCACCGGCTGACCCCAAAGAAGGGATCATCTACCGCTACCTGCGAAACCAAAGAGAGCTGCAGCATGGCTGCGTGGTAACGGTTGAGCCAGGGATTTACTTTATCGAAACTCTTGCAAAAAAGTGGCGAGAAAAACAAGACCCTCGAATTGACTTTGGCTTGTTTGATCAGCTCAAAAAGTACGGAGGCATACGCATTGAAGACGACGTCGTTTGCACTGATGCAGATCCGATCAATCTGACTAGAGATGCTTTTGACAAACACGCATGAGGCTAAAAAGGTTTACTTTAGCCACAATATCAGTACTAACTAAAAACTCTGATTTAATGCCTAAAATAAATCAGATCATCGCCAGGTAGCTTGCTACTGAATAGGACTCCTTTGCAAAAGACTTAGCGGCTCTTTTGATGCGTAAGACTTTAGGTATTCTTTGTAATCTTGCCAAGTATGTTTGGACTTAAGACCCTTCCAGTAGGAATGACCAAAATCAAACCATTTGTGACTCATAGTGACAAAAAACAAGAGCTTTTCCATGCGCTCTTTATCCGAGGCAAACCATTTTTCTAGGGAATCTGCAAAAAAACAAACTGCTTTTAAATAAAAAGTGCCTTTTTCCTGCGGGGTATCCGGCAGCGAAAACCCATGTTCCTCAGCTTTTACATGCACAGTGTCTAGAGATTTGTGCTCTGAAAAAAAAGACCAACACAGCCACGGCTTGGCCATAACTACCCGGGCCAGCATCACGGCATCTAGGTTTAGTTTGTCCAACAAAAAAATAATATCTTCTTTGGTCGACACGGCGCCGTTGGCCGCAAGCGGCATGCCGATACTCTCGCGAATACCCTTTAGCAGGTTCCACTCGGCTTTACCGGCGTGTTTGTTTTCTTTATACCGCGCGTGAATAGTCACCCAGTCAGCACCGGCTTCCTTTAGCTTTTGGATAAACCCATACATATAATCAGAGGTGGACTGTTCGGTACGTATAAGCCGCATTTTAACGGAGAGCGGGCCTTTGTACTCTTTTCTACACCACTTGACGACTTTGGCAGCATAGTCAGGGTCACCCATAAGGCGTACCCCCCAGTTGTGCCTTAGGGTGTGTTTGACAGGGCACCCCATGTTGATGTCGATGCCTTGAGGCGAAAGACTCGCAAGCTTTTCTATGCTGGGCCTGACAAAACGTTCTTCATTGATCAAAAGCTGCGGCACCCACGGCGCCCCTTCGCGCTCTTGCGCGGTTATCTGCAGGTGATTGCTGAATTTAAGGTTTTGACTAGGAACCCGGCGACTCGAAAGCATCTCGGTAAAAACCCAGACCGGGTAGTCTTCGGGTAAAAAAAGCCGGACCCATTCGCGAAAAGCTACGTGGCTAATCCCCACCATCGGAGCTATCAGCAACTTCGGAAGCGTTAGCTTCAGAAGATCCGGGTTGCTGCTGCTCTTTGATTCCAAGGTCACTCCAATATTGGTCAATGGCTTTGGAAAGAGACTCTCTATGCTCTACCAAAGTGTTTTCATAGGCGACCTTCACAAAACGCACTTCATCTTTTGTGATGGCAAACTCACGAGCACTGTCCGTGATGGTTTTTCGCAGAAGCTGCAAAAGCTTTAGGTTTGCTCTATCGGCAAAAGCCTCTGCTACAAACGAAAAATGACCAAGCTTTTGAATTAGCCTGGCTCGCCGGCGTTCTTCGGACAAGTCCGCGTTTTCAACGATATATCGCCAATCATGTCCGTTGTCTATTTTGTCTAAGAAAATCGAGTTAAAGTGTTCATTCAAAAGCCTTGGGTAAGCCGTACGTACCTGAAGTACATAGGAAACCTGCTCCATCCACCTGCGAGGGCGCGGGTACTGGCTGTAGTCAATCAAAGGCTCTGTCAGCAAAACTGCACCCATCCTGGCTGCAGGCGACTGCCCGGCTAAGTCTTCTTTTAGTTTTTGGATCGACTCAAAAGAGACCCCATCACCCTCTTCCAGGTAATCGTGCAGCAAACAGATACGAGCGCTTTTTTGTCCGCTCGGGTTTCGGCCGATCACACCCAATGCAAGCATGGCCATCCGGGTAGGATGGGTTGCATAAGGCTCTCCTGTTTTGCGGGTAACACTGCGCATACGTAAGGTGTTGACCCAAAAAACGCGCCAAGTATCCTCGTCAAAACCCCAGTCAGCGTATTTTGCAGCAAACCTGCTTTGTGCCGCCGAGTCCTCTAGGGTTTGAGCCACAGATATCTCTTCTGCAATTGAGCTATTTACTCTGGTATAAAAATCTTCAATGGATTTCATGCTTCTATCGTATCCGCCTAACGCAGGCTTGGCAATTTTCGAAGTTTTTGAACAGAGTCCGTGAATTCTTTGATCACAACCTCCAGCTGCTCTTTGGTGGTGCTTCGCCCTAAACCCATCCGCACCGAAGCATAGGCTTCTTTATCCGAAAGCCCGAGAGCTTTTAGAACATGGCTAGGAGCCGAGCTTTTACCTGAGCAAGCAGACCCGGTAGAAACCGCAATGTTTCCTAGGCGCAGCATCAAAAGTTCGGCGTCGATACCACTGACACAAATATTTAAATTACCAGGAAGCCTATGTTCAATACTTCCGTTTAGCTTTAAACCCTCTATATTTGAGCGAAGGCTGCTCCACAACCAATCGCGCAACTGCCGCTCTTTGTCGTTGTGTTGTTCTTGTTCGCTGCTGGCAATCTGTGCGGCTTTGCCCAAGGCTACCACCATCGGTACAGGAAGGGTCCCAGGGCGAAGCCCGCCCTCTTGTCCACCACCGTGCATGATCGGCTGGATACAAGGCATTCTTTTTGAAGCACTATTAAAGTAAAACCCGCCGACGCCTTTAGGGGCATACATTTTATGACCGGAAAAGCTCATTAGGTCTGCACCCAGCTCTTTTACATTTACCGGGATTTTACCAATATACTGGGCAGCATCGACGTGAAAAACCACTGATGCTTCATTACAAATTTTTGAAATTTCTTTGATAGGCTGAATCGTGCCAATCTCGTTATTAGCTCCCATGATCGAAACTAAAACAGTCCGGTCCGTAGTCCCCTCTTCGCCCGTGCGTATGGCAGCTTTTATATCACCAGGTGAAACAATACCGTCTTTGCCCACAGGCAAATAAGTAACTTCAAACCCTTCTTTTTCAAGCGCTTGACAGGCAAACAAGACTGCGCTGTGCTCTATTTGGCTTGTGATGATGTGCTTACCTTGACACTGACTGCGGCGGGCAACGCCATGAATTGCCATGTTATTCGATTCGGTTGCACCACTGGTAAAAAGAACTTCGCCTACGCCACACCCTAGTAAGTTTGCTACCTGCTCGCGGGCCGTAGCAACGTGTTTACGAATCCGCCTTCCAGCAAGGTGAGAGCTGCCAGCGTTGGCATAATGCGTCTCTAAAAAAGGCTTCATAGCCGCGAGCACCCTGGAATCCACAGGTGTCGTTGCATGGTGATCTAAATAAATGGAACCCACAGTTTCTCCCAAAAAAGACAAGGCAGAGCATAGACTCTTTTCTCTCTGCTTCCTACACGAGTTAGCTCAGCTGGGCATAAGAACGCAACAAAAAAATGCACAAAAACATAACAGCCCGCCTAAAAAAGCCTATATGGCCATGGATAGCTATTCGGTGTAAAAAAAGGGTAGGTAAAAGCAAAAAAAGGGCCCAAAAATGGCAAAACTCTATTTTCGCTACGGTGCAGTCTCAAGCGCTAAGACCATGAATCTTCTGGCTGCTGCGCACTCCTACCAGGCCCAAGAACGTAAAGTATTGCTGGTCAAACCGGCCCTCGATACCAGGTTTGGCACAGAGAGGATTCAGTCGCGTAGCGGCCTAAACAAAAAAGCTGACTTTCTGGTTGGTGATAGGCAAACCATTCCTCGCTCTATGCTGAAAACAGTTGACTGCATCCTCGTTGATGAGGTCCAGTTTCTTCAGGCTGAGTTTATCGAGCACCTCAGGCTGCTCAGTATCGAAGAAGACATTCCGATAATTTGTTATGGTCTGCGTACGGATTTTCGCGGATTTTTGTTTGAAGGCTCTAAACGCTTGCTTGAACTTGCAGATGCCATAGAAGAGATAAAAACGCAGTGCGCTTTTTGCAATCGCAAAGCTATTTTCAACATGAAGCTTAAAGACGGTGTGCCTACCGTAGATGGTCCAGTCATAGATCTGGGCACAGAAGAAAAGTACTTGCCTACTTGTTCCGGGCACTTTCAGTTAAAAACAAGAGGAATCACCAACATCCCAAGTGAGGTCAGCAGTCATGCGCAGCTTAATTAAAACTATTTTCATTTTATGGACCCTTAGCAGCTTTGCTCTCAGCTGCGCCTCCGAAAAGACGGCTCTGAAATCGGACTCAATTGGAGGTTCCGGCATAGCCAACCCTAGCCCCGGAAAGGTTCAGGTCTCAAGCACCTTAGAAGTACGGATGGTTGATGGCTTCGGTATAAAGGGTGAGGCCAAAAGCTGCTCGCCTATGGACCCTGGGACTATCTGTACGACGAGCTACACAGACGAGGACAGGTGGGCCGACAAGTGCCGCGCCTCAGGCGCTCAGGCGACTCAGTGTGGTTGCCATGCATATATATGTAGTGAAAAGCTTCTGCCTTAGGCGCTACAAGATCTCGTGGCTCTGGTGCATCCTGCTACACTTTGGGGTGCTTTTGCCCTTCTTTCGTAAAAAACCCTATGACTTCAGAATCTTTCGACCCACAAAGAATCTGAATAGAGCCCCATTTCCGTATAAAAAATTTTGGATCTATTTCTGGGTGTTTTTTACTTAAATATAACTATCTGTTTTTAGCGTCTAATTATTTTTCTTTGAGAAAAACTAAAGTTATTAGCAATTCTTCCCGAATCTTTATTATACCGGCTGCTCATGCACCCGGGGGTCTTTGGAAATTTTTGGACTTGAAAGGTCCGCACACAGGGGAGAAATTATGAAGTTAAGATTAAAGAATCAAGAGGGTTTTACTCTGATCGAGCTTATGATCGTTGTTGCGATTATCAGTATTTTGGCGACGCTTGCGCTTCCGCGCTTTCAGGTGTTCCAAGCTAAAGCTCTTCGTTCAGAAGCGACTTACAACCTAGGCGTAATTGCTACGTATGAAGAAGCATACA
>JALZUO010000103.1 GCA_023301565.1 Oligoflexales bacterium
TGGCAGTATGAAAATCAGCAAAGCCTTTTTGCAGATAAGCCTGGAACGTTTCAACAGTTTGAACAACGCTTCAATGCAGATACTGAGTTTCGAAAGGTTGTCACAGCCCATACGGCAACAAGTGAAGCGGAGCTGATGGCTAATACCTTTCATGCAATGACTTGCAGCCCAGATTCCTATATCTCTGGCATGAGGCTTATTCCTGATGTGATGAACATATTTAAAAAATACCTCCCTGTTCCTAAGTGGCGCAATAAAGCTGTTCACAATGCCATGCCTGGAATCAGGGTCAACGGCAACACAGAAGAGCTTTGGATTGCCATGTCAGCAGATTCGCAAAAGCTAAAAATCTGCGAAGGTGGCGAAGCTGCTTGCTTGAGCGGAAGCGAGAAAATGCACACACTTACACGGCCTCAAACAGGCAAGGCTTGGGGGGTTAAAGTAGCAACATTACCTTCAGAAGTGGCTACAGGAGTGCCTAATGGAGGTGCTTCTTCTGCAGCAGCTCAAAAAGTGTTCACCATATTCGCTCAGGACGACCGTGGGCATGATTACTTTTACACATTCAAATTAGAAAGATAGACTCTCCTTTTACACAGGGAGGGTTTGTAGTGAACCACAAGATTTCTTTTGCCCTGCTTTTTGCAGGGTTGTTTTTTTTCAGCACTAACTCGTATGCCTTTTTTAAAGGGTATGTAGGGTCAGGCTACACCTTCGGAGAGCTAGAGCTCGATTCGGGGGCGGTGTCTGATCTTGAACTAGACGGCATCAAGTATGCTGCAGGTTTTTACATACAGCCAGTGCCGCTTGTTCCTGTTGGTGTGGGTGCTTCGGCCGAGTTTGCTGATCCTGGAGATGACGATGACTCCTCGATCGACCGTAGGCGTCTTTTTTCTTTGCGCCCAGAAGCAACCGCTTGGCTTCCTTTCGTTAAAATCAAAAAACTCAAACCTTTTGTAAAACTAGGGTACACTTTTGGCCGTATGGTTGTAGAAGGCGCTTTCCTTGCCTCAGATTTTAAATACTCTGGCGTGCATGCAGGTTTTGGCGTTGCTTACTCACCTTTGCCTTTGATTGAGGTTTTGTTGCAGTACAACCAAGGTTTTGAAAAAGCAGAGGTTAGTGGAGATTCATCCACTCTTGGCTCTAGCGAAGAAGGTGATTACAAAAATAAAAGCATTCTTATATCGGTTCAGGCTGGAATATAAGTTTTGCAGCAAAAAGACGTCCATACAAAACAGTCCATAGACCGGGACTTGCTTTCAGAGCTTCAAAGCGAAGACGACGCGGTTAAGGCCGGTCACAAGTCTTTTGCATCGAAAGTGGCGATGGTCTGTGGAGCTAAGACCAAGTGTACAGCTTGTCAAAACCATAGGCTGCTCTTTGGTATCTCGGCTCCTTTTTCTGTGGCGTCTTTATGTTCTTGCATAGATACCTGCAAAAAGTGCTTGGGTACTTGCCGTGGAAACGAAGTTTACCTTAGGTCTGGTGAACAGGCATCTATCTCAGGGGTAAAGTCCTGCGTGCAGCCTAACCCGGTCAAGATCGTGCGTGCTTATAACGATGCCCGTATACCTGCAAGGTATGCGGGTGCTCGGCTTGATTACTTTGAAAATCCAAGTGGCAATGGCGCAAAGCAGGTGCTTCCTCGGCTTGTAAAGTGGCTCGAAGGCTACCCGAAGACGGCAACAAGAGGGATATTGCTCAGCGCCGAGGTTGGTGTAGGTAAAACTTATATCTTAACAGCTCTTGCTCGTAGCCTTGCTATGCGTGGGGTGCGAATCAGGTTTGTGGACTTTTTTCAGTTAATTAGCGAACTAAAGGCTGCTTATACGGACGGAAAAGCAGACAAGCAGCTGCTGCAACCGCTGCAAAACGCAGAAGTGCTCATCATCGACGAGCTTGGCAAAGGCCGCAACACTGAGTGGGAGCAGACTATACTCGACCAGCTGGTGATGGGTCGCTACAACCAAGGCAAGGTGATTATAGCCTCTACCAACTTTGGTTTAGAGAGCCAGCAGCAAAACCCTGTGGATCAATACAACAAAGACGGGTTTAACCCAGATAAGTTTGGGCAGCTCGTCGATAGGGTAGGCTACAGAGTATTTAGCCGGCTTAAAGAGTGTTGTGATTTTCACACGCTCAGCGGCGCGGATTACCGGGGTCTTAAAGCAAGATCTTTGGATCATATGTGACGCGGCGCATGCATCAGGAAACAAAAAACATCACAGGTTACCAAGGGCAACAATGCGTGAGTGCCAAAAAGGTTCGGCAGGAATGGGTGTTAGCTCGGACGCCTTTTGTTTTTAAACGCGAGTACCAAGTAGAGAACCAAACCAATAAAAACAAAAAGCTAGCTCCGCGCAGCTCTTTTTCTGCCACACGATTTCACCTCCAAAAGTATATAGACGCAACCTTGCCTGTATGTCCTGAGGTAGGCTCTATCAGCCGAAATGCAGCTTGGTATGCAACCTCTGATATAGGGCTGGACCCTAAAAACTACCCAGGCGAGCTCGAACATTTGCTTCACAGTTGGTCCAGCGACTGGGGAGAGTACCTTATACAAGAAGGTGCCGTTGTATTACCTATAGACCTTATGGCTGATACGAAAAAGTTAGAGAGGCAACAGAGCTTTTTTCAAAACTATGCATGGATGGAAGCGGCCCAAAAACAGGATCAAATGATCGTGGTGGTTTCTGGGTTGTCACAGATTCAAGGTGGGCGGCAGTCTGCTGTTTTTGAAAATATTTTTAGGTTTTGCCGCAATGGGCTTGTTCCCATGGTTTTTTTGAGTGTGCTCTCTAAAGGAGAGTACTTTTCCGCCCTGCAATCAGACACTAGGTCCGCGGCAAAAGGTTTTGCAAAAAAACTTCGTGGCGGTAGATACTACGAAGCTGTGCAGGCTCGCAAGGCAAAGGGCCTGCAGAGGCTGCCAACATATATGCGCCAAGAACTCAAATCGCTAGTTGGGTGGAAAGTTGGGTAAGTGGTTGGCTGAAATTTTTATAAGGAATTTTTGATGGTAAGCAAAAAGAAAAAACCGTCCTATATTCACCATGTGGCCGTAGTGGTCAAAGAAATATCTTCTGCCGTAGCCTGGTATTTAGAAAACACAGAGTGTGAGGTTGAATACCAGGACGATAGCTGGGCGATGCTACAGTTTGAAAACATTGCCTTGGCACTTGTGCTTCCAAAAACCCATCCGCCACACATTGCTTTTTTGGTAGATAGGGCTGATGACTTTGGCCATGCAAGTGGCCACCGCGACCATACGCGTAGTGTTTACGGAAAAGATGATTCGGGCAATTCGGTTGAATACATTGAAATCCCGGCGCACGCGCTCGTAAGCCGGGGGAACCCTAAAGGTGCTTAATGCTTTGGTTATACAGCTGCGGCAATTCGGAGACTGCTTGTTGACAGAGCCAGCCGTGCAGCTTTTGCATGAGCGAGGCTACAAAGTAGACGTGCTTTGCGAAACTGTCGGTTCGTGGGTTTTTAAGAACAATCAGTGCGTGAATGAACTGCATTTGTGGGATAAAAAGAAGCAGAAGCCCAAAAGCATTTTTGAGCTTGTCAAAAAACTCAGGTCAAAAAAGTATGACCTTGTCTTTGATTTTCAGACATTGCCAAAAACATTGGCTTTGAGTCTTTTCCTGAATGCTACTAAAAGAGTTTCGATGACTCGTGGTATTCGCAGGTATTTTTACCATGATAATACAGTCCCCGACGGAACGTATCCGGGTCTGCAGAAAGTAAAAGCCGTAGCTAAAGAGCTTGGGCTCAGCCAAGGAGATTATCAAGAGCTTGCACTTGCGCGTCTTTTTTTAACGGAGGCGGAAAAAGAAAAGGCGAATAGTTTTTTTGCAAAGGTTAAGGGGAAGTCCTCTAGAAAAAAAATTCTAGTTGTTTGCCCGGTCTCAAGGCAACCATATAAAGTGGTGGACCCTAAAAGCATGGCTAAACTCTGTTCTGCTTTGTTAGAGCAGGGTTATTATTTGTTGCCCATATACGGGCCAGGTCAACAAAGCCAGGTTGAGCAGGTAAATGCGCACTTAGGTGAAGAAGCTAAAATAGATCTTATACCCAACTCGTTAAGCTTAAGAGAGTGGTTTGGTGTGCTGCAGCAGTGTAGTTGCTATTTAGGGGTAGATGGCGGGCACAAGCACCTGGCAGTATCAGCTCAGATCCCAACGTTCACCCTGTATCACCATGTACCGCCTTTTTGGCATCCGCATGGGTTAAAGTCTCACGCGTTCTTGGATATGACACCGAAAAACTCTACTAAACCCACAGAAGAGCAGATGATCCAAGAGGTCTCGGCTTTTGTGAGGGTGTCTTTAAAAAGTTAGGTGAATCAATTTTTTTTGGTGTTAAGGCTGCGCCGCCTTATGGCGAAGGTATAGGTCTGCTAGGACATGCCATGCCATGGCCTCGCAGATCACAACAGCCCTGGGTACAACACAGGGGTCGTGCCTTCCTGCAGGAGCTAGCTCTATAGTCGAGCCAGATTTATCTGTCGTTTGCTGCACTTTGCCTATGGTTGAAGTCGGTTTGAACCCCACAAAAAAGTAGATTTCTGCGCCGTTAGAAACCCCTGCCTGCACGCCGCCACTTCGGTTAGATGCGAAGTGGGCCTTTTTGGTTTCTTGGTAAACGCCCTCTACTAGGTCGTTATGTTCACTTCCTTTAAGTTTTGTTCCGGAAAAGCCAGAACCTATCTCAAAGCCTTTTGCTGCTGGCAACGAAAGCATGGCTCTGCCCAAAAGAGCCTCTAGCTTGTCAAACACTGGCTCACCAAGACCTGTAGGTACCCCTCGCATGCGCACGAGTACCTGCCCACCCAGGCTGTCACCATCATGTTTTGCTTGTTGTACTGCCTCGACCATCAAGCCAGATGCTTCTGGGAGTGGGCATTTGACCAAAGAAGATTCGACCTGCTTTTGCGAATACCAGTCGAGGTCTTGCTCGGCTAACTGCCTGAGTTGATCTTCTTTTATAGATACCGCGCCTATCGCACAGGTATAAGCACAGCTGTTGATGGAGTTGTTTTTTACCAGGATCTGCTTGGAGATGGCGCCTGCTACGACGCGGGCAATGGTTTCGCGGGCGCTAGCCCGGCCACCACCAGTTGCAATTGGTTGTTGGTATTTTTGTTCGTAGGCATAATCTGCGTGCGAAGGTCTCCAGGATTTGGCTGCAAAAGAGTAGTCTTGTGGTTTTGTGTTTTTATTTTCAACCACGAAAGCTAGCGGAGAGCCTAGCGTTATGTTTTCAGGGCTGAGCCCTGAAAGAAACTTGATCTTGTCTGCCTCTTTGCGGGGAGTAGTCACTGTAGATTGCCCAGGTTTTCGCCGATCAAGCCACGACTGTATTGCATCTATATCTAGGTGCAACCTAGCTGGCACTCCTTCTATAACCCCGCCAATGGCTGGGCCGTGGCTTTCACCAAAAGAGCTAAGTTTAAGAATGGTACCGATCGAGTTAGACATCACCGTGTTTGTAGCATAAGCCCATACTCAATCCTAATAGAAGGCTCGCGTCGGAGTAGTGAACCCCATAAAAGCCTGCAAAAGCAAGCTTTTATGGGGTTTTTCTATGTTCTAAATTTGGCAATCAAGGACCGCGCTGGGGTCTAGGCCAAAGCCTTCCATGAGTTTTCCGGATTCTTCGCGCAAGATAGATAGGTTCTCTTCACTTTCGGAGCGGATCGAACCGGGTTTGCTGCTAAGGATGTTTTCGATGTAAGTCCCACATAAAACAAGATTCAAATCATTCATGACTAGCTTTTCAATATCTGCGACTTCGGTTGGTCTCTCGCCAAACTTATGAAAGTTTGTCCAAGTATCCGATGTCTCTTCTGCAGAGCTGTAGTAAGCGGAAAGGCCATTTACAGATCCTTCTACCTGGCGCTTCATTTGGTCGTAACTCCATACAGAAGCTGCGGCTCCCTCGCCAACGATAAGTTTTACAGCTCTTTTTAATTGTTCTTTGAAAAAACCGTAAGCGTCAGCACCGAGATCATCTCTAGAACACTCTGCCGATAGGTTTGGTTTGTCCTTGTTTGGTACGTGTTCATCGGTACAGAACCAGCCGGCTTCGGTCGGTACTTTGCCGGCATACCCATAGGCCAGTGCCATCTTATCGTAGATAGAAATACTGTTGAGGTGCCTTTCGGTGCGCCCAAGGTACTCCATGATAGACCTTGAAACTTCACCTTTTTCCAAAGAGCCGGTAGACCCGAGGTTTCCTTTGAAGTTATGGCGGAGTCCCAGGTTGTGACCAACCTCATGGCCAACAAGCTCCTTGAAGTAGCCGAACATGTACTGCTCGTAGCTTAAATCACCGGGTGTGTCGTAGAAGTGTAGCCTGTCTTCATCTTTTAACTCTGGGCGCTGGGATTTAATGTCAAACTCCAAGGCACCTATTCTTAGGCTTAGCTTACTCGGGCTGGCGGCTTTTTGGCTCTGCTGCTCAAGAGCCTTGCTGGCTCGCTGCAGTACAGATACAGCTTCGATATCTCTTCCCAAGGCAGCTAGGTTTCTTGCCTGAGTTTGGACGTTAAACCATGACTTATATAGTTTTTCGATGCTCGGTCCTTGTACAAGCGTATTTGCCGAGTAGATCTGCCCGGTGATCTGGCTTGCAATAGAAGGTCCTAGCCCGCCGTAAGGTGCGACGTTTACAAGGTCCCACTCGATCACATTGTAGCGGATGTCGCCGGTGATGATTTTTGAGTGTCTTGGGTCGTCTTTGGCCAAGAACTCATACTCGATTAAATCGCTACCTAACAGTGCGTTGAATTCGGTATTCCAGCTATCTAAAGCAGCCTTAAACGAGTCTTTGTATTCACGAGGCACGTTCTTTAGGTAGTACTTTACCTTTTTCCCAGCTTCTTCAGCTGTGGCAAATCGGGTAACAAGTTTTTCTGGAGCTCGCATAGTGTCAAAAAAACCTACTTCTTCACGCAGCTTTCTGCTTTGAAAATTTTCAGCCTCTGCTTCTTCTCGCGACAGGATGTACCATCTGCTTGTGACTGTTACCTCTTCGAGGGTTGTCTCGTCGCTACTGGGTTCTTCTTTTTCACGTTCAAACAATGTTTCAACATCAAAGACAAGGGTACCGTCAGTAAAGTCAATGCGAGCTACGCTTGCTGACTTAGCTTCTACCTTTAGCGGGTTCTGACTGCCGGTTAGAATATCATAGAGGTTTAGTCCTTCACCCAAAACGCTTAGGTCCAGAACCATAAACTCTTCGGACTCGTCTACGCCAAGTACTGGAATGCTTATGATACGCGCTTCTTCTTCGGTATCTTCTTGGCAGTCTTCAATGCAGGCATATAAAGATAGGTAGAGCTCGTCGTCGTCTGTTCTCTCCGGTTGGAGCCTGATTGGAAACGACGGCAAATCGCTAAGCTTTAACCGTCCGCCTAGCTCTGTATCGTCTGTTACGGCCGTGATGACAGAGCCAAAAGAAAACTTCTTGTCTAAGGCTGCTATCGGAAAACCTACCGTCAACTCACCTTCGTTTGCTTGTTTGTTCGAAAGCTTCACGATGTCGTTTGCATGTGCATCGGCCACAGCAAAGTTTAGCTTTGTTGCGTTTGCTTTGAGCTTTTTCATCGCCGTGGAGTTATCTTGTACAAGTACAGACCAACCTCCGCTAGAAACTATCTTTTCAATTTTTTGCCCAGCTTTGTATTCGACAAAATTGTCTACTGGTTCATCGCTTTGGCCGCAGCTCCACAGGGAAACGCTTAGAGCCATCATCGACCAAAAAACAGAACCACATCTTCGGTGTTTGCCTTGCGCCGGACCGTGGCTGCTTTGGACGCTCTGCGTCCGGTTATCCATTACGTTCATTGGGTACCTCCTCCTTGGCCTGCCTCACCTGTCGCCGCACGGCCTTCTTGGCTGTGCACAAAGCGAAGTGAGATCTGGAACTTCCGTTGTTCCCCCCCATTTTTCGACTAGCTGGTTAACTTTGCTTGGGATGCGAAGCTCAAGTTTTAACTTAGAGTTCTTGGCTAACCGGCCAGTCTTATTATAATATGATGGAAAGACAAAAAAGTGTCAATAATTAAATAAAAACAAACACCTACGCATTTTTGACATAGGTGTTTGTTCAATTATTTTTCGGTTAAACCTAAAGTGTCCCTTTGGTTTTATTCAAATGACAGGATATCTATATCGATAAGGTAGGCATTTTCAAACACAACTTCTTTACTAGATGGATCCCTAATCTCTACGTTAAGAGTAGCCTTAAAGTCAGTTTTTTCCCTGGTCACGGCTTTCATAGCGTAGGCAAAGCAGCGTTTGTTTTGCCCGGTTTGCACTGCTCCTAAGCCTGCGTTTCTCCAGCGCCCTTCGGTGCCCAGTCTTGGGTGCGTCGTTGTGACGCGGTACTCAAACTGTTGCCTCTTGTTTGTACCGTTAGAGATACAGACGACGTTTTCTGAGTTGTAATACTGCGAGTAAAAAGTTTTAGCTCCAGCAAAGGCTTGGTTGTTGGCGTAGTTTTTGTCAAAAAAGCCATCTGCTTCTAGCGTAGATTCCATCTCGGCTTTGGCTCGCACAATTCCGTAGCTGTATCCTTGTGGAGACTTGTCAAAGACCTCAAATTCAACTTCCAGATCTGATCCGCCTTTTACTTTTCCTTCGATGACTCCAAGAACTTTGGCTGCAGATAAAGCAGGAATACTCGGTAGCTTTATCTCTTTGATGCCAGCGGCGTTTGTTCCCGCTAGTTTTACGCCAGATATGGCCTTGGCCGTTACCACAAGAAAGCCTGTCTTGGATGACACCTCCCCAAAGTTACCAATCACTAAATCCAAAGCGATGGTTTCGCCAGGTTTGACCTTTTTTTCTGGCTCGCTGACGTTAGAGCGGATTGGTTTTATCTTTGCATTGTTTGCAAAATCAGTTTTAACTTTTTGAGCACCAGCATTTTTAGCATTTTCAATTGCATCTAGGGTGTAAGTTGACTTGTAGCCGAGAGGTTCCCCTTGTTTGTAGCCACGGTCTTGTGCCGCTTTTTTACCTGCTGCCGTACCGACACTTGCAAGCACAGGAGCTCCTTTAGCGATTTGGTCTGCGCTTACATCAGGGTCGACCGCATCCACAAGGCTAGGCTCAATGCTTATCTGTTTTTGTTCTTTTATAAGTTTTTCATACTTAGCCGTTATTTCAGATGCAACCTCGTGGCTAGCTGCTGCGTACGTTTTTTGGTACCCAAAAAGGTCACCATTTTTTTCGGCAGCTGCTTTTACATCAGCCAGCCCAGTACTTGCTTCGTCTTTTTGGGCCTTAAGCTTTGCATCTAAAAATAGTTGGCTGTAAACCTGCGAATAACCTTTGGATCCATGCGCAGGGTTTCCGTCTAGGTAAAGCCTGTTGTAGGTTTCGGCAAAGGTTTCTACAAAAATTTTCTTATATGTCTCATTGATCTGACCTAGGCCGTAGTTAGCCGCTGGTGGAACCGGGGAGGCAACATCTATATTTTGGGGTTGCGGGTAGCCGCGATCAGGCATACCAGAGACGTTTAGAGCTAACACGCCCGGGATGTTTTTGTCTGCATAAGGGTCCTCTTCTGCAGTTTGTTCAAAGACTTTTGTCAGTGGATTCTCTGCATTATCTTCTGGCGTCCCGCCTGCAGAAGCTGCCTGCTTTGCCCGATCCGAAGAATAGTCGTAGCCATTTGCAAGCACGTCATTCATGGACTTAATGCTAGTTGGAAAAAGAGCCGCTAACTTAAGGTCAATTTTTTCTAGCTCTTTTTGCCATTGGCGGATCTGCTCATCCTTTGCTTCTTTGCCTGAAATATTATGAAGATCTGTTTTTGCTTTCTGCTCTCCGGCGCCGACACCTAACTTTTTTCCAAACTGTTCGTTTTGATCGTTATCTGCGGCAGAGAACGTATCTCGGTACCCCACAAGCATACCAAGAGCTATAGCTTGTCCATCCCGCTTGCCCTGCTTTACGCCGCGCTGCAAGCCGCTAGCTTTAGCCGAGTCAAAGGTGGATCTATAGCTCTGCCTTCTGGCTAGAGCCTTACCAAGCCTGGTTCCTTCATCTGCCCCGACGCGCCCAGCATCTTGCAAAGCCTGGTCACCAAGTGATTCGACGGCAAGCTCGACAGCTTTTTGCTTTGCATCTGCCTTTGCCGCTTCTAGCACTCGCTCAAACAGGTCCTGTGCTCTTGCCAGAAGGTTCTTTGCCTTTTCAGATTGGCGCTTTGCTGCTATCGCATGGGCTCTTGTTTGTTCTGCATATACATCCAGCTCTTTATAGTAGGTTTTAAACTGTGCTAGCTCTCCTACGAGCACGTCTTTTCTGGCTAATAGTGCCCCGACCTGCCGGGCGATCTGCGCATACTTTTTACCCGCTCTTGCTGCCTGCTCTTCAAGTTTTGCCGATTCTTCTAATAGGTTGCTGTATTGGGCTTGTATAACCTGTAGGTTTTGTGAGGACTGTTTATAGCTTTCGGCCAGGTCCGATCGTTTGTTTGCTCTAGAATTTAGCTCTGCTTCTAAAACAGCTAACCTTGTTTCTAGCTCTTTAGATTTTTGGTTCAATGTAGCACGGCGGTTTTCAAACTCTTCTGGACTTAAGGCCTTGCCAGTTGCTTGGACAATTGCACTCTTTACCCCGTTCTGAGCTTGCTGGATGCGGTCTGTACTTTTGCTAGCTTTGTCTAAATCACGCTGTAAATTAGATTTTTTCTTTTTCTCTTGAACTAGTTTAGCTTTAGTTTGAGCTCCTGCCTTATCAAAGGCAACCTGTTTTGTATTTTGCAGCTTCGTTGTTTTTGCAAGGTTGGCGTTTGCCGAATCTAGTTCGGCTTTTAGTTTTGCACCTTTCCTTCCGGCTGCCTGAAGTACTTTAGCTGCTTGTTTTAGCAAGCCTGGCAAAGCTTTTTTTTCGGCTTCAAGTGTTTTGATTTGTGGGGCAGCTGACGCCTTAGTGCTTGCAAGTTTCTTTTCTTGGGATTTTAACTCTCTTAACCGTTTGTCTCGTTCACGGTCAGCAGCTTTTGCATTTCTTTCTAAGTCCCGTTCTTGCTTTTTAGTGGCACTGAGCTCTTTTGCCTTTGCACTGATAAGCTTAGATATTGCTGGTCTGTCTTTAGGATCTGCATTCCTTCGGCGTTCGATCAAAGCTTTGCGTTCGGCCTCTACTTTGGCTACCTCGTTGGCCTTAGCATTTGCTTTGTTCCATGCAGGTGTTCTAACCTCGTTGATGTATCTTTGTAGGCTATTAGAAAGGCTTTTTTGCTTCTGCGCCTCAGCAGCAACTTGTTGGTTTAAAGAGTTTATGGATGCCTGTATGGACGAAACTGACTTAGCGTTCAAACGGTCACTATTCTTCTTTGCTTGACCATACTCTCTTTGAACTGCAGCGTAGTTTGATCTAGCGTTGTTTGCAGCGGTGCTAGCTTGCTGTGTTTTTCTTTTGGCAGCGTCTAGTTCCGTTTTGGCTTTGGCTGTATCTGCTTTTAGTGATTTATCCAGTTGACTTATAGATTTATTTAACTTGTTTATTTCTGCTGCAATGTGTTTATTTGCTGCTTGGTTTGGACCTAAGCCATACTTTCTTTGGATTTCTTTTAAGCTTTGGCGCCCGCTTTCTATCTCAGAGCGTAGACCCTGGATCTTGGCTGCGGCTTGCCTAAATTTGGCTTGACGCTGCTTTAAAGGGCTTAAGGAGCTCTTTGCTCTAGCTTTTTGGTTTTGTACGGTGGCGGTCTGGGCGTCGTAGACTTCTATCTCTTTATAGAGTTTTGTTAACTTATGTTTGGAACGCTGCAGCCGTGGTTCAAGCTTTTGGGCTTGTGTTTTTTTGGTAGATGCTTGCTGTGTTTTGGACCGCTGCAGGTTTTGAATTATTTTTTCTTCTGCTTCTAAGCTTCGGATTTTCTCAGGTAATGCACTTGATTCGGCTTCCAGGGCTTGTAGCTTTGCAGCAGCATCTGACAGGTTGGTTTGGGCATCTTTTTTAGTAGCCTCAGCTTTTTTTGCAGTTTCTGATTTTACCTGTGCGTTTCGCTTTAAAACAGAGATGTTTTCGAGGTCATAAACCAGGTCTTGTGCAGCAGCTGAACCACCAATAGCCATACCTAGAATAAACAAAAAACCAATACCTTTAACTGTAATCTGGGTGCTGTTTTTCACCGGGTACTTCCCAAAAAGTTTGTAGCTTAAATAAAAACTGTGCTTCTTGTTCGGTCTTAACACTTATTTTTGCTTTAGTTAAATAAATGATCGGAAAAGCGCCAATATGGCGTGCAGAAATAAAATGACAAGGTGTCATTAGTATCAGGCTATAACGGTAGGCAGAAACATAGGTATTATAATCATCGAGCCGACGATTTTGTGTACCAGTAGATTGAGGGTTGGTTTTTAAGCCCGGTGTTTTTATCGGATATTTTTTTATGGGCAGTTTTTGAAATCCGACGCATTTACGTGCTTTGCCCAGTTGTTTAAAAGCGTATTAAATACCTCTTGCGAAGTTTTAGTTCTGGTCTCTTCCGAGCTTTCGCATTGCACTCTCACTGCAACGGTCCCAAGCATATCTTTTTTTGTATTTGAATGCTTACTTAAAGTGATATGATGGTTTCTGGTTTGACTGCACGTTTTCATTATTTCGTGTTGTGCAGGTGTGAGGATTTTATTGGGCATAGGTCCCCGGTAAACCATGCGGACTACATTGTTTTGGTCAGGCCTGTATCCAACCCCTACAAAACACTGAATTCCACTTGAGTCTGTTCTTAAAAAACCTATGCTAAAAACATTTTTTGGGCCCGCAGATGCCTGTGTAGGTGCAAGGATCAAAGCGGTAAACATCATGGTAGAAAAAATCATAGTCTTCATAGGTTTTTCCTTAAATAAAAAACTTAAATATTTAAATAAATGGTTTTCTTGAAAGCGATTTTCTACAAACACTGCTTGAGGCTTGATTTTTTGTACTCTCTTCGCCAGTCCTCTAAGAGCTCTAAGAAGGGTTCTCTGTCGTCATACCCGTAACATTTAACAATGAAATAAGCATATTCTAGGTCACTTAAATCTCTTTCTTTGTAGACACGCTCTATCGATATATAAGCATTCTGTGCAACCTTATCCTTGTGACAAGCTGACATGATTTTTACTTGATTTTTGGTCAACATTAGCATTGGAAATGATGCGTAATAGCGACGCGTTTTAGCATCTATGCCTTCAAAACAAATCTTGCCTTTGCGTCCTTTGACGAAGAAACCGACGATTTCTTCTTTATGGGTCGTGGCAAGTGAAAAGCTTGCGTTTAAAGAAATGGTTGCAAGTAAAAGATATTTTAAAAACCTTTGGCCAAGGATTTTAGCTGTTTGGTTATTTATATTTTTGGAGTCAGTTTGATTTGATTTGAAATTTATTTTTGAATCTATCATGAGTTGGGTAGCCTCCTTCAGGGTCGGGCTGGTTCAAACATAATAGCTACATAACGCAAAAACTTTCGCTATGCAAATAATTTAAGCAGGCGGGTAGCTACCCAGGGAGGGCCGGGTATAAGTAGCTAAGTTTACTAGGATTAAACCTGTGAAAGAAACTCCTGCAGGGCCTTGCGGTATTCTTTGGAACCTTTTTTGCTTTTCCACAAAGAACGAGACCCGTGGTAACCGCGCACGCTGGGCTTAAAGATAGTAGTTTTGTTTTGAGGGGCTTTTTCCCACCAGTTTGTGCGTTTTTTCACTTCACGCTTAGAGCCTGTAATCAGTGTCGGTACGGATATATTTGGAAGAACCTCTTGGACATAGGTTTTAGGTTTAAAGTATTCACCTGGTGAAAATGCAGCTACAGCTTTGATTCCTGGATGTCGTTCGCCAGCAAGCCGCAGTGCAAGGCCTGCACTGTAGGAGCTACCCACAAGTATTACGTCTTTACTAAACTTAACCGTTAGAGCTTTGATAGCTGTTTCTAGATCTATTTTGGCATTTAAATAGCCGCGTTTTAGCCCTTTTTTGCGCGCTTGAGCTGCGGTCTTGTTTTTAATTCCATTGGCTTTTCTTCCAGACCGCTGGTCGATAGCAACAACGGTATAGCCAAGGCCCGCTAACCAAGGCGCCGTTTCTGCGTATTCTCCGCGGCTCCAAAACGCTTGATGGCATAAAAGGACTACTCCTTTCGAAATTTTTTCGGCTGGGTAGTGGTCTGCAAAAACAGTTAGGCCATCAGGGGTTTGCATTTGAATCGTATTTTTGGCGGCAAGGGAAGTACCCAAAGGCCCGAGCAATAGTAATAAGATCAAATAAGATAGTTTGACCTGGCCGGTTAAAAATACGTGCATGCCTTTATTCTCCCTCGAGTTTTGACCTTAGATTCTATCACAACATTTGAGTAGGTAGGGCAGGGTGGAGGCCTTTTTCATATTGGCCTTTTCCGACTTTAGGGTCGCCTCTGTTGAGGTGAAGGGAAAGGAGGGAAAGGAGGG
>JALZUO010000104.1 GCA_023301565.1 Oligoflexales bacterium
ACTAACAACTATGGAAGCGTATCAGGCAGCTGTGGAGCACATGGCGGCAGTTGCGGTGCAACTAACAACTATGGAAGCGTATCAGGCAGCTGTGGAGCAGGCGGTTGTGGAGCGCATAGCAGCGGATACGGCACAGGCTATGACACCTACGGAAGTGGTTACACGCAACCCTACCAAGGAACTGTTAGCAGCTACCATCCAGGCTATTAGAAAAATATTTAATTTAAATCTAAAGACCGGCTTCTACAGCCGGTCTTTTTTGAATCAAGAAAAATAGCGTAAACAAACCGCCGTAGCTTGCCCACCAAACCCAAGCGAAAGACAAACAGCAATCACATCTTTACTAGAGAGTGATTGCCCACGCTCAGCCTCATACATCAAAATATTGGCAAGCCCCGAACTCCCCAGCAAATGACCAAACTTAGACTTATAGGTTTTGACCTCTAAATGGTTTTTGCTAAAAACTTTATAAACAGCTGCTTTTTCCGAGCGATCACCTTTGGTCGTGCCGGAACCATGGGCCAAGTAAACATCTACACCTTCAGCACTCACTCCAGAATCCGTCAATAGCCTGCGCAAGACTAAATCCACAAACTCCTCGCTGAGCCCTGTACTCATACTAGGCTGCGTAAGTGATACTGCACCTATTAGTTCTGCAAAGACGCTTTTACTGACCATAGAAGTTAAAATAGTCGCCATGCTGCCCTCGCCCAGCATCATCCCTTGGTTGCTGCTGCTCCAAGGCTGGTAAGGCTGCTTTGTGGATGCAGGTTTTTTTGCATAGACCCCTAGAGATTTAAGGCTGCCGACCACAAAGGGTGTGACAGCAAAGTCAGAGGCGACTATGGCTACCTCCTCTTCTTGGACTGCACCAGCTTCTTTGCGAATGTTTCGGCTTTGCAATAAATAACTACCTTGCACCACCGCCTGCAAAGAGCTTGCACAAGTAGCCGAAACAAAACTGCTCATACCGCGCGCGTCCAAAGCTGTACTCGCAACCTGCGAAAGCCTTCCGGCTGTCGTCATCGGGCTTGCCTTTGGGCTAACCTGCCCATCCCGTACAAAACCCTGCAAGTATCTTTCACTGGCTTCTTGCAAACCACGTGAAGAGCAGCTGATCACATGACGCTTATCAGGAAAAGCTTTAAACAAGGGTTTGATTTGCGCGCAAACCTCAGCCGCACCGACGCAGGCCATATCATCGCCCGGCTTTAACAGGCCAGAATGTTTGAGCTGCAGCTGCGTACGCAGCCTTGTGCTAACTAAAGCAGACCACTCTGTATGGCCTGCGCTTATCTTGTTGAATGCAACACAAGTAGTTTTTGCTTCCAAGTGAGGCTGTTGCCCAGCCCCTAAGCCAGACAACATCCCTGATGATTTAAGGTAAACAGACACCTACTTTAAGCTTAGGCGTGTGCAAACAAGAGTTTACGGTACTTAGGCAGCCGCCAAAGCCGGTCAGATACCATTTGCTCGATAGCATCCGCGCCGTTTCTTAAACTGGAAACCACCGGTTTGATCTCAGATTGAATCACCGCAACAGCTTTTGTCGCGTCTTCTTCTAGGCCTTCTAGCTTATCCAAAAGTTCTTCCAACGCAGCCTTGTTTTTAAGTACAACCCCAAACTGTTCTTTTAGCTTAGACTCTCTAACTTCATAGAGCTCGGCCACATTTCCATCAAGAAGCTCTGCAACATCACCACCACTTAAAAGCTGATCTTCAGCTGCAGGAATCACAAAATCATTTACAATTTGAAGCAGCACTTCAGCTTCAATTGCTAAAGTTGAAACATAACGCTCGGAATGAATATTTGCTCGAAGCTCGATTTCACTTTCACCTAAAACCCCCATCTCACTCATAAACGACATAATTTTTTGATCAGCCAACACCTTAAAGGCATCTCCACAGTGATCTAAAACCGGAAGCCCTCTGCTCTGTGCTTCCCTCTTCCACTCGTCCGAATAATTGTTCCCAGAAAACAAAATACTTTTATGCTTGCTAACCGTATCTCCAACCCACTTGATCACAGCCTCATCCCTGGAACTTCCACTCTTGATAGCTTCTGCTAGCTCAGAGCTAGAGTCGCGCATAGACTTTGCAACCGCAGCATTTAGTATAGTCATCGGAACAGACACATTTGAGCTACTGCCCACAGCTCTGAACTCAAACTTATTGCCCGTAAATGCAAAAGGACTCGTGCGGTTTCTGTCCGTATAATCACGTGCAAACTTTGGCAGGTGAGCAACGCCCAAGCTCATGATTTCTTCAGCCGAGGCAGTTGTGGCCTCACCCTTACAAATACTTTCATAAATTTTTTCGATCATGGAGCCTAAGAAAATACTGACAATAGTCGGTGGCGCCTCGTTGCCACCTAGCCTATGCTCATTTCCTGGCGAACAGATGCTCGCGGCCAGAGCCGCTGCGTTTTCGTGCACGGCCTTAATGACCACAGCCAGTACGGCCAAAAAACGCAGGTTTTGATGCGGCGTTTTTCCTGGTTCTAAAAGGTTCTCGCCTTTATCATTGCGCAAACTCCAGTTGCAGTGTTTCCCACTGCCGTTTAGAGCCGCAAAAGGTTTTTCATGCAGCAAACACATAAACCCATGCCGATGTGCCAGTCGCTTCATGGTTTCCATGGTCAGGGCATTGTGGTCGGCCGACACAGTCATATCTTCAAAAATAGGCGCTAGCTCGAACTGGCTTGGAGCCACTTCATTGTGACGGGTTTTGACCGGCACCCCAAGACGGTAAAGTTCTTCACCCAAATCTTGCATAAATATTTTGACGCGAGAAGGTATCGACCCAAAGTAATGATCATCTAGGCGCTGCCCGCGTGCGGTAGACGCCCCTTGGAGGGTTCGGCCACAAAGCACTAGGTCCGGCCGTTTGTGGGCCATATCTCTGTCTACTAAAAAGTACTCTTGCTCTGCACCCAGTGTTGCCATCACGGTTTTGGCATCTACATCACCGAGTAGCTTTAAAAATCCCACAGATTCTTTGGACAGTACATCCACTGAGCGAAGCAAAGGAGTTTTCTGGTCGAGCGCATTGCCATGGTAGTCACAAAAAACAGACGGGATGCACAAGGTCCTCGTACCGCCGTCTTCGACAACAAACACTGGAGAGCAAGGGTCCCAGGCCGTATACCCACGCGCCTCAAAGGTCGAACGCGCTCCTCCGTTTGGAAAACTAGATGCATCAGGCTCACCTTTGATCAGCTGAGAGCCGCTAAAATGCTCTATAATGGTAAGTTCTGAATGGTTTGAATTTTGAATTGTAATAAAAGCGTCGTGCTTTTCGGCTGTCGATCCAGTCAACGGCTGGAACCAATGACAGAAGTGGGTCACGCCTTTTGCAACTGACCACTCTTTGAGAGCGACGGCTATGGCGTCGGCTGTTTGTTTGGCAATATTTTGTCGACCTTCCAAACAGCGAAGAACATCTTCATAAGCTTCTTTAGACAAACGCTCGCGCATTTGCTTTAGCCCAAAGGTAGATTCTCCAAAGTACTGCGATACGGGAACAGACGATATGTCTTGCTGATTCCCAGCCCCTGTTTCGGGATGTGCATTGTGCACGCCACGATAACTTCCACTAAAAGTGGTCATAATTGCCTCGCTTTCTTTCCGGTCTACAAAGGATTTAACACGCAAACCACCTTGCAAACTGTTTGAGTTTTAGTTCCACGCGGGATTCATATGAACCCCGAGGAAACCTACGCACACTTTAATGGGTCTTTGATAAAAAAGAAAGAACACAGAGCAACTAAAAGGGAGCTTTGGGGCTGCCCTCTCACCTGCTTCTCTTAGGCATATGTTCTCTAGAGAGATACTTCCGTAGGCTGATGGATGATGTCTGTATCGACACCCAGTCTTTGTTGCAAGCGAGCCTTGGTCACGTTGATCTTTTCGGCATAGCGCACCTGGGCTTGATCTACCGATTCTATCAGCCCTGGATAGCGTACTTTTACATTTCGGACAGCTTCTTCAGGGGTTAAATAAAACTCTTGGGTTAGAGCATATTCTTCAAAAATTTTCCGCGTTCTCGACATCACACCGACAAAGCAAAAAGGAACGCCAAGGCGTTTACGCAAATGAATCAACTCTTCTACAAACACACGGCAAACATCTTTATCATCTTGAAAGTCGATGATGACGTAAGGAACCTGGCTTGCAAGAAGCCAATTGTGGACGCCAACAGCAAAGTCGACACACAACTTACAACCCGCATCACACTGGGGTTGAATATTCTCAGACAAGAGGATCACTCCACCGTCTACATTTTCTGGACTCATTCGAAACATCAGGCTTCTCCTTCTGCCTAAGCACCTATCACAAACCCCTGGAAATCCCGAAGAACCATCCAAAGTAGACGCCCTTCAGCAAACGCTCGGTTTCACATATAAAAGCACTTAAATTAGGTATTTACAAGCAAACTGCATACTTTTTTCTGCGTATATTTTGTGCAAAACGCGACCATTTTTCAAGCAGTGAAACGAATTTTAGACTTCGCGTCCATAAAAAGCTACCTTTTCGGGTTTATGCAAATACGGCTTCAAAATTACCGAAAACTCATTGCAAGCTTGGCTCTTTTGGCAGGGTTAAGTGGCTGTGGTTACCGTATTTTGTCTAAGGTGCAAAGCGCCCCTAAAAACGGTGAAAAAATAGCCATTCTGCCCATTGTGGACTCAAGTTATAGTTCGCTACCTGCTTCACACCTTTGGAAAGCTATGCAAGAAAAGATATTTTCTTCGCCAAAGCTTGATTTGGTGACCCTCAAAAACAGTGAAGCACTGCTGCAAATAGAACTTTTAAAAGTAAGCACGCAACCATCAGGGATTGTGATCAATAAAGACTTGAACGCAGAAGGCGAAGATATTTCACTAAGCCCTGATTTGAACAACCCTGACTCGACTCCTGACTTTCAGGACTTTAAATCTCTTGAGGTCGCAGGTCAGTATTCCTCTGATGAAAGGGTCACTCTCAAAGCTCACATCAAGGTATGGAATAGAGCGACAAAAAAATTAATTTTCTCAAAACCCTATTCGCTGAACGAGTCCATCCTCAGTACCGAAGGGGTTGGAACCGAGGCAGTTGAATACCTATTGTTTCGTGAGCGAACAGATGCTGAAATCAAATCACTCAGTGGCCGTATCGCAGATCGGTTCTTATCTGACTACTTAGGGACTCTAGTTTTTTAAAAAACGAGTCTACTGTAATCTTTGCTAGGCTTAAACTGGATTATGGCTGCTAAAAACCTGTTTTAACCTGTGATTCATAAACCGCCGTGAAACCCAGAAGACTTCTGCAAGCTGCGCAACAATGTCTCGCCCCGTATCGACGCTGGCAAGCTCTTTGTGGATCAAGCTTTCAGGCGCGAGAAGCAGCGCAGCAAAAAGATTGCAGTGTACGTCAACCATGTGCAAACGATAGGGTTCGAGCTCAGGCGTCACAACAAGCGAGTCTAAACTTTTGGCTAAAAGATAGCGGCCTATCTCACGCGCGATATGAAACCGAATAAACGGCCGGATTTCACTTCCACCCGCATACTCAATGACGTAGTTGTCGCCTTCGCGAACTCCTTTTGCTACGCAGTTTTCACCTGGCACCAGAATCGCTGAAGGTTTTTTTCTCTTACTACGCTTTGTCACCTCTTCAGGCCTGGCAATTAAGGCTCGCAGGCGGATTTCAGGAAAGGCCTGGATCACTTCAGGCAGATACAGAGGCGCCTCACCAAAGTCGATGCGTTCGTGAATATCAGCAACCACGCGAGCAACCATGCTAGGGTCGACGCGAAAAAAATCTTTAAAAGTTCGTTCTTTTTCGGATGACCAAGTACCCGCATTTCTGCGGTAAAAATCTTTTTTGGCTTTTTCTTCTACGTCAGGGTTTGTCGAGTCCATGCCGTAGCCAGTAAACTCGTAGTAACCTTCCAGGTCATCAATGTCACCACCTGCTATTTCTGTAACAAGCCTTTCGTCGACACCAAGGTGACTTGAAATCATACGCATAGCCTGAATCGATCGAATATTCTTTTTGCCTTTTTTCCAATGGCTGCAATCTGCGGGATCAAACCCTAAGATCTGGCCAACATCTTGGTCGATCACCCGGATGCCACCAAACTTTTGATCGAGTACTCGCCGACAAAACTTAAATAGATTTGCAGAGTGTGGGTACCGCATGACCGCCTGCTTACCTGCTGGCATAAATCCTCCTTGTGAATCTGGTATTGTACCGAGAAAACATTTCTCTGGTACGAAACCGCTGCTCATCATGAGCACATGTCACTTCTTCACTATCGTATTCGCTTTTAGTCTACTTCTTTGCCCTTTGTAACACATGGAAATCAACGGGGTCAATTTTGGTTTGGGATTCTGTCAAAAACAGTCACAGAAGATGCCAAATTGACGTGCACAAAGCATCAAACCCTTTTCAGAGAACGATCAGCAACAGGTATAGAGTGCAAGCAAAGAGCTCAGCTATCTATTCATAGGGTACTTGACGTACTCTGAAGCGGACCCAAGTTATGTACAGGGCGGCAATGCTTTTACCGCAAAAAGAAGAAACAATGGAGAAACACAGAACCCCCATGACTGATCAACCTAACATGAATGCTGAAAAGAAACGTGCAGAGTCCTCCCCTCCCGCAACGAAGTCGGAAGACCGCCTGGTCGTACTCGAAAAGCCCAAGCCTAAGATCAAAGAGCCGTCACTTTACAAAGTCTTTTTAATCAACGACGACTATACACCTATGGACTTTGTAACAGACATCCTTACGGGTGTATTTAAAAAGTCACAAGACGAAGCGACGCAGCTCATGCTTGATATACACAACAAAGGAAAAGCAGTTGCTGGGATCTTCCCTTTTAGCATTGCAGAAACCAAAGTGAATCAAGTCACCGAAAAAGCTCGAAGCCAAGACCACCCTTTAGAATGCATCATGGAGCGTGCCTAGATGATCCACAAAGATACTGAACTAAGTTTAAACCTAGCTTACACAGAGGCTGCACGCAGAAGGCATACCTACGTTGGCGCTGAACACATGCTTTATGCCCTTAGCTTTGAGCGCGGGGTGCAAGAAGCCTTGCTTGCCTGCGGTGCTGAGCTCAGTCTGATACGTAGTGATTTAGAAGAACACTTTAAAAAATATTTTGATGAGGAGCAGCTTCCGGAGGATAAAGCTCCTACTCCGACGATTTCGTTTCAACGCATCGTGCAAAGAGCTGTGCAGCAGACACTAAACTCTGGAGGACAAGAGGTTCGGGGCACAGGCCTGCTCATTGCTTTTTATGCAGAACAAGACTGTCATGCTACCTACTTTTTACAAAAACAGGAAATCGATCGCCTGGATTTGGTGCGCTTTGTTTCGCATGGCACGGCAAAACCTGGCTACGAAGATTACGAAGACAAACTTGAAAGTAGTGATCTTGCAGCTCATAGTGAGCCTGAAAGCGATCACGATACGAACACGGGTACCAACAAAGAAAAAGGCGCAGATCTTTTAAAAAAATACACCTCTGAACTCACAAAGCTGGCAAAAGAAGGGAAGCTGGACCCGGTGATTGGGCGAGAAGAGGTGTTAGATAGAGCTCTGCAGATTTTATGTAGAAGACGCAAGAACAACCCACTTTTTGTTGGTGATGCCGGCGTTGGTAAAACGGCTCTTGCAGAAGGGTTGGCGAATTTAATTGCTGATGAAAAAGCTCCGGAGTCACTCCAAGATGCGCGTATTTTTTCTTTGGATATGGGTTCTCTTATGGCCGGATCGAAATTTAGAGGGGATTTTGAACAAAGATTAAAAGGTGTTCTCAAGGGACTAAAAAAAATACCCAACGCTATTTTGTTTATCGATGAGATCCACACAATTGTAGGTGCTGGTTCTGTAGGTGGTGGGGCTTTGGATGCTTCAAACCTACTTAAGCCCTGGCTTGCTGGAGGCAACGCAAGGTGCATTGGCTCTACTACCTTTAAAGAATACAGAACCACCTTTATGAATGACGCCGCTCTGGGCCGAAGGTTTAGTAAAATTGACGTCGATGAACCGAGCAGATCAGACACCATTAAAATTTTAGCAGGCCTACAGAACTACTATGAAAAACACCACGGGGTACGCTACAGCGACGAAGCCATTGAATGTGCCGTGGATTTATCAATACGCTACCTAGCTGAGCGAAAACTTCCTGACAAAGCCATTGATGTCATCGACGAGGCTGGAGCAGCTATTTCTTTGCACCGCAAAAAAACCGAAGAAAAAAGTTCCATTAGCATGCTCGGACGCAAAGAGATGGAATCGACCGTCGCTAAGATGGCAAAGGTCCCTGTGCAAAGTGTCTCGACCAGTGAACGTAAGAGTCTGCAAAAGCTTGAGCAAACTCTTAAAAAAGTTGTGTTCGGCCAAGACGAGGCCGTAACAGCTGTTGCTAGTGCTATTAAAATGTCGCGCAGCGGGATTGCCGATGAAGAAAAGCCGGTGGGCTCCTTTTTGTTTTTAGGGCCGACAGGCGTAGGAAAGACAGAAACGGCAAAGCAGCTTTCGAATATTCTTGGTTTAAAGTTTTTACGTTTTGATATGAGTGAGTTTGCCGAAAAACATACGGTATCGCGGCTTATTGGGGCGCCTCCTGGCTATGTCGGTTATGACGAAGGTGGACAACTAACCGAACGCGTGCAAAAAAACCCACATAGTGTCGTGCTACTCGATGAGATTGAAAAAGCGCATCCAGATATTCACAATATTTTACTGCAAGTGATGGACCACGGAACACTTACCGACCATAACGGCAGGAGCGTGGACTTTCGAAACGTGATCTTAATCATGACCTCAAATGTGGGGGCCAAAGAGTCTCTAGTCGGTGGGATTGGGTTTTCTGCCGCAACCAAAGACTCCAAAGACGGTGGGCTTGGCAATGGCCACAAAGGTGAGCTTCGGGCTTTCCGAGAGTTTTTCACCCCGGAGTTTAGAAACCGCATCGACTATGTCGTTCAATATGGGGCCCTTCGCAGCGAGCATCTACTTTCGGTTGTAGATAAGTTCCTCAGCCAGCTTGCAGATCGCATCTTGAGCAAAGGAATAGAGCTCACATGGACAAGGCATGCCAAAGAATGGCTCTTAGAAAAGGGCTACAGTCCGATCTACGGCGCCCGGCCACTAAAACGAGCTATCCAGCAACACGTTCAAAAGCCGTTAGCAGATCAAATCCTAGCGCAGCCTGAAGGCACACGCTTAAAAGTGAACCTTGATGTAAATAATACAGAAAAAAAATTAGAGCTGCATAATTACAAGGCAGAGAAACATTCCACGCCAACTAAAAAAAAGGTGCGCTCAATTGACGAGCAGGAAACGAAGCCGAACCAAGGTGAGCTTGAACTGAGCATAGAAAAGGTGTAACAAAATTGGTCGGTATTATTCCATCTTTAGGAGTTCCTCTATGAAATCCCTGAATTGGCGATTTTTATTCATCGTTGCCTTAACCGGTTGGGCCGCGTACGTCGCGTCTCCAACCTTTGTTTATTTTGCTCAACCAAACGAAGTCAAACAAGACATGGAAAAGGTTGTTGAGAAGATCCCTTCTTGGCTTCCGCAAAACTTTGTCAACTTAGGCTTGGACCTTCAAGGTGGTGTGCAGCTTGTCTTAGGCGTCAACACAGATGACGCTGTCAAAACAAAGCTCAGCCGCATGGGTACAGAAATTGCGCGCTGGAGCAAAGACAACGACAAAGGCATTGAATCGGCCTATTACGGTAAAGAAAAGCAAACACTTCGGATGAAAATCAAGCCAGAGCTGTTTGCAGATTCAGCAAAGCTAGGTGATTTACGCACAGAAATAGCCAAAGAGTTTCCAGGGCTAGAGCTTATTAAAAAAGCTGACAACATCATCGATTATAATTTCGAAGCTGAGCAGTTCAAGTCGATCAAAGAAGCGGCGCTAGAGCAGGCAGAACGAGTTGTAAGAAACCGTGTGGATAAAGGTGGCTTTACGCAGCCTCTTGTAGCAAGACGTGCGGATAAGACTGTCCTTGTGCAGCTACCTGGGTTTAGTGATCCAGAAAAAGCAAAAAGCTTGCTCGGTAAAACAGCACAGCTTAGCTTTAAAATTGAAGATGACGAGTTTACGGCATTTTCAGCTCTAGAAGGAAAACTACCCGAAGGCATCACGCTGATCCCGAGATCTTCTGAACGTGGAAACACTTACTACGCGCTTCAAGGTCAAGATAAAGAGGTACTTCGCGGCCTAGCCGAAGGACTTGTCCCAGAAGACAGAGAACTTTTGTTTGAACGAGAACTCATTGCTGGCGGCAGCAAGTCGCGTTTTTATACGCACGTTGTTTTTGCTGCTACCGAGTTGACCGGTGACGATATTCTCAATGCAACTGTCGGCCAATCCAGTAGCCGTGCAGATCAGTTCCCAGCGACCAACCTACGGTTTACCGGAACAGGTGCAAAACGTTTCGGTGATGTAACGGGTGCAAACATTGGCCGCGCGATGGCCATTGTTTTGGACAACGAAGTTGTCTCTGCTCCAAACATCAACAGTCGTATTGGTGGCGGCCGTGCTGAAATATCGATGGGCGGCAGCAACTACCAAGAAGCCCTCGAAGAAGCCCAAGAGCTTTCTTTAGTCCTAAAATCAGGTGCACTACCTGCAACGATCGAAGTACTAGAAGAGCGGCAAGTCGGCGCGAGCCTTGGTCCAAAACTTGCGACCCAAGGTGTGCAGGCAACCCTTCTTGGTCTTGTTCTGGTTTTGATCTTTATGTTGTTTTACTATCGCCGTCCGGGTTTGATCGCGTGCATCGCACTAACCTTGAACGGATTGTTTTTAATCGCCCTTATGTCATCACTTGGTTATGCACTTAGCCTTCCAGGGATTGCTGGTTTCATCCTAACCCTTGGTATGGCTGTTGATGCAAACGTGCTGATCAACGAGCGTATTCGCCAAGAACTCCGTGATGGCCGCAACGCAAGAAACGCAGTCGAAAACGGTTTTGCCAAGGTTTTTTGGACCATCATTGATGCAAACCTTACAACCTTGATCGCAGCTTTGGTTCTTTTAGAGACCAACTCTTCTGGACCGATCCGCGGCTTTGCTACGACGCTTATGCTCGGTATCTTGGTTTCCATGTTCACTTCTCTTTATTGCTCTAAGGTCTTTTTCAACTTAGCTCTCAAAAACAAGCAAAGCGATAAAGCGATCCGCAACTGGCTTGGTGGTGGCGCAAAGAAAGCTTGGAACATCGACTTCCTAAGCATGTCTACACCTGTCGTCGCGGTCAGTCTTATCCTTGCTCTTTCGGTGGTTGGGTTCATTGCTACCAAAGGTTCGCTAAACTGGGCTGTCGACTTTGCCGGTGGTACGGAAATGGAGCTTTCCTTTCAAGAAGATGTTGACTCCGCGCAGCTACAAGCACTAGCTGGCAAAGCTGGTGTCACCAGTCTTGAGGTGCAGCAGCTTGAAAACTCTAGCAAGAAATACGTACTACGGTTTGACCGTCAATCAGAAGACGGCAATGCACGTACCGATCAAAACGCACGGAAGATGCAGCAGCTCGTGATGGGAGACTTAGCAGCAGCTGGTCCAACCGTCGAAAAAATGGACTTTGTCGGGCCGAAAGTAGGCCGTGACCTCCGCTCACAAGGCTTTAAGTCTGCCCTGTTTGCCATCCTTATGGTACTTGCCTACATCTTTTTACGCTTTGACCTGCGCTTTGGCCCAGGTGCTGTACTAAAGATGATCCTCGATGTTTTTGTCATGCTGGCATTCTACGCCTTTGCTTGGCGGCCGTTTGACCTTACCTCTGTTGCAGCCCTGCTTACTGTAATTGGTTACTCCGTAAACGATACGATCGTTATTTATGACCGTATCCGTGAAAACTTAGGCATATTTCCTAAACGAAGCTTTTACGACAACATCAACAACGCCGTAAACGAAACCTTTACTCGTACGCTGAACACCTCGATCACGACCGTGGCTGCGCTACTTGGGATTTTGGTTTTTGGAACAGCACAGATATGGAATTTTGCTGCAGCGATGGCAATTGGAGTAGTTGCTGCAACGATTTCTTCTCTGTTTATCGCAACTAAGCTTTTGATCTGGTTTGATGTTTGGAGAAAGCGCAAAGCGCGTGCAAACTAGTTTCTAGTTCAATAATAGTAAATAAAAATGGCCGCTTTCCAGCGGCCATTTTTTTACATGGTTTAGTTTATATCTAGCTCAAAGTTAGCTCGCTTTCTGCCCTTGTACGGCAGCGGCAGGCTCTACAGCTTGCAAATCAGCCTGCTGCGCTTGCATCACCGACCTCTTCCAGTTTTCAAGGTTTGTAGCAAGCCTGTTTAGCTCTTCTGCTACGTCGTGAATGGTATCTGACGGCCGGATACTCACTCGAGATGCAAAGTTGCCTTGCGTAAGGTTTTGGATATGCCGCTTAATTGGCACAAGAGGACCTGCGACCTTATGGGTTTCTCGGATAAACATAAAAACCAGACCTAAAGTAGATAAAAACATATACGCCCAGCAGCTACCCATAGAAACAAAAATCGTTCGAGCAAGCTGGTCTGTTGCCTCAGCAGAGGTCGTGCCATCTAGAATCAAGATCTGCATCATGTTGTAATACATCAATGCTGTGATCGCTCCGTATAGAAGCAAGGTGAAAGTAAAATAGAAAAAAGCATACTTATTAAATGCATTTTGAATTTTTGGTCTTTGGATGTAGTTCCAGATACTTCTTCTTGATTTCACGTTTTGACACTCCGCAAAGGGGTTTAAGAGCTTTGATTCTATTTTAGCGCAGAAGACTGTTTTTTAAGAACCTACGCGTGGGCAGGCCTTACCCAGTCCAGAACCAGCGAAAAGGCATCAGAATGCTGCCACTACAACAACCCCATCATCAAGCCGTTGCCGCCCAAGCGCTTTGTTGACAACAAGAAGGTGCAAGAATCTAATCATTTTTTTTAAGGAGTGAACTATGAGATCCATTACTTTGCTTACAGTTTTTCCGAGGAAAGCTTTTCAGCCTTAGAATACGCAAGGCTAGAGATAGTAGAGATGCCAACTACAACTCAGCATCGGCACCTCAAAGTTTGACAGCGACAACAACAAAATCAAATACAGCCACAGTTAAATTAAGTTAGAGGACCTGACCCCCGCTTTATTGACGCCAGTTTTACTGGTGTCAGCGACTCTCGCACCCTGGCACACAAATCAAAAAAGGCCTCGTTCAACTGTTAGAACGAGGCCTTTTTTTGTATCTAAAACTCTAGGCTTACTAGAACTTTAGCTTTGTAAGAGCGTCTTTTTTGATAACAACTTTTGCGTCTTTACGCAGGGTCTCGATAAAAGAAGAAGACAGTTCTCTTTTTAGCTTGTTTTTAACTTTGCTTTTGATCGCATCAGTAAACTTCACGTCACCGCCACCTTTTTTGTCGGTAACTTTGATGATATGCCAGCCAAACTGTGATTTTACTAGCTCAGGGTGAATCACACCTTTTTTACTCGCGAAAGCAACTTTTTCAAACTCTGGAACCATAGCTCCTCTACCAAAAAAGTTTAGGTCTCCACCTTTTTTTGCAGTAGGGCCTTCTGAGTTCTTCTTAGCAAGCTCAGCAAAATCTGCGCCTTTTTTCAAAGCTTCTGCTAAAACTTTTTTTGCTTTTGCTTCGTCTTTTTTGAAAAGAATATGAGACGCCCTAACTTCTTCGTCGCTAAACTCACCTTTGTTTTTGGTGAAGTACTCTTTAGCTTTCGCGTCAGTCGAGTTTTCGTCTATGTAGTGTTCTACATAGCTCTGCGACAATACTTCTCTTTTGATTGCATCCATCTTCTTTTTGAAAGTGGCACTTGAATCAAACTTGTCGGCTTTAGCTTTGGCTTCGATAAGCTTTTGGTTCACAAGATGATCCAAAAACTTTTCTTTGATGGCTTCATCTTTTTTGATGCGCTCACCCTGTGGCCCAAGCTGAGCCAAGGCTTTTTTAAAGTCGTCGGCGGAGATACCACCACCAGTAAAAGTAGCAAGCTTATTGCTAAACAATGTACAAGCGCCCATAACGGCAGAGAGTGCAACTACGTGCATCCAGTGAACTTGAAATTTCATACGAGAATCCTCCTCAAAACATCTCAAGGCATAAAAACCTAGACCAAAATTAAACCAAAAAATATAAGCTATGGGAAAGTCTGAGTGCTCAACTGCCTAAAACGCGGTCTAAGTGGGCGGAAATAACTGCAAAGTCCGTATCCACTTCCTTATCTTTGAGGGTTCTTTGCGGATTACGGAAGTAAAAGCGGTAGCTCATGCTCTTTTTTGCACCTTCAAGCTGAGGACCTTCGTAGATATCTATAAGCTCAAAGCGTTCGAGACTAGCAATGTTCAAACCCCTAACCTGCTCTGCAATATCTTGATGCTGAACTGTTTTGGCCACAACCGCAGTAAAGTCTCTGGCCGAAGAAGGGAACCTAGCAGGGTTAAACGGCGCCCTACGAAAGCTTTCGAGCGCTTCGGTGAGCATCCCAAGGTCTAGCTCAAACATAACTGCGTTCCACTTGTCGCCATGCCCAGACTTTTCGAGCTGTTCTGGGTGCACGCGGCCAATGTATCCGCAAACCCTTGAGCCCAGCCGCAAAAACTCAACTTGCCCCGGATAGAGGTAAGGTAATGCCTGGGAGTCACCTTCTGCTTCAAAACTAACCTGACTGCAGCCAAGGCCAGAAAGAAAGTTTCTGACGTCTCTTTTTAAAAGTGTGTAAACGTTTTTATTGGCGTTCTGCGTGTGTCTAAGACTCGGTTTTTTAGGGGAGGTTGCGATACCACCGCAGACCAAACGCTCTATAGGGCGGCTTTCTGAGGTCGCATGGCTACGTAAAAAGATAGGCCTATAATTAGAAAGAGCGCTACCCAAATAAGGAAACTGCGTGGCGCTGGCCGTTGTCGTAGGAGGATGGAACACACGCCCACATTCAAAAAACTGGCAGTAAGGTGTCCCGCTACGGTTGTTCTTTCCTATGGCTTCTATCAAAGAAAACGCCAGAGATGGCCGCATCACAGCCAAAGCGTCGCTCAGTGGGTTCTTTAGCTTTAGGGTTTTTTGCAAAGGGTGGTCAGCTGAAAGCGCCAAGTCTTCGGCAAACTTTTGCGAGATAAACGAATAGCTGACCATCTCGTTGTAACCCTTAGCAGCCCACACGCTTTTTACCTGGTAAACCAGATCTTCGAGAAAACCACCTGGGTCAGGTTCAATCGACATTCTTGGTAGCTCAGGGCTGATCTTATCAAAGCCGTGCATACGCCCTACTTCTTCGATCAGGTCTGCTTCGCGCTCAATGTCTTGCCTATGTGAAGGGACTTCAAAAAGCAGACGATCACCGGCTGAGTCCGATACGCGAAACTCCAATGATTCCATATAAGACTTGATCTCTTGGTCCGTCAAAGAAACCCCAAGAATCTGCTGCACCCGCGATGGCCGCAGCGCTACAAACTGAGCTTCTATCTTTTTGGCATAGTCGTCAGCTTGCCCTAGTATCTCTGGCAGCCGATCTCCAGCATCTTTATGCATCGAAACAATCAAATCAGCTACGGCCTGCCCAGCCCTCGCTACACCCTGCAAATCTACCCCGCGCTCAAAACGATGACTTGCTTCGGTCTTGATTGCATGCCGCTTTGCAGTTTTTCGGACATGGGCTGGATCAAACACAGCCGACTCAACCCAAACCTCGCTGGTATCACTGCGGACCTCAGAAGATTTACCACCCATCACACCTGCTATACCAACTGCTTGGCTGCCGTTGGTGATGACTAGATCATTTTCAGATAACTCGTGCGTCTTTGCATCTAAGGTTTCAAAAGTTTCACCAGAGGAAGCAAAACGCACACCCATACCTTGCTGAGGGTCTATAAAACGCAGATCATAAGCATGGTTTGGCTGGCAAAGATCGAGCATGACATAGTTTGTGGCGTCAACAATACGGCTGATCGGGCGAATACCAGCAGCTTCCAAACGCTGCTGCACCCAAACTGGTGAGCTGGTGTTTTTAATTCCACGCAGGTGCAAAATAGAAAAACGCGGACAAAACTCCCCTGCGGGCTTCAACCCTGGTTTCAA
>JALZUO010000105.1 GCA_023301565.1 Oligoflexales bacterium
GGCATTGGCGGCTGTCTACTGTGGCTGCTTTCCGCTAGCTAGCAGAACGTGTTATTGTTATATGCGTCAACTTTCCTGACCACCAGGGAAGCGTTCATTTAGGCAATAGGATTGTTTGTGGAACATATTTTCTTAAAGTCTGCTTTTTGCGCCTTCTTTTTTTTCTAAGCACTAGCACTCAACTGAACTGGTTTTGCATAACGATCTAATATGGCTTTAAGCCTATTGCTTACAATAGAATCTGAATCAGCTATTTCATGAACATATGCAAAAATTGGGATAATCTTTGGTGTAGCTCTTTTTATTTGAAAATAGAAATTTTTGATTTCATCAGCAGAAGATCCATGCATAGAAAACTGTGCTAAATCAACGATCCCAACAGCAGGATTATTTTTACCTATAGACGGGTTTGGTGTGAGCATCAGGTCAATCTTGTATTTGGGGTCTCCTACGCTCACGCTATAGTCGAAGTTGTAGACTGATTGCTGAGTGGATCCAATAGAGTATCTGTCGGGCAGTGTGCGCAGAAGTACTTTTTGGATAAGCTGCCCACTACCTCGTCCCCATGGGTGAAAGCTTGGATCGGGTCTTTGCAGCCGCGGCTGAAAACCTTTTTCTCTGTTTTCTCTACCCTCTAAGTGGGCATCCCATAAAAACGTAGCAATGGACGACCTTGCATGGTTTAGCT
The DNA here is from genome assembly GCA_023301565.1 of Oligoflexales bacterium. Taxonomy (GTDB): domain Bacteria; phylum Bdellovibrionota_B; class Oligoflexia; order Oligoflexales; family JALZUQ01; genus JALZUO01. The sequence goes on from JALZUO010000105.1 coordinate 689, forward strand.
TGGCAAACCCGTGGTGCAAGTAGTGATAAGATTTAAGTTTTGGCCGGCTCATAAGAACGTTGAGCTCGCCTTTTCTTTTGGTTTCATCATCACCTTGGCTAAAAGCCATCATGTTTGATTTAGACATGTCCCAGAGGTAAAATATGTAGTTACGTTCTTTTCCCTGTAGGGCCGCGCCGGCGCCATCTAAGATGTTTTCACCGCGTCCACGAAGTTTGCGGATTAAATCGGGTTTGATGCGTTTAATGTAGGGTTCGTTTTTTAGCAGGAAGTAACAAATTGCAACTTCAGTATCCAGGTGTACGCGTGTACCACGTTCTTTTTCAATGGCAAGGATTTGCTTATAGACAAAGTCCATAAACCTGTCGACCATATCTGTTTCAATACCTTTGAACTGGCCTGACTCTTGTCGTTTTGGCCCTGTTTTTAACCGTCCTTCCGAGTGATCTATCACAAGCGATGGCCCGGCCGAGCGGCTCTTCCACTGCATGTTTTTGAGCTCACCGTCGTAAACGTACTTGTTTGAGAATGCGATGATGTCAGGAGGACAGCGATAATGCTCGTCCAGCATCACAGAAGCTTCGCGGATACCTTTGACCAGTCCAAAGATATGCGAGCCACCCCCTTTGACGCCGCGGGCTTGGCTAGAGCGAAGAAGCTCTTCAAGCGAGAACTCATTGAAAAGGTAGTCATCTACAGGCGAGTTCTTAGCTAGCACCGTTTGCTTGTCATCACCGACGACCAAGAACTTTTTTGCTCTAAATATAAGAGGTAAGCCATCATCTACCCGGCACTGGGTCGCTTCGTCGACCACGACCAGGTCAAAGCTCTTTTCAGTGCATGGCAGAACAAAGGGAACTACCTGCTTTCTACATATCCACACGGGAAAGGTATCTGAAAGAAGCTTTTGCAGTTCTTTAATCGAAGGTAGAGCTTTTTCGTAGTCTCCAATTTTAGAAATGTTCTGCAAAAGAGTAGAAATAGAGGTGGACGGAGATGTTCCGCCGGCACCGGTCACTGCATTTGCGTCGCGAGCTATTTTTTTTAACTTAGCTTGAAACACTTGGTGAATCAGATCATCTCTTTTTTGCTCAAGTGTTTCTATGCCTTTGAGGTTTGAATGTATGGCATGCTGCCTGTGGATAGGGTCTTCGCCCTTCATAAAACGTTTTTCAAAAAGCGTTTTTAGAAGCTGCATACCAAGAGGGACCGAGTCTGTAGGGTTCGATATATGGTCGTGGATTTCTTCTAGTGATCTCTCTAAGAGGCCGCTGCTACTCTTGACCAGTTTATGCAGCTCTATTGAATTCTGTAATATTGCTATGTGGTCTTGTATTTCAGCGGTTAAAGGGTAGTAAAAGTATCCCGACACACGGTCCCAAAGACGGCGGACACTAGAACGCTCGCTGTTATATTTCTTGTTCCAGATATGAGCAATATGTTTGGAAATAGGGTCTGAGCCTTCTTTTATTTTTTTGCGAGTAAAGCTTTCTTTAAAAGTTGGTTTTACTCTTAGCATGTCAAAAAGAAACGTTTGCGCGGTTTTTAGCTGAGGAAAGTTTTGCTCCCAACTAAATGGATGGACAAAGTCCATGCAATCATCCAGGCGCCCAGCTTTAAGGTACTCTCTGTTTTTTAGAAACATCCAGAGTCTATGAGCGTCAGCCTGGTCCTTGGAGTGAAGCTCTTCGACAAATGTCACGAGGCCTGCAATGTCCGCATCTGTCGTAGCATGCCTAAACTGCGGAGAGATACTGGTGTTATCTTCAGGGTTGAAGTAGTCCAAAGCCTTTTGGATGCGCCGGATTTGGGTTTTTATGCTCTCAATAAGCTGGTTTAGTTTGTTGTATGCTGTTTCGCCATCAGGTTCCCGGTCAAACCCACCTGTTTCATTTAGGTTGAGCTCTTTTTTGAGGTCAAGTGCCCACTTTTCCAGAGAAGATGTGCTATTGGGGACTGAGCGAACGGCTTTGATAGCAGCCTTCCATAGCCGGATATTCTTTTTTCCCTGGTAAGAAAGCGAGTCGTCTTTACAGGCGTATTCTTCCATTTTTTCTAAAAGTGCGTCGATAGCACCCTCTTTGTCAGAGGTTATAAGTACACGCTTTTCATTGCAGATAGCATCAATCAAAAGATTTCGGATACTAAAAGTTTTTCCTGTCCCGGGAGGGCCTTCCAAAAGAACAATGTTGTGGTTATACAGGAGACCTCTAAGTCGCTCACTCGAGCTGGTCTCTACTCCAGGTGCGAGGTTTGCTGGGGGCTGGTTGTCGTTGTCCTTTTCGTTTACAGGTTTTTTAGCAGGCTCTTCGACAGAAAGAAACTTTCCTAATAGTGACGAGTCAAACCTCGACCTTGTGTTTTTAGCAACAGATTGAATATGCTCTAGGTCATCAGCTAAGCTTCTATGCAAGATAGACTGGCTCGTCGCCAAAGGGTACAGAAATGCAGAGTCTGTATCAATGTCAAGGCCTCTAAGCTCAAGAAACGAAAGGATTCCGCCAATATTCTTTTCACTGTCCGGGCCAAACAAGATTTCGCGGTTTTGGGTAAAAAGATCCGAAGAGACGGGAAGTGATCGCATCATTCGGAAATCTTCTAGCTGGTCGTTTACTTGTATCTTCTGTGATTGCATGGACCGAAAAAGGTATTCAACAGGATCCATGCTTTTAGACACTTTTCCAAGCTTTGATGCAAGTGCAGCCAGACCTATATGGTTTATATGAAGCCTGTTATCATGCTTTGGCTTTAAAAATATTTTGTTACCAGACTCTTCAATGTCCATAAAAAGAAAATATAGTGGAAATCTAAATGATTTTAGAGCTGAGTTTTCTTTAAAGATTGCATCAACGATCTCAAAACCCAGGCAGTATTGAAGTTTTTTCTTGTGTGTGAGCATCTCACGTATTTCCTGGATTTCATCCGAAGAAAACTCGGCTTCAATAGGTATCTGCTGAAGGTTTTTGATGGCAGATGCTAGCACGGGAAGTTCTATGTAAGATCGGTTTGTCTTCCTCTTAGCCGGGTCTTTACCACCTGAGTCAGACGCGTTAGGCGTAGCATTTCTGTTTAGGATTCTGTCTAGGTCAAATTTTTGAATGCGGGTTTTATCTCTATCGCCAAGAGATTTTTTAACTTTCCCCCCTGATTTTTGACTTGGTTTTTCTAGGTTTGGAATGCCGCCTTGGCCTATCTTCGTAGGAGCCCGCGACGCTTGGTACTGGTAAGGAACGATCTCCCAGAGCGCATTTTTTCGTACGGCTAGGTCAGATTTGATGCTTTCTGATTCGCCCTCGAATGTAAACTGAAAAAGGTGGTGATAGTCCACAATGCTGTTTAAGATTAGGTGATTACTCTTGTAAACCTTTCCAAAGTGCTCTTCGAGAACCGTAAGGCTTTTTACTGGGATGTTTAGTATTTTATTGCCCGTCCGAGATGGGTGCTCAGCTCGTATGACTGCGCGCTGTTCAATCCCTGGGTGCACTTCTATAGTTAGTGCGCGTTTTCCGTTAAAAAACACCTCTTGCTGGATTGTGTCTGCCTCAGGGGTTTCAGCCTTCGCAGCTTTCCTGGCCTTGTCTTTAACTTGTGCCAGGGCTTTTAGGGTTGCATCCAGACAGTGTCGGGGGAATTCAATAGACTCTTTGGATTTCCCGTTGGTAATCTCTATGCTTTGCATACCAATGTCGTTTTGAAACACGCGTGTCGTGATCGACACGCCGTGGACATGCGAGCTCCATTTGTTTTCACCATCATTGACGCTGCTTTTTTTTGTCTTATCTGCAGGTGCTTGAAATAGTTTTTTGAAAAAATCCATTATTGATCTCTCTCAGTTACATCTTTACTTGTTCCGTGTAGTAAAAGGGATACCCTGCGGTTTTTTTGTCTTGCGCTTTGGAGGCGGTTTCCTGTTTTCCCAGAGATGCTCTCTTTGGGCTGCGTATCTGCATAACCTACGACTCTTAGCCTGCTGTCTTTTACGCCAATTTTTTTCAGTAAAAGTGCTACTGCACTTGCGCGTCGTCCAGACAGTGACCAGTTGGTTTCTATTTCTTTGCCAAAGTCTGTGTCTTGCACCTTGTACAGAGGCGTGTCATCCGTGTGACCTTCGACATCAATTTTATATTTTGAGTTTGAAACCGTGCGTAATGCGTTCACAAGTGAGTTCAACGTGTTCGCCTTTAGGACGGCGCTTCCTGTATCAAAAAGTGCAATGGAGTCCATATCTAGGCGGACCCCACGGGCATCCCTAGAAACGCTAAAGATTTGGTTATTTTCGGTGACTTTTTTCAGAGATTTTTCAAGAGTTCCTAGAGACGATGCTTGATCTCCTGTGAATCCAGCCCTTAGCTCGTCGAAGCTACCTTCTTGTACCTTTGATGCACCAAGGAGCATTACAAAAAACACGCATAGCAGGAGCATCAGATCACTGAAACTTACATAGAAAGTTTCAGTAACCTGGCTTTTGCGGCCCGTTCTCGTGCGGCGAAATCCTTCCGGCATCGTCTACTCCGTTCCTGTTGCTGAGAGAGGCGGGTGGATATCTTTTGCAGATGTTTTTCGCTCTTCTCTTAGCAGTAGAATACGTATCTTACTTAAAATCGCTCCGTAGGAGTCCTCAAATTGCCCGTTTTGTGAAGAAAGCCTTCCCGCGATCGGGTTTAAAATCACCGATGCAAGTCCAGCACCGTAGACTGTGGTCATAAGTGCAAGTGACATGGCCGGACCAATTTGATCTGGTGTGGACAAAGAGCGCAAGACCCCGACTAAACCTAAAACGGTTCCAAACAGCCCTAATGCAGGTGCAATGCGTGCGGCGTTTTCAACCATTTCGACGCAGGATCTTCTGCGGGAAAGTTCTTCATCTAATTTGGCTACCAGGTACTCCTCTATTTCTTCATTTAAGAGTCCATTTTGCTGCATAAAGCTGGCATCATTGATGATGTCGCCGTTTAACTCTGACGCATTTCTTATTTCGGCAAGGGTTGCATCATTTAAGATCGCCGTATCAAGCTGGTTCATAGCGAAATCATTTTCCAGGTCTGACTGCCTCACTAAACTCCCAGCAAACAGGCTGAACGTATGGAGCCATATTTGGATTTTATACTGAAACAAAGTAGAGCCAGCTGTTCCAACCAGAACAATCATGATCCCGCGCCAGTCAAACAAACGTTCGACAGGGATAAAGGAAAGAACAGCAAAGCTTACAAGCACGAGAGCTATGATGCTTAGAATAAGAGAGACTATTTCGGTTGTTTTCGATACCCAACCACGGTCAGATCCGTATCGTACTCCGTGAGGTTTAAGCATGTTTTTTCTCCGCTATTAATTCTTGATTTTCTTCTATAGAGCGTTCGATTAATTTTTTTTGTATGAAATCTTTGTATTTTATTTGGCTTTGGTTTTTGATTGCTTCTAGCCACAGAATGTTTCCACCAACATGACTTAGCTTTACGAAATCGCCTCGTTTTAGCGCTTTGAATGTTTCTTTTTCAGCGATGCTGTGTGCTCTTAAGGTGATAAGCCTGCGTTGTTCGTCTCGGATGCGGATTTGGTCTTGGTTGCTATAGAGCACTGTTGCAGCCATCGACTCTACGGGAGATGAGCTGCTTGCAGTAGTTGGCAATACGATTAGCCCGTGGACCTTTTCTTTGTGAAAAACGGCTATACAGCCTTGGCCTTCTTTAGGTATTTTTCCGGAGCTTGCTAACCAGTTCATACCAATTGTAAGTCTTTTTCTATTCATTTTTATGTCCATCAGGCGTTTTTCATAGTTTAGGTTGTCTAGGGTGCAAAAACGAATGTCACCGCTTGTAGAGTCTTTTTGGTTTGCACTATCTGACTGGTTGGATCCTGAATGGATACTTATTTTGGCTTTTAGTTCCTGGAGTTTTTCTTCGCTTTTTTCATTAGTTGCAGAAAGCTTTGCTATGTCGCGAGTCAGTTTTTCCACTTTTTTCTTAAGCGATTCAGATGCATTCTTTTTATCTCCATAACTTTCTAGTTCGGAGTATAGCTGCTTGATAAGGCTTCCATGCCTGGTTTTTTTCGGTAGAAAAAAGCTTACGCCATGATTGTATGTGCCTTCGTCCGTTGTCACATGGCTAAACTCCACCGACTCCAAGCAGGCTAGGGTGTTTTCAAGGTTGATAGCAAAACCCTGGGACTCTAAAACCCGCGAAACAAAGTCAACCAGGCCAGTCGTAACGACCTTGTCGCAGGTAGCCCAAACCAGACCTTTTTTTTCATCTAAATCAGAAGAACTTAAAGATACGTCCAAGCTAGTGGCGCTAGCATTAGATGCTTGGTCTTTAATGCGGATTGGTTTTGTTTTGTGCGGTTTACCCAAGTCTTTACCTTTCTGTTGCGTCCCCTGGATGATGCGATTAGGGGCTTGAACGTTTAAGAGGGTAGACTGGCTTTTTCAGTCTTTACGCCTCTTTAGGTAAATCGGAGCTATTAAAAAAAACAACAGCCTCTGTCTGCAAGAGGCTGTTTTGTATAGATTTTTATTTTGATTTTCGCTTTTTAAGCAATTGCTGAGTTAAGGCAAGGTCCGGATCGGCAAGGCGTAGCCGCCGCCAATGCTAAACCCGCGTTCATGCCGGCGGTCATCCGAGTCAAAAGCGTCGTATATCCGGTGGTTGTAAAGAAGATAAAGGGAAACTCCAGGGGTGAGGTTGCTGAGGTTAACTCTCGTATGGATATCAAGAGTACCTTCTCCAAGGGCAATGTCGTAAAATGCACCTTTTCTACTTTGGAAAGGAGTTCTGTACGGTTGGTTGGCAAAAATTTCGGCGTCATAGTTGTCATCAATGATATAGACCGCTCCAAAACTACCCGACACAAGATTCCAAATTTGAAAACTTGAGCTGGCACGTAGGAAAAACGCGTTGCCTTTGTCGATTTCCTCGCCTGGTGGGTCAAAAATTCTAGTCGACTTGACCCCTGGACCAAACCTAAGGTGCATTTTCAAAAACTTCATGCTCGCATCCCAGTAGAGCCATTGATCAATTTCCGTGAGCGTTGGCAAATCAAACTCAAGCGTAAACTGTCGGCGGTAGTCAGCATCCCATGCAATATGGTTTTTCTTGTTTACTTTCAGTGCCACGCCGGCTTGGTAGGAGTGCAGGTTTGTTTCGAAGTCTGCCGTGTCGTCAGAGCGTTGCCGCCATTTTCCGACGTAGCCTCCAAACTTAAACCGCAGAGAATTAAAGTAAAGGTGTGCTGTTGCGCCGACCCAAAACCTTGAAAAGTCATCTGTACCCTCTCCCGATTGATTGTAAAGGCCATAGGCATAAGTCCCTGCTGGGCTAAACACTAGGCCAGGGTTTCCGGGGATAATTGGAATGTTTTTTACTTGCATGCCTATGCCAACTTCTGTGATCCGAACATCATCACCGCTTAGTGGGTCTTTGTAAAAGGATTGCCCGCCGACAGGTCGAACAAGAAGCTTAAACTTTGGTGGGTTCCAATCTGGGAATAACCAAAAACCACCTTTACTAGTAGAAATGTTAGTAAAATTTTGCCTTTGATTCGATGTATTGTGGGTTCGGCCTAGCTTTGAGGAGGACTCTACCATGCCGCGGTTTTCTACCGGCTGTACTTGGTTTATTATAGAAGTTTTAACCCGATCTGGAGTGCTTTTCTCGTACTGCGGGATGTCGGAGCTTGAAGGTGCCCACTCTTCTTCGCGGTTATTGACCTGCGCATGAGTAAAAGTCGAAAGAGAAAAGACAAAGAGAGTGATGAGTAGGTTGATTTGCAAAGCTAGACTTCCTTTTGCTAGGCACAGCTATCGCTGTGGTTTCCGGTCTTCGCTAAATATTTTACCATGTCTTTGCGTTTTTTATGTGTGCTCATACCCCCTCTCTTTCATGGGGTTGAGCTTTGCTCGCAGCCATTGCTTCTTGTGAGTCGCATCGCTCCGTTTTATCTTCTCATAGTTCCAGCCTGCTGCTTCGAGTGAGCGTTTGACTGTTCCTGCAACGCTGTAGGTAAATAAGCAGACATTTGGGTTTGAGTGGTTTTTTAGTTTTTCAAACCATTTCACAGACCAAAGCCGAGGGTTTTTTTGTGGGCTAAAAGCATCTTGCCAAACGACATCAAGCTGCCAGCTCGAGAGATCAGCGTTTAAAGCGTCTCCTGCAATAATAGTCCACTGAAAAGAGCTGCCGTCGGCCTCGTATTTAGCCGTGTAGTTTTTATCAGTATCATGCCATGCACCAAAACAGCTTAAATAGTCTAGGCGTTCTTTGGCCCAGTTTTGTTGCCAGGCTCCTTTACTAGCTGTAAATGCTCGGATTAGATCTACATCTTTTTCTAGACTTACCAGGTGGATTTCTTTGGCTGCACTTGCTCTGTTTTTATGCCACCAATCAACAAGTGATATGGCGTTGTAGCCAAGGCCTAATCCCACATCTAGAACGGTGACACTCGCCATAGGCGTGCTCAGCCACGGCAAGGCAGGCTCTAAGTATAGCTGCTTTGCTTCTTTTTCTGCGCCCATAGCCGAGTGAAAGCACTCGTCGATCTCATGGTTTCTCATGGTCCAAGACCCGTCTGCCGTTAGCTCTGGCTCATAGCTTGTTTGTATTTCCACAGACTGTTCTCCAGGTAGAGGTCCAAAGTTAGAGGCTGGGCTAACAGCCTAGCTGGACCCAGTTTTCTATAGGTAGCATAAAATTTAACCAGCAGCTTGGTTCTTTTTGCAGCAAATCAGGCACCTACCGGTCTATGCACGCAGCTGAGTTTCTGTTACCTTTCTAAGCTCGAGCCGCCTGGCTCGTGTTAATGGTTCGGGGTGTAGCGCAGATGGTAGCGCGCGCGCTTTGGGAGCGTGAGGTCGCAGGTTCGATCCCTGTCACCCCGACCATTTTATTTTTATCAAAAACACAGCTGCTGAAAAATTCTTGTTTGACCCTTATTAGGGTCTCTTCACCAATTGTGGCTCTTCGCCGTTGATGGTAGGTAGTCGCAGATAGTCTGCGTCTCTAGATAAATGGATAACTTCACCCGGAAGTGTTTGAAACAGTTAAATTCAAATAAAAAAGAATAAAGCAGCGCCAAACAAACCCTACTTTTATTACATTAGCCATGCGCAATAAAATATAGTGGCCCAATTGGCGTATCACTGAATATGGTTTTTGTTTAATTTTTTTTCGCGGCGCGTTAAAATATGTTTGGTTTTGCATAGCAGTACCCAAAACTCTTTAAAAAAACCTCCATTTTTTATTATTATTTTAACAGCTATTCGTGAACAGATGGACAAGGTTTCACCGTGTCATTCTGCCATATTGCGGTGCTGAATTTCGCCGTGCTATAAAAAATACATGAATCGCAGACATGACCAACAGACTTCAGCTTCTTTAAGCCTCTTGTACACGCAAGTATCGGGGCTCGGCTCTAAGTATTACCTCGCAGTAGCCGTGGGTGCCGTTGGCTCGTTGATTGGGCTTTTGCCGCCCCGGCTCCTTATTTATTTCACGGATGGCGCTACTCTTATAGCGGATGGCAAAATACAAGATATCTCAAGCCTGTTAAAGCCACTGATTGTTTTTGGTCTTGTAGTCTCTGCGTGTCTTCTTGTTTCATCGGTGGTTAGTCAAATCGTAGAGGAGTGGCTTACTTTAAAGGTTGAAGCAAGCCTTAGGGTACAAGCACTAAAATCAATTCAAAAATCAAATGCTCGCTCGTTTGACGAGAGCCAGCGCGGAGATTGGTTGACGCGGCTATCGATGGATCTTAGAAGCGCCCAAGAGTTTATCACTACAAGTATTCCTTCACAGTTTCAAAGTTTTGTTACTGTAATGGGAATCACAGTTCTATTTTATCTTCATAGTCCTCTAGCTGCGAGCATTTGCCTAGTGACGGCAACCTTCGTTGCGCTCCTAAACTTATGGGTGCAAACTAAAATAAACCCTTTACTTGAGTCGTTGAGAACCACGCACGGTGAAATTTTTCAGGGTTTTATGGAAAACTATGAAGGCTTCCGTACGGTCCGTAGTTTTTCTGCTGAATCTTTTATGAATAAAAAGTTCAAGCGGAAGATAGATAGCCTTATTATCTCAAGCATGAGAGTAGCAAAGATCATCGGGTCCTTAATGGGAGCAAACTCTTTTGTTTCTCAAGCCCTGTTGACTGTTTGCCTATCTGGAGCTGCCTGGTCTCTCAATAAAGGCCAGCTTGGATTGAGTGAAGTCTTGGTTTTCCCTTTCTATATTGGCATGTTTTATACAAGTGCGTTGTCGCTGATCGGCTCTATATTTGACTGGAATCTTTACTTTATTGAAGGTGGCAGGCTTGCCTTGCTACTTCAGCCGCCCAAACAAGAAATTTACCAGGAGCTAGAAGATCTTTTAGCCCAGGAACAGGTTCAAAGCATAGACCTAGAAAATATTCAGCTACACGCTACTGATGGCATGATGCTTATGAAGCCTTTTAATTTTTCTTTAAATCAGGGTGAACTCACCGTGATTCAGGGTCACTCAGGCTGCGGTAAATCAACTTTTTTAGAGTTTCTTAGTGGGTTGCGTAGCGCATCCTTTTCTACGATGAAGATAAACACGCAAAACTCATTTTCTAGAAAATATCATGGGAAGAAAGATCACTATCTTTCAACCAATCTAGCCGCCTACGTAGAGCAAGTACCATTTTTATTCCAAGGGTCCCTCAGAGAAAACATAGAGCTTGGGCAGAGCTATTCAGATGAAGACCTTCTTGGAGTGTTGGAAAGCCTGAATTTAAATACAAGATTTAAAGGTAAGAGTGGCCTAGATGTGAAGATTCTAGACCAAGGGAAGAACTTAAGTGAAGGCGAGAAGTATAGAATCACGCTTGCGCGTGCTTTGTTGAGCGACCGGAGTGTATTGCTTTTGGATGAGCCTTTTGCAGCCTTAGATGACCTAAGTGTCCGGCATGTTGTAGCAGCGCTAAACGAGCGAAAAGAAGACAAATCTATTTGCCTTGTCTCTCATGTTGTTCCAAAGAATTTGGACGTAGATAATTTTTATCAATTCGAACCACGGGAAGTTTCGAATATCAAACCTAGTCTAAACGATTCAACTGCAGGTGGATCGAATAGATATATTTAATAAACCGTCAATGGAGGACAAAAAAATGAACAAGTTAAACACGCTATCTGGAAGAAGTTCTGAGACTACTACTTCTGCAAAATGTTCACGTAGGTGTAGCCGCAAATGTTCTCGTAGCTGTAGCCGAAGATGCTCTCGTGGTTGTAGCCGAAAATGTTCACGTGGTTGTAGCCGCAGGTGTGGCCGTTAGAAGGCATTTGAATTTATCTGAGTTTTAAGTGCCATGGGCTGGAATACCACTGCCATGGCACTGTTTTCCTCAGACGTAATAGAAAAAAATGTAGAGACTGTGTGGTTAAACAGAACGGGTAGGCAATATGGTTAAACAATACGGTGTCGGTTTAGAGCTGCCATTTGAAATTGCTCAAAGAGATGGTGTGGTAGATCTGGTTGGTCAGCTTCCTATCGTAGAGCTTATCCCAGAGAGTTTCTTTTTTGGTAAAAAAGACGAATTTTTAGAAATGCTAAAGAAATCTGAAGTGCCAGTTGTAATTCACAGTGTTGAGATGTCTATTGGGTCTTCTGGTGAGTTCCACCAAAAACATTTTAATCAAATAAAGCAGGTGATGGACCAGGTTAACACGGTTTTTTATAGTGATCACCTGTGCTTTACAAAATTTGATGGGATTGAAATAGGACAATTAACCACTTTGCCTTGGACCAAACAGATTATGGATGGGGTATGTGACAATATTTCTAAAATCCAAGATCAGACGCAAGTCCCGTTTCTTATCGAAAATATTACAAACAGGTTTGTAGTGCCTGACTCCGCATACAGCGAGACTGAGTTTATCAACAGAATCCTAGAAAAGACCGGTTGTAAGATGATTATGGATCTTGCAAATACATATATAAATAGCGTTAATTTTGGCTTCGACCCTTATAAGTGGATAGATGAAATTAACCTGGACTTTGTAGAAGGCGTGCACCTTGCCGGCGGTGATGAAGAAGACGGGGTGCTTTACGATTCGCATGGAAGCAACATCCCAGCACCTGTGTGGGACTTGTACGCGTATCTAGCTGCGAAAAAAACACCTCAGTTTACTATTGTGGAAAGAGACCAGAACATACCAACCTTCGAAGAGTTGATGCATGAAGTAAAGGTGGCAAACGGTATTTTAGAAAAGTCAGCTATGCCTGGATTATCTGAAAGTATAGGCCAGGTAAGAAGAGAGGCTAGGTCGTTATGAGTAAAGCACTGCTGAGAAGTCTTACGCTTTTGTTGCGGCAACCCGATGGTTTCAGTTTGAATGAACACGCTTTGTTTGCTGAGCTTGAAAGTTCTGAAGTAGAGGTAGTCAAAGCTCTAAGATCTGACGATGAGCTAAACAAGTACGGCAACGAGCAAGCAGAGGGTCGTTTGGATGATTTGTGGAAACAGTTACCAAACCTATTTCTTTTTTTAGAAGAAGACGCGGTGTATGACTTTTGGAAAAAAACCTTTGAGCCCACTGCTATGCGTTTTAGCGCGGATATAAATGGTGAAAATGAATATTCGAGAGAGTTTCTGCAGTGTGTTGCGGCTAATCTAGACCACCCAGCGTTTACAGGGCATGCTGAGTGGCTAGGCGGTCTTCTGGAGTTTGAAGGTGCTATATTGGATTTGAGTAGGGCAAGCTTTGGCGCCGCTTTGCGAAGCTCGTCAACTTTAGATGATAGCTTTACGGCCAAACCTTTCCGCGTTCTAAAGCTCGACTATGAAGTTGCACAGGCAGTTGATTGGGCAAAGAACCTGGACAATGAACCGCAAAGCTTTAAGCCGAATAAAAAGACTAATTATTTACTGTTTGTCCGAAACGAATTGCAACATGATCCAGATTTGTATGGTATCGAGAAAAATGTATTTGATTTCTTGCGGGGCGACAGTTCAGCTAAGCTAGCAGAAGCTCAAACAAAGGACTTGGTGTCTGCTGGCCTGATCAGCTAAGTCACTATATTTACTGTTTTTTTAACAGGTGTTTGCTGTATCCAGCTGTTTTTATGCTATAAAAACCATACATGAGCGGCTGCGGCCCTTTGCTAGGGGAGTTCCTGGCTTAAAATAGTTTTTTTATATTCGTGACGACTCTTTTTGCTTTTCTAGCATTGGTGGAGGTTAATTTTGTTTCTTTATCTTTTATTCGTGTTTTTATGCACAAACTCCGCGTTTGCCGATCGTAAGCCTATTGTTTTGTTCGATGCCAATGGATTCGTAGACGAATACGAAGAAAAGGTTCAAAAATTAAAAGCCGGTGACCGCATTGTTTTTAGCACCGGTAAATCCTTTGTAATAGGGCAACCACTAGATGGAAGTAGTCGAGGTAATGTAAATAGAATTTTTGAATTGGGGAAAAAAGCGGCGATTCGGGTTCCCGTAAACCGGTGGGCAGTAGGCCAGAGTGATTCGTACCGCGTAGGTTACCAAGCTTTGGCAGATTTTTCCGTACCAGCTCCTTTGGTTTTTGCTGCCAAAAAAGGAGAATTCACGATCGTAGAGCGATATGAACGGGTGTTTTCTTTGGGAGACTGGTTTAACTCTGGCTTTCACCTTCTTGATGTAGATAACCAGAAAGTCGCAAGGGATTTTTTAGATTTCATCGTTAAAACGAGGCATTTTAGCCGTATAGGTGATGCGCATTTGGGAAACATTCTCTATACTGAAAAAGGCTGGCTTGTCGCTGATTGGACCTCTAAGCACGTGTTTGCGACCTCAGCTACGGATAAATTTATTTTTTCCGGAGTAGCAAATAGATTTGAAAGTTTGTTTGACTTAGATTTAAAAACGACTGTTATAGAAGCTAGGCTAGCAGATGGGCCTAACCAGTACACGGAGGCGAGAGCCTTGGCAACAAACGAAAAGTATAGCCGTTTACCGGATGGTGAATTGTATAGTGGTCAAATAGAGTTTTTTAAAAAGTCTTCATCTGGGAGTAAAAGGTGGTTTGGCAGATTTGAAGAAAAAGTAAATGGGTTCTATAAAAATTCGTGTCGATCCATTTTTGGCCGAACCTGACCTGCAAGCCGCTATTTTCTTTTGCCTTAAAGTGAGCTCTATTAACATGAAAAAGTCTATTATTCTTAGCCGCACAGCCTATGGGTCGAACCTAGGGGCTGCTGCTAGGGCTATGAAAACGATGGGGCTGACAGATCTTAGGCTGGCAATGCCTGAGGCAGATATTCAGGGGCCTAAAGCCAGGGCCTTGGCCAAACACGCTATAGAAATTCTTGAAAACGCCCAGACTTACTCTTGCCTTGAAGGAGCAGTAGCCGATTGTGACCTAGTAGTTGCAGCCTCCCATAGGCACAGAAGGATAGAAAAGCCTGTTATCGAAAGCCGCGATCTTTTGAGTTGGTTAGGAAAGCACTGTAGTTCACATACTGAAGACAAAGCGTCAAACCTACGCGTGGCTCTTTTGTTTGGCCCAGAATCTACTGGCCTTAGCTTGGCTGAGCTTGCACTTTGTGACGCCATAGTTACGGTGCCAACCAAACACTCTCAGCCTTCTTTGAACCTTGCGCAAGCTGTGATGATCATAGCTTATGAGCTGGGAAGAGATTTGAAGATATCTAAGCGCCCCGAAAAAAACCCAAAGCTTCAGTGTGTTGAAAATTCGGAGGCCTCGTTTAACGTTTTGAAAGCTAAACTCGAAAGCAAGCTAAGAGACCTCAATCTGAAACCACAGCGATACCTCAATGCCTTAGAGCAGTTAGAACCAAAAAGTTTTTATCTTTTGCATGACCTTTTAAATAAGCTATAGGCATTCTCCAGGTGTTTCTCTTTATTCGGCACTAACTACATTGTAGGGCCTGCATAGTGGGTCGCCAACGATAAGCAGCTGCTGTGGCTCTTTGGTCGATGCATAGTAAGATTCAATCATGGTGAGTCCTGATGCATAATACAGGTGCAGCAAAGCGCTCGTGAACTTGTTAGGGTTAAACCCTGGCTCATCCACGGATCCACTTGCTCCTGCAGCCCCAAGGCGAATGAATTCACTTAGGGTCGTTTGCGAGTGATAGCGATGAAACATCCCCCCATAGCTTGTCAGGTTGTCAACGACAGCACCGGGCGCAAAACTCGAATTATGGTTGGGGTTGATCTTTGCAAAGCCCGTGGTGAGACCTATCAAGTCGTCAAACCTGTACGGGGCCCCTGTATTCCCATCTATTTTTGCGTTTGCCACTTGTATGCCAAGCTCTTTGAGAGCAAGCTCTGTAAATAAATACTCGTAAGAGCTGTGGGAAGTCCGAATGTTTTTGTTTTTTAACAAATAGACAAGACGCTTTGGGTTTGAATTGTCGGCACGGACAGATCTAAATAGGCTATCTTTAATTTCTCGGTCTGTATTTACATCTAGTTTCCCACCAAAAACCTTTTTGCCTTTGTTTACCCCTAGAAAGGAGCTTAAATAGTACTCGGGGCTAAGCCCTGCCTTTGAAAACTTTTGGCTAGGTTTTCCGGGTGAAGTAAAGTAAGGGTTGGTCTCAGCGTATAGGTTTCCGGTTCCCGAAAGTATGCTTCCCAAGTCGTCTTGCAGAACTTTTTGGTAAAAGAACGTGAGCCCGTTTGTGGATAACGTCGGGTGGGTGATCCGGTATTTTTTTAAATCTAGTTTGTTTGATATATCAACGGCTGTTGGTATCCCAGTGCTGTAAATTATAAAAAGGATTTTTTTAGATAGGTTCTTTGATTTTAGGTAGTCCAAGATAGGGACGAGTATTTCTTGCTTAAACTCTTCTACATCGACGATGTGTTTACCAAGGTTTGAGCCCTTCAATCCTAGCAGGTTTTTTTCTGGAATATTGCGTAGCCTTTGGTAGTGGCGAGCAATCCCCTTTGAAGAAGCGTCTGATTGGTTAAAAACAAGGAGTGTTTTGCTAGGGTAGGCTCTGCGTCTTCTTGGGCGTGCAGCATAGGTATTAATAAACAAGCCCATACGGCTAGGCAGTAGGTCCATGGGCAAAACCTGGCCGAAGTCCCAAGAGTATCTATGTAACTATAAAAAAGAGGGTGTTTCAATCCAGTCACTTCAGTGTCAAGGGCGAGGCTTTAGTTCTTGATGCCAGGAGGGAAGGGTGACGCGCTCATTTTTTGCGCCGGTTCCTAAATAAACAGTTACATTGGCCTCTTGTCCGCTCTGGTACGACGGGTCAGTAGGTTTGAAAACCAATAGGTTTAGAAAAGGTTTGTTTTCTAAGTGCCTTAATTCAAGCTCCAAATCATGGGGATATTGTAGAGGCATTCTATAGTTGAGTTGCCCCGTAGCATTAAAGCCCTGTACAGCCTTGATGATATCGCCTTTCTTGATTCCAGCCTTGGCGGCAGGGCTGTTTGCATCTACGCTTTGTATAACAACAAAACTGTTACCTTTTTTGGTTTGGGTTAGTTTGGGTTTCCATCCTATATAGGCTTTTTTATTAGTACCTTCTTTGCGTAGGGCTTCACTGACGATTCCAAGCGCTTTGTTAATAGGTATTGCAAAAGCAATCCCTTCGGCAAGACTGTGTTTGGCAGTAACAACCCCTATTAGCTCTCCGCTGTAATTGATCAAAGCTCCCCCAGAGTTCCCTGGGTTGATAGCTGCATCGGTCTGGATAAAGTTTGTATGCATTGTTTTTTGATTAACCTCTGCAGAACGCTCAAATTGGCTAACAATGCCACTTGTCACGCTACCCTTTAGGCCCCATGGACTGCCTATGGCAGCAATACGCTGTGCTAGCTCGAGCTTGTCAGAGTTGCCTATTTTGATCATAGGCAGCCTTTCTTTTGAGTTGATTTTGACCAAGGCAAGGTCTGATTTTTCATCGGATAAAATAAGTGTCGCAACCACCGGTTCAGTTTTTTCGTATCCTCGAACATAAATCTGTTTGAGGCCATCTACGACATGGTGATTTGTAAGTATATACCCTCTAGGGTTTATGACGACACCAGCTCCTTGCTCGCTAATCGTCTCATTTTTTTTTGTTTTTTTATCTTTAACTTCTTTTATGCCAGAAATATGGACGACCGAAAATTTGGCGCTACTTACTGCCATTACCAATGGGTCTTTGTTATCCTGTAAGAGTTTATTGACTTGCTCTGGCGCTCCACAGGCTTGGCTCAACATAAGCAAAGCAGGGAATGCAAGGTACATAGTGTATTGAATGGGGCGAAACAGCACGAGAAGGCTCCTTTTGCTTTAAATGCCTACTAACTGTTATTCAAGATAGATACAAGTTTTGAAAGCATTAAAGTAGCTAGAATCTATGCTTTTATCCTAGGCCCTTCAGGCCCATAGATTGGTCACATGTCCTAAGTGTTTACAATGAGAGTGAATTATTGGGCCAGAATGAATGTGGCTAGCGCCCTTTGAGGGTTCGCTCAATTTGCCTTTTCGCATCCTTTTTCTTATCAGCTTCTCTTTTGTCGTGTAGCTTTTTACCTTTGCCGATCGCAATCTCGAGCTTAATACGGCTGTCTTTGTTGAAGTAGATTTTCAGGGGTACAACCGCGAGCCCTTTTTGCGTGACTGCCTGGACAAGCTTTTTGAGCTCTGGCTTTTGCAGCAGCAGGCGGCGCTCTCTTGTCTCTTCGTGATTTTGAATATTTGCATGGGCGTAGTGGCCGATGTGAACATCCTTTAAAATCGCCTCGCCCGTGTCTAGGTCCACCCAGCCTTCGCCTAGGTTGCAACGACCCTCTCTGAGTGCTTTTACTTCACTGCCCACCAAAGAAATCCCTGCTTCGAATTTCGTCGAGATTTCATAGTTGTGGCGAGCTTTTTTGTTGTGGTGAATGATTTTCATATTTTTAGGCTCAATCTATCAGTTCGAGGTTTTATGGTTTTAGGTACCTGCTCTTTAGGTGGTCAAGGTAGACGTCTACATCTAGATCGCTGCCGGATACCTTGTGAAGAAGCTCGCGCGTGTTCATGTGCGAGCCATGTTCGTGAAAATTCTTGCGTAGCCAGCTAAACATTGGAGCAAAGTCTTCTTCTTCAATCTGCTGGTCCAGAGTAGGGATGTCTTTATTCATTTGCTTACGAAGGCAAGCAGCGATCATTGCACCGAGGGTATAGTCGGGGAAATACCCAAAAAGCCCACAAGGCCAGTGGACATCCTGAAGGCAGCCGAGTCCGTGTTGCTCTTTTGGGTTTACACCTAAAAATTCTTGCATCATCGAGTTCCAGCGTTCGGGGATGTCTTTTACAGTCATTTTCCCAGCAAAAAGATCTTTTTCAATCTCGTAGCGTAAGATGACATGCATCGGGTAGGTCAGCTCGTCGGAATCCACACGGATAAACCCGGGGCTCACCCTGTGGTATCTAGCTTTTAGGTTTTCTGCTGTAAAAGACGCATGCTGGCCTAGCTTTTGGGTCAGGTGTCGAGACAGAATGTTTAAGAACGGCTGACTTAAACAAATTTGCATTTCAATGAATAGAGATTGGCTTTCATGTGCTGCCATTCCGATTGCTTTGCCCACTGGCTGATCGAGCCACTTTCGCGGAAGCCCCTGCTCGTACATGGCGTGACCGGTCTCATGGAGAACGCTCATTAAACTGGTCGAAAGATCTTTGGTGTCATAACGTGTGGTAAGCCGCACGTCTCTTGGATCCCCTCCACAAAACGGATGCGCGCTGGTATCAAGGCGTCCATGGTTAAAGTCGAAGCCAAGTTTTTTCATTAGGCTGATAGAAAGCTTGTACTGCTCTTCTACGCTAGCTTCTGGGAATGCAGTAAGCTCCCAGCCTTCTTGTTGCCCCCTGACTTCCTGGATAAGCCCTGGAAGAGTGTTTTTTAGTTTAGAAAAAAGCGGATCGACAAAATCCATAGTGAGCCCTGGCTCGTACTGGTGTAGGAGAGCGTCATAAGGGGTTTTGCCTAAGGCATCTCCTAGGAGTTCGGCTTTTTCTTTAAGAACACCAAAAGCCTTTTCTATGGTGGGAAGAAAGCCCTTCCAGTCATGGTTTTTCTTAAAGGCTGGCCATGCTTGTTCTGACTTACTTAAAATGTAGGTTTTGCGTTCCACAAATTCTTGGCTCAAAGCTTTACGTGCGTGGAATCCTTCGGCGAGCAGCCCAAGGTTTTTTTTCTGCCAAGCATTCAAGGGCTCTTCTTTTGCTTTTTCCAAAGACTCTGCTAGCCATTCAGCAGTCTGGTTTTGGTGGAGTATGCCCTCAATGGTAGCCATGGCCTTGGCGCGAATTTCACCACCACCAGCAGGCATCATGGTCGACTCGTCCCAAGATAGCTGGCCTTTTGCGTAAGCTAGGTGCGAGATCTTTTGCTGATGTTCTTGTAACTTATCGTAATGCATTAGAATATTCCCGTTTCTGGTAGTTGCTGCTCCACCTGCCTAGCCTGCCCGGCGGAGGGTAGGTTGGGGGTGCGGATAAAGATAAAAACTGACCTTGAAAAATGCAAGCCCAGGCTTGATTCTACCGCTGATGCCTGTGTTTAGTAAATCTCAATATTATGAAGAGTTGCCTGAGTTTCCATCTGTTTTGGACCTGAGCCACTGGCGCAAGCTCGGGCGCTCAATTGGCCACAACTACTCTGCCAGAACTGTTTTGAGTCATTTAGTAGATAAATTTAAGTTTTTGAGCTCAGATCAATGGCAGCATAGAATTGAGTTGGGACATGTTCTTTTGGGCGAGGAGGTAGTTTCCGACCCCCAACTGCTGCTCGGAGTAGGTCGCCAGATAGCTATGTACTTTCCCATCCATTGGGAGCCGCCAGGCGAGTATTCCATCGAAAAAATTTTTGAAAAAGAAGACGTGGGTGTTTTTTTTAAGCCATCTGGAATTCCCATGCACGAAAACGGGCCATACTATCGCAAAAATTTTGCTAGCCTTTTAAAAGCAAGACACGGTGATGAGTGGGCTGCCATGCACAGGCTAGATAAAGAAACTAGCGGTGTGGTTGTTTGCGGCCGCACGAAAGAGTCTAGAAAAAAAATTTCTACACTGTTTTTAGAAAATAAAATGAAAAAAGTTTACCGGTGCCTGGTTAGCGAGGTTTTGCCGCTGCAACAGCAGTGGACTTGTACTGCCCCCATCGGAAAACCTGCTTCGTCTCTTATTCGCATTAAAAAGTGGGTGGAAGAAGGCGGCGAATCTGCGCGCACGGATTTTAGGGTTTTAGGCGAGGTTTATCTACCTAAATTAAATAAGACGGTGTTTGAAGTTGAAGCTCGGCCAAAAACAGGAAGAACCAACCAAATCAGAGTGCACCTTGCTAGTGCTGGGATGACTATTCTGGGTGATAAGCTATATCATCCAGATGAGCAGGTCTTTTTACAGTATTTGGAAGAAGGTGATACCGAAGAGGTGATTGCTAAGACGGGTTTTGCGCGATTGGCGCTTCATGCGCATACGATTGGCTGGGAGTGCGAAGATTCCGGTGAACCTGTTATCGTTACCCAACCAATCGATTGGCAAGAAACTAGCCAACTTTCGTTTTAAGCTCTCCAGAGCCTTTGATTTTTGCTAGGTCTTGAAAACCACCGATAAACTCGTCTCCAATAAAGATCATTGGAACAGTTCTGTATCCGTTGTTTTCTTCGGATAGTTTTGCCCGGAGTTCTTTGTCGTTTGTAAGATCAATCTCTTCAAAAGCAATCCCTTCGCCTTTGAGTAAAGTCTTAGCTTGGGTGCAGTACGGGCAATAGTCAGTTGTGTATAATTTTACGTTTTTAGCCATGATGATAAAGTTCCTTTCCGTCGAACACATAATGATAACACGGGTCATGTTTTCATACAGAGTCTTGCGTATAAATACCAGGAAATATTAGGTAAATAACAGGAGAGCGAAGCCAGGAAATATGTTAGATAAACAGGGTTCTAGATACGTATAACCCTCGTTTTATCAGGTACAAGAAGGCTTAGACTATGTTTGAAAAACGCCGCGCCATTCCAGGGGTTGCAAACCTCGTAGCTGTATACTCAACCAAAGGGGGCGTCGGAAAGTCGACAGTCACAGCTCTTATGGCAAAAAAACTAGCTGCTAAGGGTAAAAAGGTGGGCATACTCGATGCTGATATTTATGGACCCAGCCAAGCCGAACTTTTTGGGCTTGACCCCAACAAGCTGCGTTTAAAAACCTGGAGGTCTTCTGAGGATGCAAGTCCTATGCTTATTCCGCCAGTGACCCAAGAGGGTATCGCGGTGATGAGCTTTGGTTTTTTAACGGGCTCTTCCCAGCCTTTAGCCTGGAGAGGTCCAATGCTTAGCAAGGCGTTTGAGCAGATAAGCCTTGATGTAAAGTGGCCTGAGCTAGATCTTCTGCTGGTGGATATGCCGCCTGGCACAGGCGATATTGCCATGCAGCTGTTAGAAACTCTCCCGGTTCAAAAAACACTTTTAGTTACCCTGGATCATCCGTTGGCGTGGGCAGATGTAGCTCGAGGAGTAACTTTATTTCGCGAACACCAAACAGATATCCTTGGGTGTGTGGTCAATATTTCTGAGCACGAGTGCAGCTCTTGTGGCCATAAAGAAGAGCTGTTTAAAGGCTCTATTAAGCAAAGCCTAGAGTTAGAAGGCATCCCGTTTCGTGAAGGTCTGGCTTGGAAGCGCGAGCTCCAGGAGGTCCCCATGAATTTTCATGCGGTAGATCTGCCTAAGACCATGGCGGCTCTTGAGAGTTGCATCGATGTTTTTTAGGCTTTTTATTTTTTGGCTGTCGATTGCGTTCACGGGCAGCCGGCTTTTAGCCTTTGAAAAGACAAAAAAGGAATCGCCACTTCCTAGCGTCGCTTCTTTTTCTGTGGCAAGCGATGAAATTCTTTTTCACCTTCTGCTCGATGCAAGTGGGGCTTCTCTTTTGAAAAAGCCGAAATTTGAAGTAGTTGCTTGGAGCAGGTTTGTATGTAGCAGTGCATACAGTTACCTGCAAAAAGCTGGGTATTGTAGCCAAAACAAAAAGTTGTTTGCCACCCCTAAGGTCGGCAACGAAATAGAAACGGTTCTAGTCGAAAAACCGACTCACGCGATTCTTGCGAGTTTTAATAGACCTATTTACAAAAAAATATTACGGAAAAAAAAAGTAAGTACTTTTACTTTGCAGAAATTTGGATCTCTAGAGGACCAATGGAAGCAATTAGAAGGGGTCGCGAATCTTTTAGGGCTGACTAAAAAAGGCAAGGCTCACCTGCAAAACCTCAAGGCTTACTGGAAGCATAAAAAGCCTGTACTTTGCAATGGCAAGAAGCCAACAGTTGTGATCTTGTCTTCGCAGGGAAAAAGCCCTGGTGTGTATGGGCAAGGAACTCTAATCCATAGCTACTTTAACGAGGCGGGATTTGAAAATCTTGTGGTTTCAAAAATGAAGAAAAAAGGATTGGTAAAATTAAACCCTTTGAAAAAGAAAGCATTGAATCCTGATTTTTGGGTGTTGCAAGAAGGTTGGCCGCACACAGGGCTGCCAAAAAGCGACGTGCTTTTTGTTTCTTCTGCCATATACGCAGGTTCGTTGTATGCAGCATCTTTTACTCATGGCCAGTGGGCTGAGTTTGTAGGTCAATCTTTTAAATGTAAAAACCTGGGGTAGGCGTTGCATAGGTCAAAATACATTTTTTGGTTTGCAGCTCTGTTGTGCCTACTCTTTTTGGCTGTTTGTGTTGGTAACTCCGGGTTGGCTAGTTTTTTTTCTTCTGAAGGTGCTGAACTTATCACTTTGAGGTTTCCGAGGGTTTTGTCCGCGGCCTTGGTGGGTGCGCTGATGGCTCAAGCCGGCGTTCTTAGCCAAGGACTTATGCGAAACCCCCTGGCATCTCCTACTACGCTTGGTGTTACTAGCGGAGCGAGCGTCACAGTTACCTTGGCAGTTTATCTGGGCCTAACTAGCTCGGTTGCCTTGCCTCTTTCGGCTGTGTTTGGAGCTATGGTGTCGTTGGCGGTTATGCTCCTTTGCGCGCGTCGTGGTTTGGGTCTGCCGCAGACACTTCTTCTAGGAGTAGCATTGTCTGCTGTTTTTACGGCTGTCTCTGGACTTCTTGCAAAAGAAATGCTGCACGATGTTGTTCGAACCTCTCGCCTTTTTTATTGGGGTATGGGGGACCTGGCTTCTGTAGCTACGACTGGGTGCCTGTTTTTATTTGCTGTTTTTCTATTGCATTCTTTTGTTTCAGCCTCCTTGTTTCAACGTTTGAACCTTTTGGGGGTTGGCGAGAAATACGCCATCTCACAGGGTGTTTCCTTAGTTAGCTTGCAGACCTGTGTGTTTGTCTTGGTCGGTTGTAGCGTCGGTAGCGTGGTTGCGACTGCTGGAAGCGTTAGCTTTATAGGGCTTATGGTCCCACATGTTTCCCGGGCTTTTTTCGGTAATTTAGCCAAACATGTTTTTTGGGGCAGCACCTTGATTGGCGCCTGCTTGCTCGTGATAATTGACCTGGTTTGCCGGGTTGCCTTGCCCGGAGAGGAGCTTCCTCTTGGTGTAGTGACAGCTCTTTTGGGTGGCAGTTTCTTTTTTCTGATTCTTTTAAAGGGTAGGGTCTCGGCAGGGGTTTATGGGTAGCTTCAGCAAAAATCCACATGTTTTGATCCAAGCCAAAGAGGTTTCTTTTGCCTATGGTGATACGCCTGTTTTTACCAAGGTATCGTTTGCGGTTGAAGCAGGCGAGAAGGTTGCTATAAGTGGAAGAAACGGCTCTGGGAAATCTCACCTGCTAGACTGCCTTGCCGGGGTGCGTTTGGTCTCCGGTGGTAGCTTGCAGGTGGTCGGAGAGCTGGACTTTCTTAGCAGCAGCGACAGCTTTGCCTTTAACTTTACAGTGTCCGAGCTACTTTCTTTTGTCCCTGGTGTGAACACAGCTTCTGCTTGCCGCGTGGCTTCTCAGCTTGGTTTTGACATGACAGGCTGGGTGCAGCGCGGTGTTCTTTCGCTTAGCTCTGGAGAGCGTCAGCTTGTCAGGCTTTTATGCACACTTTCCAAAGAAAAAGATCTATACTTGTTAGATGAGCCGGAGGTTCATCTAGATGCTTACACGCGTGAAAAGCTGGCTTCTTATTTGCAAAACCATTCAAGTGCTTTTGTGGTGGTTACCCACGACAATTATTTTCGCCAGCAGTTTGCGAGTAAAACTATCTCAATGCCAAGCATGTAGGCTAAAAGCGAGGGCAAACCATGGAATGCAGTAAAGAACGCTATAAAAAAAACTATAAAGAAGTTCTTGAACGTTTGCATCAGCTGGCAGAGCAGTACTCAAAACCTTGTCCGCAGCTTGTAGTGGTTTCGAAAAAAAAAGCAAAAGAGGATATTTTGGCGTGTGTTTCTGCTACGGCGCACCAAGACTTTGGGGAAAACTACGCATCAGAGTTGCGTGAAAAGTCAGAGTGGTTTTTACAGAATCACCCCAGACAAAAAATAATTTGGCATTTTATAGGGCAGCTACAGACAAATAATCTTTCCATGATTGCAAGGCACGCCTCTGTAGTTCATACGCTTTATAAACAAAAGCATGCAGAAAAGCTTTCTGTTTTAGCGCAAAAACATCAGAAATCCATAGATGTTTACCTTCAGCTCAAGGTGGATTCTTCCAAACCGAGCGGTGGCAGCAAAGAAGATGTTTTGACTTTGGCTCAAAGCGTAACTGAGCTAGAGGGCTTGCACTTAAAGGGGTTGATGGTTTTTCCGCCGGTTACATACCAAGATGATTTAATGCAAGAGCGGCCCCCTCTTGCTTACCAAGGGTTTCGCGGCTTTGCAGATTTAATCGGTGAAAAAAAACTGTCTCTAGGCACAAGTAGTGATTTAGCTATGTCTGTAAGTGCTGGTACAAGCCTGGTTCGCGTGGGCCGTGCAATTCTAGGGGAGCGCTGATATCCTATAAGCACACTTTTTTAGGGGCTTTAGGTTTGTACCATATTGCAGTTGGAATTATTAGCGTCTTAGATCTGTTCTTGAATATGATTGTACTGGTGGTGATTGTTTCGGTTTTAATAAGCCTTCTAGGCGCTGATCCAAACAACCCTATCGTTCGAATGGTGAAAGACCTGACCGAGCCTTTGTACAGACCCTTCCGTGGTATGTTGAATAAAGTTGGCCCGTTCGACTTTTCGCCGCTGGCCATTATTGCTATTATAGTGTTTTTGCAGCGGGGTATTTTCCCCCTGATTTTGAACAGTCTAAGGTAGTATAGAGTAGGTATATGTCTAGATTAGTTGGAACTGTTATCTCTGTAGTTGGGGCGGCGCTTGTCTACTTTTCTTCGTTCTATGCGCATAGTACTCAAAAGTCTACTTTAGACTTTGTGGCAAAGCTAAGTGAAGTGCCAAGTAACTTAGATAGTTTGATCAGCCTTGGCCATGTCGGTGCAGTGCATAGCTTTTTGCAGCTTTGGCTAGTGCAAAATCATGATCAAAAGATCGTGCTCGAAAGCGATTCGTCGGTAGACATTTTAAATAATCTTGCGATGAAGAGACCTCGTTTCGAGTCGTTCTATGTAATGACCTGCCATAGCTACATGAAGGCGCTGCGGCCAGAAAACTGTGAGAAAGTTTCTGAAATAGGTCTTGAGATATTCCCAACAAGCTATCCTATCTCTATGACTCAGACTTATACGGAACTAGCGTTTTTCCAAAACCTTAAAAAAGCGGCACGCTATATCGAGGTTGCTAGCAGATCTAAAAACCCACCGCCTTTTATTGCAACGCTACTTAAAAAACTAACAACAGGCAAAGGTCTGCGTCAAGAAGATCTAGACCACCTGCGAGAAAAGACACAAAAGCTTTATCAAAAAAATGGTGTAAAGGAATAAAACTGCGATGATAGAGTTAAAGAACTTAGGTAAAACCTACACTAAAGAAGTTGGTAAAAAGAGCAGGCCCGCACTAGACGCTGTCAATCTCCTGTTAAAAGAGGGTGAGTGTCTTGGCTTACTTGGTCATAACGGTGCTGGCAAAACAACGCTGATTCGGATTCTTCTTGGCTTGGTTCACCCTAGCCAAGGTAAAATGTTTTTTGATGAAAAACCGCTTGTACGTAAAGCCCGCCAGAAAATCGGCTACATGCCAGAGAACCAGCAGCTTGCAGCCCGGCTTACCTGCGAAGAAAACCTAAAGCTACACTACTCTTTGATCTCTGGAAGGTACTTGAGCCACGACCTAGCCTGTAAGGCTTTACAGGAGGTAGGTCTTTTGGACCACCGCAAGAAAA
Organism: Oligoflexales bacterium; assembly: GCA_023301565.1. Classification (GTDB taxonomy): domain Bacteria; phylum Bdellovibrionota_B; class Oligoflexia; order Oligoflexales; family JALZUQ01; genus JALZUO01. The sequence continues at coordinate 26,893 of JALZUO010000105.1, forward strand.
AGGTTAGCGACCTCAGTAAGGGGATGGGTAGGCGACTAGCCTGGGCTATGGCGAATATTTCGGATCCACAGATTTTAGTGTTGGATGAGCCTTTTAGTGGTCTGGACCCGCTAGGCCGCATTGAATTACATCGCTGGCTAGGTGAAAAGGTAAAAGCTGGAAAAGGAGTGCTTCTTTGCACCCATGAAATCAAGCTAGCACTTAGTTTATGTGACCGCGTGCAGATCCTTAGGCTTGGCAAAGAGTGTTTTCAGCAGGACCTGCGGTCAAAGCCGCTTTCAGATCCTGCTGAGCTAGAGTCTTATTTTATCCATGAAGACCAAGCGGTCTAGAAGAGGAGAGAGCGCATGCGCCCGTTTTTGCTATTGATTGCCCTTAGTTTTCGTTCTCTGTTGCGAGATAAGATGTTTTTACCCATTTTGGTTTGGGCTGGTCTACTAATATTGGTTACAACTATCTTGTCCGATTTAGGTATTTCCGATTATGGGCAGGTAGTCTTTCAGATCGCTCATTTTGGGCTACACGTCACCGGCGTATTTGTTACTTTGATTTGGGGTTCGCGGTTGATCTGTGAGGCAAAGTCTTCGGGCGGAGTCGAAGCACAACTGTCTACGGCCTACCCAAGGACACTATGGCTTTTAGCCACCTATTTAGGTCTTGCCGTTGCTCTTCTTTCTTTTGTGGTTTCTTTTCTTGCCATTTGGACAGTTTGGATTTCGTACCAGAAGTTTACGATACCCTCTTTTGATGCCTACCTGGCGTTCTTTCTGCTCTGGTTTATTTGGCTTATAGTCGGCGCTCTCGTGTTCTTTTTTGGAAGTTTTGCGCGTCAAGGCGTAGCTGTCTTTGGTGCTCTTTGCCTGTGGCTTCTTGGTATGGGCTCGAGCTTTTTATCTAGTGGAGTAGGTACAGGAGACGACAAAAGCCTTGTACTAATTGTATGGCAAAAAATAGCGCCGTTGTGGAACTTTTCGGGTCTAAACGCATCCAACTCGGTTTATGTCGGTGATTCTCTATCGTTCTGGTTGGCCACTCCAGCCGTTCTGCAGGCAGTAGGCGTCATCTGTGTCTTAATAGGCCTTGCAGTGTACTTTTTTGAAACCAAAGATATCCATTAGAATCTATCCACTTGGAAACAGGTCCATTAAAACCACCATCGATTGCTTCTTTACAAGCTCTATGTGGGCTGTTATCGATGGTGTGTGAGTACTGAGATCGAAATAAAGCGCGAGCGCGACAAAGCGCGGCAGCTACGCAAAACCCCTTGGTGGCAGCAGATCAAGCGAGAAGCTATCTGTTACTACTGTTCTTGCTCGGTCGAAGAAGATCAGATCACCATGGATCATGTAGTGCCACTGGCAAAAGGCGGTAAATCCACCAAAAACAATCTCGTGCTCGCTTGCAAAAGCTGTAACAACCGGAAGAAAAATACGAACCCAGTAGACTTTTTACTGAGTAAGTAAGCTTGGTTCTCTCCCTACAGACCAGAACAGCCAGTTATCAACTATCATAATGAAAATAGAACCATAAGCGGACTCGTTAGTTGAGATTTGTTGTCGTTTATGACTGGTTTTTAATAGCGAGTATTGCTTTTTCTCGTGCCTCGAAAAACGAAGTTCCGTGAAAAAGCCTACCTTGCGGTGGAAGCCCTAGAAGCAACAATTCACATCCAATAATCTGCCGAAAGCATAAACGAGCTTCAAGTCCGCTGGGTGTTGTCATTCTTGGCTTACAAGGTGGCTGCAGCATGCTGTTTCTTCAGGCTTCTATCTGAAACAGTTCAACCCCATCGAACGAAATCACCATGGAACAAAGGGTTCACGGCTCTGTCTACGCCTAGTGGGGATACGACCTGGACTAGGCCTCTTCTTTACAGCCTGTGTGTGTAGCTGGTGAAGAAGGTCAAGAGTTGTGCTAGAAAATTTTTTGATACTATATTCTTCGCAATACGAATTCCATTTAGAGTGGAACTCTTCCTTTGAGAAAGCGTGCGCATTTGGCCACCCGAGGTCGTCTATCCAAAAGTCATGATAATATCTATGGAATCTCAGATCGTAACTATGCTCTACCGTAGTATGATCATATCGCGACCAAACACCTTGGCTAGGGTTATTACTTATACTGGCTTTTACAAGTATATCTGCGTAGTAATTCACAGCTTCACGATAACTGAGCGTTTCAACTAGGTTTTGCCTAAGAATTTCAGCGTGACTTAAATGAGGTATTTTATGCTGCCCATCAGCTGGCCTGTAGTCGAAACTTATCGTGTCTGGAATTGATTTTTTGTTCAAAGCTTCAATAAACTGATCAATGAATCTTTTTCGAAAGTCAGACTCCATCGAAATTCTATACAAAAACTTCGCTAACTTAACATCTTCTGTTGAGCCTTTTTCTTTAATAAATTGCAGAAAATCCCGCATACCATTGTGTACTAAAAAAGCGGCGCCAAACTTACCAGAATAACCTTCATAAAGTTCAAGGAACTTTCGT
>JALZUO010000106.1 GCA_023301565.1 Oligoflexales bacterium
ATTTTCCATTTACTTAAATGAGGCTACGGTAAAAGGCGTATTCCAAGTTGCCACTTATGCTCTTCTTGCGAAACGAGGCTAGCCACGCGACCAGCATATCTTTCTTTGCCCAAAACAGCTTTAACGCATGAACCTTCAAAATCCTCTAGAGTAACTTTGGCCACTGTTTGAATGAAAATACCAGTCTCGTCGGTGATAAGCAGGTTCTTCTTGGCGGTGCTTCCACCTGGTGCCTGGTCAACACGAAGCCTAACAGTGGTATCTCGTTCAACAAGCACAGGTTCTCCGATATTTTCCATTGTTAGAATTTTGCCTTTCCTGTCAAGAAGGCGCGTGTAAAACTGCATCCTAGTCCCCTCGGTCAGCGATTCTTGAATGTGTACAGGCTTGTTTCCCGTACAAACGTGGCTTGGCGGTGGCGGCGCGAGATCATTTCCTTTGGACTTGTTCGAAATGGCAAGTTCCTTTTTAGGGAAGGACTTGATATATTTTGTTTCAAGTTCTTTAAGTTTTGAATAAAGAAGTTTCTCAGGCTTTTGACCGTCTGCGATAAGTGAGTCGATCGTAGACTGCGTCCCTATATGTAGCTTTTTATAAAATGCTTGTGTTTGCCCAACAGGAATAGCAAACTTATCCCGTTTTGCGTTTCCACCTTGTCTAGCTTTCACAATCTTTATCTTTTTTTTCTTGTCGCTTTCATTCGTGCAGCTGATAGATATCGAAAATGCTGCAAGGATCATTAAAAAAAATTTCATATACTAAACCCTTTAAAACCTTCTAAATAGATCGGAATAAAAGGCGGTAACCTAAAGCTTTATTTTTTGTTTTATTACAAGTACTTAACTCACCTCAAGGTGTGAGGGTTTTCGCATAGATAGGGGCTTTTCCATTTTTAAGCTACCTTAATTGTTATCTGATTTTTCGTGATCGGCTTGGCGGAAGCCAGGGTGTTGGTCTGGCTTTTTATGTTATAACTACGAAGGCTCGCATTGCCTGTAAAATTGACGCTAGAGATCGGGGAATACATTGGATATTTTGAAAGTCTTAATGGAGAGAAGCGGTTCTGAGTGTGAACTATGTTCGGCTGCAGATGAGCTGTTAACTTATGATGTCCAACCGAACGATGCGCCTAGTTCCGACCATTGTGTTTTAGTGTGCAAAGTTTGTTTGAATCACATTGATAACCCCAGCACTATAGATGCCGATCATTTTCAGCCGCTAGGCACTAATATGTGGAGTGAAATAGGCGCAGTAAAAGTAATGGCATACCGCATTTTTAAATTCATTGGACCCAGTTCCTGGGCCGTTAGCCAGCTAGACCAGCTCTATTTGGATGACCAGGAAAAGGCTTGGGCGGAAGCCGGGTTAACGACTGGTGAGGAAGAAACCAAAGACAGCAATGGCACGCCGCTTAAACCCGGAGATTCTGTTACTCTCATAAAAGATCTTGTAGTAAAGGGTGCTGGCTTTAAAGCGAAACGCGGAACTATGGTTAAAAATATATCCCTTACAGATAACCCAAAACACATCGAAGGTCGGGTAAACGGTACTCGAATCGTACTCGTCGCGGCCTATTTAAAGAAGTCTTAAGAACTTATTCAAACGTAAAGCTTTACCTTCAAACTATGAGCGGTGGTGTGAGATGTTTGTGTGTGTTCTTTTAAATGCGTCTATCTGAACCATGAGAACGGTAACAGGAATGCGTTTAAGGCGATAGGAATAAAAGAATATGTTCCAAGACCGATCCAGATACGACTAAAAAAGGAGTCTATCACCGTTCATCAGTGGCTTGCTAAAAGGTATAAGCGGCATACGTTACATCTTCAAGTAGACCAAGCTGTTTCAATGTGTTTCGCAGGACTGAATGGGCGGGCTGCAAACCACTGTCCATGATGCTAGTCCAGTGGTCTTAGCGTTCGAGAATTCATTACAGAGAGCTCCTCAGCTTTGATCCCGTAAATCAACTGGATCTTTAGATCTATATTATTTAAAAGGTCCATCTTTTTTTCTGTTTCAGTTTTCAATAGCTCCAACTCAAACTCTCCCTCCTTTTTTAGAATTTCAAGGTTTGCAACGGCTTGAGTAAGCTCATTGTTTTCTCTCGTAGTGGACTCTAGTTTGCTAAAATAGTTCGTTCGATCTATTTCAGCTTTTTTTTCTAGTTTTTGTAACTCAGCAGCAGACTTCTTCGCTGCTTTTTTACGAGATTCCAATTGAACTTTTAGAAGAGATAATGCGAATGATTTTTTTTTGCCAAGGGTAGTCAGGTTTTTCGCGAGGGCCTCTGTTTTTTTTGCTATGCTATTGGTTTTTTTCTTTTGGTTGGCGGCAGCTGAATCGGCTCGTGCAAGCTGGTTTTTTAGCGCAACAATACCAAGGTCAGCGTCTATCTGGCTGCGTAGTTCGTTTACTGTTTTCGTGGCATCTGCAATCTCATTTTCTTGATATTCTTGCTTTGTAACTAGCGCTTCTGCTAGAGAATGCCTCTGCTTGACTATATATTTTGCAGAATTCACGGCCGACTCTGGGTCAGTTAGGTTCATTGTTGTCTTTGATATATTGGGTTTTATAGTGATATTTTTTTTACGCGTACCCGCATTTTTTAGGTCAGCAAGGCTTTTTATCGTATTGAATATGGGTCGTTTTTTTTCTGGTGTCTTGTTTGTGTCGTCTGCTCCACAGCCTATTGAAACCAGGCTGACGGATAAAATATTGATAATCATTGAATTTATATTCATCGTGTTTTCTCCATTTAAATGGTCCGTTTTTGATCGAACATGCATAGAAAACTAAAAAATGGCCCGGACAGCCAGTGACATGCTCGAATATGAATAGCAAAATTTAGAAAAAATATAACGGCAGCAGTATTAGTCAACTAGATGTAAAAAAACCTCTCGAAGCTTTTGGCTAGGAGAGGTTTATTATCATTTTTTGAGACTATTTGACGATTTCAAGACCCTCAAGGAGGTCCGGTGTCATAGAGGAGATCATGTCTGCATTCAACTCATAAATGGATTGAAGCTTTTGGTCAGCCTGCTCAAGCTGTGCAAGGTCCGCTGCTACTTTAGCTTCAAATTTTGCCATTTTCGCAGATCCGTTTGCCGTAATAGTTTCTAGGTCTGCAACGGCTTTTTGAAGTTCTGGTGTCGTATCTTTGTTCTGGAAAATTAGTTCAGAGTACTTACTATTTACCTGACTTTTTTGAAGTTCAGCTTGACGAACTTGATCATCTGCAAGAAATTTCTGATCTTGAATGTTCATAGTTGCTTTTATCCAGTCATTCTTAAAATCATCTATTTGATTTGGATCAAGGATTGAAGAATTTAGCATGAGCTTACGGTTTTCATTTGTATCTTTTGCTTTTACTAGGAGTTCTTCTTGTCGTTTCCTCGCTGCAGTTAACTCTCGTTCCGCACGGACTATCTCACCTTCCATGTCGACTAGGCTTTCATCACTAGTTATCCTTGAACGTAAATGCGTAACCTTATTTGTTGCATCAGTAACTTTGTCGCTATGTTCTGCTTTTAGATTTGCAATTGATGTAGGTAAAATATTGCGCTGTTCCACAATTATAGCAGCTGCACTAACCGCTAAACTAGGGTTTTCGAGGTCCATAGTTTGAATGTTTTTAATTTTTTTCTCGATATCATTTTTTACTTTTACTACTTTTTGGTTTTCGTTATTTTTGCCACAGCTCGTTGAGATAACGCTAAGAGCTAAAATAGTGCCAATGATCGTTTTCAATTTCATGATCATTTCTCCGATGTTTTTTAATGGGTAAGTTCAGGGGGTAAGTAAAGTGATATAGAACCACATCACAAATTTATTATAGAATAGATTTTAATAAAATCAATTAAAAATATATAAATCTAATAAAAACAATTTATTAAGTGGCTTGGTCAAATGATTTACATGGGTTTTTGTGGGTATTTAGCCATTATCGGTCTGCACAGTTGCTGCACTCATATGCTGTAGGGGCCACTTTATACTTCAACGACTAAGATTTTTCGACAGATGCCAGAGTCAATCTCCATCAACATGTTGGGTTTATTCCCGAAAATATCTCGTATCTACTTCGTTGCATTGCGCTTCTACTGCTGCCTGCCTTGGTTTTCCAAAAAAAAACTGACACCCAAAAAGAGCGCACGAAACACCTTAAAACTTTCATTGGCATTTACCAGCTAAAGCGCACCCCTATAGGGTTTCCGATACCTACTTACGAGCAATATTGAGCAGTTTTAAAGTTAGTGTGCTCACTTAGCGTTGTTGTATGCCTTGGCGGTTGGTAGAGGGAACCTAACCGTCCGGTAACATATTGGTATTATTAGGTTTTGATTCTACCTTTTTCCACCTAGACCAAAGCTTGCCTGCCGTTTGGTACCGCATTAGTGTCTTTTGAGTTTAGGTTTGAAGCGAAGCCTAGTGTGTTCATAGTTTTTTGACTTGGCCTACTCGTTTAGGGTACTCAAAGTTTTCGTAGCAGGACCTAAATGTTTTATAGGGTTCAAAGTAATCAGAAAGAACAAAAATGAAGAACTATTCTGAAATTAAAGCCACAATCTCTAGTGCGCTGGAAAACGACATTCTTGTATTAGATGGTGCCATGGGGACCATGATTCAGCGCCACAAACTCAAAGAAAAAGATTTTCGTTTTGAGCTAAACAAGGCCTCGGAAATTCCTCAAGCTGGCAACAATGAAATCTTGTCGCTAACAAAACCTGATATCATTAAAAACATCCATTTAGATTACTTAAAGGCTGGAAGCAACCTCATTGAGACCAACACTTTTTCTGCAAACCGAATCGCTCAGCTTGATTTTAATATGGAAAACCATGTCAAAGACCTCAATCTAGCGGCCGTCTCTTGTGCCAAAAAAGCTGTAGAAGAATACAAAAAAGAAAACCCATCAAAGCCTGTCTTTATCGCAGGCGCCATAGGACCCACAAACCGCACAGCTTCTATCTCTCCAGACGTAAATAGGCCAGAATTTAGAAACACAGACTTCGATGAACTTGTTGAAAATTACCATGAGCAAGCTTCTGCTCTTCTAGAGGGTGGGGTGGACCTTCTACTGCTAGAAACCTTTTTTGATACCCTAAACCTCAAAGCTGCAATTTACGCTTGTTTGCGTCTTCAAGAAGAGACCAACGAGCCTATTCCTCTTATTCTTTCCACAACTATCACCGATGCATCAGGCAGGACTCTTTCAGGCCAAACAATCGATGCTTTTTGGCAAAGCGTTCGGCACGCGAAGCCGCTATGTGTCGGCATCAACTGTGCGCTAGGTGCAGACCTGATGTTTCCTTTTGTAAAAAAACTAGCTGAGGTAGCAGGATCCACCTTTATCAGCTGCTATCCAAATGCCGGGCTACCTAACCCCTTGGCAGAAAACGGTTACGACCAGACAGCAGAAGAGATGATTGAGGTCATCAAGCCTTTTTTTGGTCAAAGGTTAGTAAACCTAATTGGTGGGTGTTGCGGTACGACTCCAAACCATATTAAAGCAATGGCAGAGATAGCTGCAAAGCAAACGCCAAGAAAACTTACTAAGTCTGACGGTGACCACAGAACCCAGCTCAGTGGGCTTGAGGTTTTTTCTACCGACCCTGTTGCAGCCTCTCTTTCGATGGTTGGAGAGCGTACGAACGTAACGGGGTCTCCGCGTTTCCGCCGGATCATAAAAGAAGAGGACTTTGAGGGTGGGCTAAAAGTAGCTAGGCACCAGGTAGATAGCGGTTCCAATTTGATAGACGTCAACTTTGATGAAGGTCTTTTGGACAGCGAAGCTTGCATGAAAAAGTTTTTAAATCTGATTGCTTCGGAGCCAGATATTTCAAGGTTGCCTATTGTGATCGACTCGTCCAAGTGGTCTGTACTGCAAGAAGGTCTCAAGTGCGTACAAGGAAGAAGCCTAGTAAATTCAATTAGCCTTAAAGATGGAGAAAAAGAGTTTGTTTCTCGTGCGCGTGAGATTCAAAGGTACGGCGCATCTGTAATTGTGATGGCTTTTGATGAAAAAGGGCAAGCTACGAGCAAAGAAGACAAGATAAGGATATGCGAACGAGCGTTTAAGATCTTACTCGATACTGTAGGTATGAATCCAGCGGATATCGTTTTTGATGCCAACATACTAACTGTAGGAACCGGCATTGCTGAGCATAATAGTTTGGCAAAAGACTTTTTGGAAGCTCTTCCAGAAATAAAAAAGCGTTGCCCTGGGGCAAAAACCATAGGTGGGGTGAGTAATCTTTCTTTTGCTTTTCGCGGGAATAACCCTGTGCGAGAGGCGCTTCACAGCGTGTTTCTTTATCACGGGCGCAGGCTCGGCCTGGATTTTGCGATTGTAAACTCAGGGATGCTGGAGGTTTATGACGAGATAGACCCAGAACTTCGCCAGCTCTCCGAGGATTTGATATGGGACAAGAACCCTGAAACCACAGAAAAAATAATCGCTTATATGGAAGAACATCAAGGTGAGAGTGGGCCCAAAAAAAATAGATCTACGAAAAATCTGGATTGGAGAAACGAAAGTTTAATCACAAGATTTGAGTACAGCCTTGTTAAGGGTGTTTCAGATTACGTAGATCAAGACGTTGCAGAAGCTTTGGAAGAGTATTCAAAGCCTCTAGAGATTATTGAAGGCCCACTTATGCAGGGCATGCAAGTTGTTGGGAAGCTTTTTGGTGAGGGTAAAATGTTTTTACCTCAAGTCGTAAAAAGTGCCCGAGTGATGAAAAAAGCGGTTAGTATTTTAGAGCCTTTAATGCAAGACGGCGAAAATGGCGGGGCTTCTTCTAGAGGTAAAATCGTTCTAGCGACCGTGAAAGGTGATGTTCATGACATTGGAAAGAATATTGTTGCTATAGTGTTAGCCTGCAATAATTTTGAAATTTTTGATCTTGGAGTAATGGTTACCAGTGAGAAAATCATTGCAAAGATCAAAGAGGTCGATGCAGACATGGTCGGCTTTAGTGGGCTGATAACTCCTAGCCTAGACGAGATGGCCTTTAACCTTGAGGAGCTTCGCAGGCAGGGCTTTGATCTGCCTGTTTTGATCGGGGGGGCGACGACGAGTAAGGCTCATACGGCGATCAAGCTTGCTCCAAAGTACGATAAAGAAGTTGTGCACGTAAAGGATGCATCACTGGCCGCTGGGGTTTGCGCAAACCTAGTAGACCCAAAGAAGCGTACTAAGTTTTTAGCGGAACTTAAGCTTGACCAAAAACAAGTGAGTGAACGCTACCAGAGTAGGTCAGCGAAAAAGAAGCTGCTGCCGATTTTAGAAGCGCAGTCAAACAACCACCAATGGAAGCCCTGGGCAATGACAGAGCCAAGTAATGTTTTGGAGCGGCGCAATCATGTATTTGATTTCTCTGATGTCGCCAAATTCATTGATTGGTCGCCGTTCTTTTGGGCTTGGGGGTTGCAAGGTTTTTTTCCAAAGATTTTCGAAAGTGAAAAATATGGAGAAGAAGCACGCAAACTATTTGCCGATGCAGAAAAAATGCTTCGATCACTGCAAGACAATAATAAGGTGAGTTTGGAGGGTGTTCACAGCTTTTGGCGTGCGCATAGCTCAAAGACATCTATTTCTTTACCTGATAAAAGTTTAGATTTTTGTTTTTTGCGCCAACAACGTGTGAGCGAAGAATCAAACAATCAAACGTCTGGAAAAGAAAGACTGAGTTTAGCTGATTTTATCGCACCAAAGGAAGCTGGCTACCAAGATTACCTAGGTGGGTTTATTGTAACAGCCGGTGAGGGCATTCATCAGTTTGCCGATCAGCGCAAGGCTGCAGGTGACGACTATGAATCCATTTTAGCTAAGACCCTTGCAGATAGGTTAGCAGAGGCTTCTGCAGAGTATTTGCATTGGATGGTAAGATCCGAATGGGGGCTTGAAGATAGCAAGCTAGATATTCAGCGTCTTATTAAAGAAGACTACCAGGGCATCCGCCCAGCTCCGGGCTACCCGGCCTGCCCTGATCACTCGGAAAAGAAAAAGCTTTGGAGGCTTCTTGATCCAGAGGTTTCTTTTCCAGTTCAGCTAACAGAAACCTGTTCTATGCTACCTGCAAGTAGCGTGTCGGGCTGGTACTTCATGTATCCGGGTTCACGTTATTTCAGGGTGGGCGAGGTTGGATCTGATCAGCTTGCATCTTATGCAGCTACAAAAAGTATGAGCGTACAAGAAGTAAAGAAATGGATAGGAATGCTATAGGATCTCTAAAAGGTCTTGTAGCAAGCTTCCTTGAACGTAATCATTTTCTACAATATTTACTAAGAAATACTCTGCAGCAATTTTTTCAGATATAGCCTTTCCTATGCTGTCTTCTGGAAAGAGTGGTGTTATCTCCTGATCCCATTTTTCAAAAGCTTCATTTTTCCATATTTTAAAACTTGCTTTATCTACAATGGTAGGCTGAATGATTTCTTTTCCGTAAAAAACACCCCAGGTAATAGCATTGACTCTTGATTCTTGGTTGTTAGCCTCAAACTGCAAACCACTGGCTGAATATGCATTCAGGCTTACTGACTTTTTGTTCTTTGCAAAAGACAGTATCGTTTTTAAATGTTTGGCAGAGCAGAAAAACTCAAGGTAGGCTTTTTGGTATACATAGCCGTCTTGACCGCCCCAGCCGAAAATAGGGTCCGAAGACCGTAGCCCATTTACTTGAGGCTGGCTGTTAATGGTAAGCAGGCCCTTGTGGTTTAATTCGATAAGCTCCGGGGTTATATCAATCGTTTCAGCGTGAATTCCGGTTGTAGACCAAGGGAAGTCTTCTGCTTCACCGGCCGCAAACCGTCCAAAAAGCGAAAAGAAATCATGTTCGGTTTTAAGGTTTGACCATTGTTCTTTTCTTTTTTCTTCTTTTTTTGCTTTGTTAAATGTTTTACCGCGTAGGTTGTAGTACCGGTTCATTGCGCCAAAAGTTGGGCTACGTGAATCACCCCAACGTCCGTTTGGAAAATCATCCCAGTCATTGGTTCGGGCCAAATAGCTTTGTGGGTTGTTTGACCAAAAGATAGGTCTTACTTCTTCTTTTTTTCGAACTTGGCTGGTACAAGCGGACCAAGGCAAGGCTCTGTCTTTTTCTGAGCCGAGCCCAAGGTTTTGAGCGACTGCCTCTACACTCGTCTGAAGATTCAGAGTATAAAAGTGCAGACCATAGTTTCCAGATTCAATGAGTCTATTGCACATTTCCGTGCATTGATTAATGCCGTATTCCTTTACGAGCGCGTCGTTTTTTTTATACTTTTCCAAGTTCTCAGCTACATTATTAGGAACTGCCAGGTTGCAGCTTTTTGCGATTTTTAAAAACCGCTGATAGGCATGTATAGGCATGATACCAGGTAAGATTGGACAGACTATGCCTGCAGTGCGGCATCTATCTATAAACTGGTTAAAAATGTTCGCATCGAAAAAAATCTGGGTTAGGACAAAATCAGCTCCAGCATCTACTTTTCTTTTAAGGTGCTGAACACACTCAGATACGCCACCCGATTCAAAATGTCCTTCAGGATACCCAGCAACACCTATGGAAAAGGCATCACCATATTTTTCGCGCACAAATCGGACTAGATCAATTGCATAGGCAAAATCTCCTGAGTCGTTGTCCTGGGTTGAGCTAGGAGCGTCGCCTCTCAGAAGCAAAACATTTTTAATTTTTAAAGAGATTAGCTTGTCAAGAATCTTAGACATGGACTCTTTGGTTTCGCCTCTTCCTGTTACATGCTGGAGGACCGGTATTCGGAAGTAATCAGAAATAACCTCAGAAATATCTAGGCTGCTGCTGTTTTTATTTGAGCCTCCTGCTCCCCAGGTTACGTCGGCAAAAAGGGGGTTGAGCCTGGTCATTTTTTCAATGCGTGCAAAAAGGTTGTGTGTCCCTGTGTCTGTTTTTGGTGGGAAATACTCCAGAGACAAAAAGGGTTTTTTGGTATCAAGCTTTTTAAGCAACATGTCGGTAATTTTATTGTTTTCTTGCATACTCTCGCCTTAGGCAAATTGCTGTAATAGCCGTCGTTTTTTTAAAAGTAGAGCTTTGTTTGATATCTCCTTTTGCCTCCCGAGGTCAACCGTTTCCATCTTGTAGGTACTTTGGCTGGCACTCTAAAGGCACATAGGCCTTGCGTCGAAAATAAGCACTGGCAGAATGCAAAAAGGCTACTTTCTACTCGCCGGCGTTTCTCGTGAAAATACGTAAATTCTCATACTTATAGGGGCCCTTAAGCCACTTCTTTTGTTTGGTTTTTTGGCTTGGATACAGGTGCCAAACACAAGTGGCGATGTGTAAAGAGTTGGTTATGTTTGGGGCTTGTAGTTGGGGGGTACGATGAGTGCTGCTTTAAAAAAGAAGAGTTTTACCTATGAAGGTAGGCAATGGGAGAGGGTAGACACTGCCGATATTTATGCTTCTGGGGTTTGTCAGTATCAAGATAATGGCACCGTTAAGGAATGCAGCGTCCAGCTGGAAAATATTTCAACTACAGGTATTTGTGTAAAGTCTTCCAAAAAACTATACGTCGGCACAAAGGTAGCCATAAGAATTGACTTTCCCCACAACGCCAAGGTTGTTGGAGAAGTCGTTTGGGTTGTGCCGGTAAAAGACGGTTGGAAATTAGGTGTCGAAGTAACAGAAGAGTTGGATCAGTTGGACAGCTTATTTACTGATGCATTGTTTATATAGCTTTCTGATTATTGGAGGCTGCCAAACGAGGCAAGAGTGATTCTTGTCCCAAGCAGCAGAATATTCCACCGGGCAGAGAAAGTTTCTAAACTTTCGGAGCACTTCAAACGGATCAACCCCTTTTATTCTTGCCAATTCTTATATAGCTTGGGCGTAGCTACCTGGCTGATGTAGCTCACTTTTTTTTGCAAAGTCTACGGGGCTAAATTTTTGGCTCCCGTGTATCTTCTCCTCATTGCAGAACCGAATAAACTCAGTCACTCACCTGTACGCATCGCTCAGAACCAGAAAGTATTGATCCTGGATATGGACATCTAGAATCGAAAAGAAAGATTCTATATGAGCGTTCTTATTTGGGTTTTAACAGGGATGAATTTGTGTTCTAGATCTACAGAATCAGTATATTCTTTAAATGCTTTCGAGCGCATTTGCGAGCCATTGTCGCTTCTGATGACGAGCCCTTCTGGAGCGTAGGGCTCAAGGCGAGAAAATACTGCTGCGAACGTTCTTTTTAGATCCTCCGCCTTGGAGCTACGCCCCACGTGGTAAGCTTTAATCTCTCGTGTAAATACGTCTATAAAGGCCAGAATAAAGAAAATATTTTTTCAGAGTGAGGCCAGCCGTATTTGATACCAAATTTCCAAACTTGGTTTTCAGCGTTAGCCAAACGGTTGTTGCTTCTTTGCAGTCCGATGAGTTTTCGTTTTTTACCTCGTCGCAAAAGTAGGCTGTTTTTCTTGAAATACGATAGACTTTTTTGTGGCTTACAATGACTCCAAAATCACGCTTCAGATATCTTGCTATAGATTTCGAGCCGCCTTCATTTTGCATAAAGGGATCTCCGCGAATATCAAAAACGTAGTGCAAAATTTTCGAGTCTTTAACACCTTGTGTGCCAAGGCTAAAGCCTGGCGGCTTTCTGACTCTGCGCACAAGACTAAGCTTGATCTTTAGAGAATCGTAATAAGTCGATCTTGCTATGCCGAGAACAGCTTAAACACCGCCTACCCAAAAACCCTTGCGTTATAAACTTTTGAGCGACTAGGATTCGATCGGCATGATTTGATAAGTTTTTTTAAAAAGCTCGCGAAGGATTTTAACTTCAAGGTCCTTGCTCTTTAGGCCCTTACTAAGATGTTTAATCTTCTTTTCTTTGCTGATTCCCGGGTCAAGATCTCACTTTCTTCTAAAACGGTAAATCACATGCTTCGGCATAAGGTGTCTCTCGCTAACGGTTGCAACGTATCCGGTTTCTAGCAAATCAGCTAACGCTAAATCTACCTGCTCTTTTGTGTACTTCAGTTTAGCCATATTTCCTCCTGTGGGTTGGTAAAACATCTGTCCGGAGTTTAACAGGGGTTTAAGAGATACAATCCGTGCATATAAGCTTAATTTTTGCAGTTAGATAGAGCGTTTCCTCAAGCTTTTCAAGGTTTTTGTCCATTTTTAGGATAGGTATAGATGATTTAAAAAAGGTTCATAGATGACTTGTAAAAGAACTAGGTCGGGCTTTCAAAAGCAAAAAGGATTTACGTTGATTGAGCTTATGGTCGTCGTCGCTATTATTAGTATCTTGGCTACTTTGGCATTGCCGAGGTTTGCTCTTTTCCAGGCTAAAGCTAAATTTACTGAAGCAGATGTAAACATGAAAACCATTGTTACTTTATACGATACTGCTGCTTTGGAGGTCGACCCAGCCTCTTTAAGTTCTTTTAATACAGGCCTCGGGCATGACAATGGGTCTGGGGATCCAGCTACAAGCTGTAATATTACCAACGATTTAGGTTTTTCTTTGACGAACTGCAAAAAGGTAGCTTTCGAGTATTTATTGACTGATGGATCATTGCCCAGTCGAAACATTATTGCTCTTGCCGAAGGGGCATCTATATATAGCGGTTGCAGCTCACGTATTGGCATTAACCGGTATTTTAACATTAACAGTAGGCGGATTTTCTATGCGGCAACTGAAGAAAATACAGTGCCCGGGTTTGCAGCTTCTTTTATCGCAACTAGCGATAACCTTGGAGAAATTTTTAACTCATGTAGGTGACGGTCCTACCCCATTCCTTTCTCTTAAGACCGGGCTAGCGCTTTTCTAAGCCCCCTTATTCTTTTTTTTAGCTCTGCATAACTAAGTCTTTGGGTTCTTTGGTGTAAGCTACTCTTGGTTTTTTTCTCTGTCGTTAAATAAATCCGACTCTGCGTTTTGCTTCGCTGTTTGGATCTCCTCCAGTTTTGTGAACACTTTTCTTATGGGGCATTTCCTATCCTTGTAATTTTTTTTAATTTTCTTGGCTACTGTTTGTAGTCAAACGATAAATAAACTCGATACCAATTATAAAAGTTTTGGATATGATCCCTTCCTAGGGCACTTGGTTTCGTCGCGCTGCACGTATCAAAGTTTGAATCGATGTAGTCATAAGGATGGAGGGTTAGCTGGTTATTCGGAAGCCAATCATGTCATAACCGAGGAGGGCAAGTCCGTAGTTATGTTCAGAGTGGTGGCCCACTCTAGAAGTAACTACAAAAAACATCCTCCGAAAATACCTTCAGTAATTACAGATATTTATATAGATTTTCCCTACAAATCCGAAGCTTTCCTCCGGGAAAATTATTGCCAAAAACAGCACTCAATTACCTATATTTCAAAGTTATGCATGTCCTCCAGAGACACTATCAAGCTAGCATTAATCAGCCACAATATTGATATTCGGGAGGACGACATCATGACTCGTGGCCCTGTTCAGTTTGGCAAAAGAAGGATCAAAGCCAAGGAAATTGATAATAAGCGAGAGCAACAAATCGTAGCCTTAATTACTGAGCTTCGCGAGCAAAACCTTTCCTATCAAAAAATAGCTGATGATTTAAATAGCAAAGGCATCAAATCTAAAAAGAAAGGAATTTGGCATGCGATGACAGTTAGAAAAGTTTATCAACGGACAAAACCAGTACACTCAATCACTAGATTTTGAAGAAAACTAGGTGAATCGTAAAAACTATAGATTTTCTTTTAGAAAATCTAAAATACTTGGAACAATTCTTCTGTTTTTTATTTTTCTCGAAATAAATACAGAATCTTCTTGATTAGAAGGTTTAAATACTTCGCTACCAATTGTATCTGCGCCAAAATTTTCGATTGCCGACGTTACTTCTGCTGAAAAATTTTGACCATAATCCAAAGGTTGATTGAGTTGAGCGTTAGGATCTTGAGTCCTAACTCTTATTGCATCAGGAGTAAATATGAACAACTTGTCTTCGAACTCTTTCTGTCCCTTGAAAAATGCAGTCAAAGGTATTAAGCTTAAATACTTAGAAACATCCCTCTTCCCTTCTAAAGTTAACTCGTACAAAAAGAGAGAGTCTATTACCATACTTGAAAAACGATTTATTTGAGTGGTTTGATTTTGTTGCCAAGCGATGTTCAGTATTCCGGAATCTTTTATTTTCTTTACTCTATAATCAAATAGTGAAAGATTGCTATCGATAATTTCATTTTTTGAACAAAGATTGCGGGAGTCACTACAGTATGTTTTAAAAAAATCGGAATCTATGTATTTAACCATAATTCTAAGCATAGAAAAATAATTATCCGCAATAACAGGATTAATTCGTGCATTACCAGCGGTTTTTAAATATTCTAACAATCCAAATGATTCAACCAAATTGTTTATTTTATTTAGGTCTTCAACACCGAAGTTAGAGCTATAAAGAGGTGCTGTTTTATTAATGACGTTAAACTTGCCATCATCTTTAGTGCTTATCCTTGTTATTACCTGCACACTATTACCTTCACAGGGGTCTTTATATTTAAGTTCAATCATTGCATTTTCAAATACTTGAGCACTGCCGGTCTTATACATTACGGCAATTCTATTACCCTCTAAAGTGTACCCACCAACGGCATGGTCAAAATCTGAATTAAAACTCACTGATTGAAGTTCATTATCAAATACAGATTTGATTGTCTTTCCTGGATATTTAGATTTCAGGTTACTCTGAGTTTTTGTAGAATTTGATTGCTCTATAGTTCCATCTAGTACAATCATAAAGTTAGGGAAAGTAACACTTGCTTTCCTCAAGTCCTCTTCAGTCGCTTGAATCCAATTAAACTTTGTTACATTTGAAAAATTTACATTCCCTTGTTGAAAATAGACTGTGTCATCAGTTTCCCAAGTTGTAAGAGACCCTTCACTTTTTACTGCAATACAACTGCTAAGTGAAATTGAACCATCTATAGATTTACTTGATGATATTGAGCTATGCCTACAACCAAAGAGACAAGTTAACGAGAATAAAAATATTAATTTGTTCATATCAGACACCTTAAATTAAAACGAAGTGGAAGTGAATGTTTTGGGTTAACTCGGAGGATTTGATTATATACTTTACATCAAATTAAAAAAATACAAATAAATCAATGTCTTACAATAAGAACTAGACTGAATTATCTACCTTAGAGCTTACTTCCAATTGGCATATTAAAGTGACCCCATTGTCTCGATATTTTTTAAAAGATTTAAACTAAGCAATCTCTTGCTGACCAGCCGGGATTTTTACTACCATTTACATTGTCAACCTAGAGCTTGCAACCATCTTTAAATTTGGCATGAATGTCTCGGGTGTTGGA
>JALZUO010000107.1 GCA_023301565.1 Oligoflexales bacterium
GAAAAAGAGCCATCCAGAAATTAATCTGGATGGCTCTTTTGATACAAACAACTTAAGGTATTATTTACTCTAGTAATAATTTTGAAGATTGAATACCATCTTCAAATCGTGCTTTGACCAAATACATACCAGAGGGAAGATTATTCCTCTGAAATTGGAAATCATTTGTATTGATTCCTACGTGAAATTGAACAAGCTTACCAGAGATATCATAAATTCCTAAATCTTGGATCTGGTATTCACTTTCAGTTCTTATTCTTATAAATGCTGATGCAGGATTAGGGCTTAAAGTCATGCCAGCATCAATAATTGGAGTTTCAGAAACTGCAACTGTTTCTAAGTTTAATGCTAGAAATGCTCTAGGTAAAAAGAATTGCATAATTGTATCAACATAAGCCATACCATTATCAACCGAAAGATTGGGATTTGTGATAAGTGCATTTGACAATAATGTATCTGCATTAAATTGTTCCATACCTAAAAATGCGTTTGTACCTGCAACTATTTGGGTTAATGTTGCTTGATCATGCCAATCCCACGGACCTGAAAGAAGGTCATCAGAAATGAATGGGTACATGTGCGAACTTGAGAGTGTTGTTTCTTGACCAAAGAAGTTAATATCAATACCTTGATAAGCTGCATTTCTACCTTCAATAACTGGGTTAGAGAAAGGTAAACTTTCTGCACCAGCAACTGGTGCGTTGATGATAGGAGATCCTCCTTCGCCGTTAGCAACACCGACTACACTTCTGGTTCCACTTACATTTACAACAAAATCACCTGTAGTAGGTACGATTACAGGTCCATCAGCAAAAGGTGCAAATGGATCTCTTAAACAGTGAAAACCAACAAGAACTGGCTCATTCGGCTGACCATCCATCCAAGAAATATCACCTAATGCGCCACCCATGTTGACTACCATTGCGATATCATTACTGAAATCAGGATTATTAGCGATGTTTAATGGAGTGTTCGTGTCTCCATTTACATTTCCAGATAAATCAAAATCAACAAAGTTTAAAGCAGTATTCGTGTCTGTAAATTTTTCTAATAAAAGCTCATCTTCACGATCCAAAAATCCGGATCCTAATGAAAGATATCCTCCAGTTCCTTGACCCCACATAACAATTTTACTAGGATCAATTCCCCATGGATTCCCCTCATTTTCTACAGTATTTCTAAAAAAACGAACACATGCTCTTGCATCCTGAATTCCTCTGTAAGCAGCATTTAGAAGTGTACCAGTTCTAGTATTCTGACCGTCTGGTCCAAGAGCGTCTGGTCTCCAACCTTGTCTGTAAGTAGCAGAGGCTACAACGTATCCTCTCCTAACAAGTCTTCTACTGATTTCTACAATAGCAGAATCCCTTCTAGAACCAGTGATCCCTCCGTTAAACAAAGGAGGCAGAAATGATCCTGTATGAAACATAAGAACTAATGGTCTTTCCGTTTCTGTATCGCCTTCAGGAGTGTATACATCCATCATCAAGTCAATAGGTTCTGGCATGCCAGTTAGTACTGAGATGTTATTCGCGTAAACAATATCAGGTGTGAAATTCACACCGAACATTTCATCGACAAACCGTTGTGCCTGCAGAGTACTGGCAAAAACGACTAGTAATAGAATAATTTTGTAACGATTTAAATCCATAATTGTAATTTTATATTGCTTGTTAATTAATCTTTTTCTTCCAGTCATAGGTAATAGAAGCATAAGCTAATCTTCCTACAAATGGTCCACCATAGGTTTCTAAGTGTAAATTGTTGAGGATGTTTGAAGCACCTATTTTAAGTGTCAAATTCTTTTTCTTCCAATTATAGTTTGCCTGGACATCTAATAACGCATATGTATCAATAGGTCCTGTGAATTGTGGAGACCCTTCAAAAATAAATCCTTCAACCCATTTGTAAGCGATGTTAAAACCAACATTTCGAACCCTAGTATTCCCAAGATTAAAAGTAACGTCACGTCCAGAAAAACCTAAATTAAATTTGTGTCTTGGAGTATTAAAGGCTGGTATAATGGGGTCATCAGTGTCGGTGTTTAGAACGTTCCAGGAATAATTCCCATTAAACGCGTATGTACTATTAAAATAATAATTAAGTCCAAGTGAAAAACCTTGAGTAGTTACTTGATCAGTTGCATTAGCTGCTATTCTGAAGGCTTGAGCACCTAATAGTAAGGGGGGGCTCGATGGATCTTGTACAATATTTACATCATCAAATCCAAAATTAAAACCTATGAAATCATCATATAAACTGAAGTAGTATGCAGCATCTACGTACAGTTTTTTCTTCAAAGTTGTTCGAAACCCCAATTCGAATGTTTTAACCTTTTCAGGACGTATTCTTGAGACAGTGAATGTATCAAGGATAGATAAGTCTGGCGTCGGTGCATTCAAGAAATCACCAAGAGATTCAATGGTAATAAGGTCGGTTGTTTCGTTGTCGCTATTTCCTAAAAGAATAGCTGGTCCGACATTATAGAACAAGAATTGGTCTGCCAAAGTAGGGTTTCTAATTGCAGAAGAAAAGGAACCTCTTAACACAGTATTCTTGTCATAATTATAAACTACTGAAGCAGCTGGTGAAACTAAGAAATCAAAATTTTGGTGCTTATCTAATCTCAATGATGTATTCACAGATAACTTATTCCACAATTTTAAAGTACCTCCAGTATAAGCTCCATATTCCGAAACATCTATATTTCTTCCCATAGTATCCAACAAGATAGAACCCATAGAATTAGGTAAGTACTGTCTAAAACTTGCACCTACTAACCAATCTATATTAGTGATCACATCGCCTTGATATAAATCACTAAATTGATACTCTCCATTAATATGACCCAGCGCAGAACGGTCGAAAAACCTTGTTCCTCCTTCTAGAAAAGAAATTCGTGAGGTAATATCTTCAAAAGCAGCATCAAACTCTGGTGTGCCTGGAGCAAGGAAAGGTTCTGTATTATTAATCGGATCGGCTTCATTTGCAAATGACTGCGCTTCAGAATGCAAACCAACTAGTATTTCACTATTAGATTCTAAAAAATCATCAAGTGCTGTTCTAAAACCATCTGGATCACCAGGGAAGTTAAGAATGGATGGAAATCCTTCTAATTCTCTAAGTGCAGGTAGAGCATTTAAATTCCAAAAATTTATATATCTGGTGGAAAATTCATTATTATCATTGGATGCTTCCTGCAGTTGTAATGCAGTAAAGAAAGGGTCGAAAGTATCACCTGCATCTTCATGAGTAACATACGCTCTAACAAAGAACTTTTTGTCTTGCTTTACTTCTAGTTTGTGCTGAAAAAACTGTACGTTTCTAAGACTAAATCTATTATCCCCCTGATAGATTGTCGTTCCACTACCAAAATTAGAACCAAGAATTATCTCAGGAGACTCAGCTCCCTTTTTAGGATTTGTTCTAAAATGAAGCCCTACAGATGCTTTATTGTTTCGTGTATCATAGTCAACTAAGTCACCTTCTGAGTATCCTCTTCTGTGAAACACACCAAGTCCTGGATTAGCTCCTGATTGACTTTGATCAAAAGCAGACACAAATTCGTCTCCATAAATATTCACGGCGTCAAAACCACCAGGATTACTTGCTAAAGATTCTGATTCAAATACTGGGGAGAAATCTGTTGCCTCCCAATCATCTGCTCGCAAGTGGAATAAGTTTAACTTGTAAGCAAACCATTCATGCCCATCTTTGTTCTTTACAGCATCCGCCCAACGAATTCCAATTTCACCTAAATTTCTCTCACCACCTTTTACGCTAACAGCTAGCCCTTTGTGTATAAAAGGATTCTTAGTTTCAATTTGAATGACTCCATTAAAGGCATTTGGTCCATAGAATGCCGAACTTGCTCCAATGATTAGATTGACTCTATTGACATCAAGTTCAGCAGCGCCAACAAAATTTCCTAGAGAAAAATTCAAACCTGGTGATTGATTGTCTACACCGTCTATGAGTTGTAGTGATCTTACTGGACTTGTACTATTGAATCCTCTAGTATTAATTATCTTGAAAGCTATACTTGCAGAAGTAAGATCCACTTCTTTAAGATTTCCCAAACCTTCATAAAAGTTTACGGCAGGTGTTTCTTTTATGGCAATGTTATCTAATGTCTCAAACGTTAATGGTGATTGAGATTGGCGTTCACTGACCCTACTTGCCTTGACTTCTACTACATCAATATTTACTGAACTTTCGTCGAGCTTTACCTTTATCAATTCATCATTTTCATAGGACAAGTTTTTATTATCATATCCTATGTAGGAAATCTCAAGTTGTAATGGAAAATCAAGATCCGTGGTAAACAAAAATGATCCGTCCCAATCTGTTACTGTTCCAACAGTTGTGCCTTGAATAATTACACTTGCTCCAATAAGGGGTTCGTTTGTCAAATCATCAAA
>JALZUO010000108.1 GCA_023301565.1 Oligoflexales bacterium
TCTAGGTAGTTCGCTTGATCTGGAAGACCGAGGTCACGTGCTATTTCCTGATAAATTGTATCTAGATGTTCTTTTTGCTCTGTGCTGACACCTTCAAACGCACACTGCAAAAAATAGAGTGCGTTTCTTGATCGACCGTTTCGCACGAGCGCCATGCAATAGAATGCCTTCAAAGAAAAAGTGGATTCAAACCCCACCCTGCCCTCTAGAAGCTCTACACAGCTAACATCTGGGTAATCACCGTATAGAAACTGCATTAGGTTTAAAATCTCTTTGTCTTCCACCGTGTCAGGCAAGGCGTTGCTTTTGGCAAGAAAAGAGCTCCTAGATACGTTTTGACTTAGAACTTCTGGCAAATCTACTGCAACAGCTATAGCGCTAGCTTCTTGCTCGTTTTTTGACTCTTCTAGCGTCATGGATACCTGCCTTATTTTAGAAACAGTCGGCTCGACATCAACGGTAAAAAAAGCTGTTTTTTGACTAGGTACACTAAGGTGTGCTTTTTGCTTACGTGCAATCTCAATGCTTTTCCTGGAAGAAGAAGGTATCTGGTCTAAAACCAAGTCAACAAATGTGTCGTTTTCGTTTAGTTCTGGAGTCCTGCCATCAGTTTCCAATACAACAGCTTCTTTTTCATAGTTTTCGCCGTCGGAAAATGTGTAAACCTCTTTTTGACTACGTTTAATTTCAGTGTTCTCAAAAACCATACTTTGTTTTTGAGCCCTGGGTTCTTTTATTAACAGATCTATCTGCGTTTGATCTTCTTCAAAAACGACTCGGGGGGAAGATTTGTTTTTTTTAGCTACTGCCTTTTTAACTTTTTTTGCTCTATTTCCTTGTTTTACTTTGTGGACTATTTGAGTTTTTTGAACTTCACCGTGCCCTACACTTACTTCTGATTGAGTGAAAACAGTTTTACGGCCATCTGACTTGGCCTGCGCAGCTAACGACTGCCTGATAATACTGGCTGCCTCTCCTCTGTATTCAGCCGGGTGAGTCTCTCTTACCATCCTAGCTAACCGAATGGCTTCTCCTGGCTCGGAAGTGACAAATATTTTTGCGAGTGCAAGAATTGCATCAAGCTTTGCAGGCTCAGCAAGTTCAGAAGCCAAAGAAAGAAACCTTGATTGCAAAACCTTGTTCTGTGGCTCCATAGCAATCCGCCCAAGAATATTTTGCAACCCCTTCTCCATAACCAACTTCCCTCTTAATTTCATTAGGTTCTAAGAGACAGATCGGCCTTTTCTAAGAATTGGTAGAGCTCAATCGAAGGTGGGCTTCCATTTGGTTAAAAAACCAGTTGTGTAGTTATTTTCAATAAAGTCGGGCTGCTGCAACAGCTGCTTATAAAAAGCAGCATTGGTCCGGATCCCTTCAATTTTAAGTTCATCGAGGCAGCGAAGCATTCTTAGCCTAGCCTCCTCTCTGTTTGCTCCAAACGTGATGAGCTTTGCAATCATCGAATCATAATGCTGAGGCACCCGATAGCCGCCATAGATCATGCTGTCCATACGAACCCCAGGACCTCCTGGAGCGTGATAGTCTTCGATCAACCCCGGCCAAGGCGCAAAGGTTTTTGGATCTTCAGCATTGATGCGGCACTCCATTGCGTGACCGCGTATCTGAACCTCTTTTTGGGTCAAAGGAAGCTTCTCGCCCTTTGCAATATTGATCTGTATTTTAATCAAATCTGTATCTGTGACTATTTCAGTTACTGGATGCTCAACCTGAATACGCGTATTCACTTCCATAAAGTAAAACTCGCGGCGATCTGTATCATACAAAAACTCTACGGTTCCTACAGATGAATAGTCTGCTGCTTGCACTAACCGTATAGCAGCACCCTGAAGAAACTTACGCTCCTCTTCGGAGATCACCGGTGATGGAGCTTCTTCTACTAGTTTCTGGTGCCGGCGCTGAATGGTGCAGTCTCTTTCGCCAAAAGCAACTGCATTCCCGTGTGTGTCAGCTGCTATTTGTATTTCAATGTGACGCGGGTTTTCACAGTATCGTTCAATAAAAACAGCTCCATTACCAAAAGCCGCTTTGGCTTCTGAGGTTGCCGTCAAAAAAGCATTTTCTAGCTCAGAGGCCTGCCGAACGATTTTCATCCCTCGCCCACCACCGCCTGCGGCAGCTTTGATAATCAAGGGGAAATCAATTTTTTCAGCAATTTTTCTAGCTGCATGAAGGTCTTCGAGCTCTCCTTCACTCCCAGGAAGCATTGGAACATTTTGTTTTTGTGCCAGTGCGCGGGCTTGAATCTTGTCGCCCAACAGTGCAATCGTGTCTGGTTTCGGACCAATAAAGGTAACCCCATGGCTTGCGCACATGCGGGCAAACTTGGCATTCTCACTTAAAAAGCCATAGCCTGGGTGCACAGCATCCGCACCGCTTAGCTCTACAGCCGATAAAATATTAGGGATTGAAAGATAGCTTAGAGCACTCTGTGCTGGTCCAATACAAACGCTTTCGTCAGCAAGGTGCACGTGCAACGAATCTTCGTCTGCCTTTGAGTGAACCGCAACAGTGCTAAGGCCCATTTCTTTACAGGCTCGGATCACTCGAACTGCAATCTCACCTCTGTTTGCAATCAATACCTTTTGCATACGGATCTCCAATCAATTCGAAACCGTCAGAATCTGTTTTTTATTTTAAAAGAAAAAGCGGCTGATCAAATTCAACTGGATCTTCATTGCTAACCAGTATCTCAGCAATTTCCCCGGCTTTGTCCGCTTCGATTTCATTCATAAGCTTCATGGCCTCGACAATACAAAGCGTTTGACCAACACTAACCTGGCTACCAACCTTTATAAAGGCATCAGAGCCAGGGGCTGGCGACTCATAATACGTCCCCACAAACGGCGAGCGAATAAGCTTTGCCTCGTCGTATTGAACTTCGCCGGTATCTGTTGCAGCTTGTTTTGCAGGCGCACTAAAAGCCTGAGATTGCGGAGAGCCAATTGCCACAGGCGCTGCAGCAACAGTTGTTATAGCCGCCTCAGCTCTGGCAGCCACGCGGATGCTCTGGTCTCCAGTTTTTACTTCGATTTCGCCAAGACCCAGCTCAGCTAAAAGATCCGCCAACTCTCTAATCTTTTTTTTACTTTGATCATCCATACTATCTTCTCACCAGTCTTATTTTTTTACTTTTTCAATGTATTCATCACTTCGGGTATCAACCTTGATAAACTCGCCTTCATTTAAATGAAAGGGAACCGTTACGGTCAACCCCGTTTCTAAGGTTGCGGGCTTACCCCCACCACCAGAAGTGTCACCTTTGATATTTGGCTGCGTTTCTGTGATCTGTAAAACCACAAAATTAGAAACATCCACAGAAACAGCACGGTTGTCATAAAAGGTGATCATCGCCTCACTGTTTTCAACTAAGTACAAAGACTTTTCACCCATCTCTTTAGGGCTAAGCGATACTTGGTCGTAGGTCTTGTTATCCATAAAAACAAAACTCTCACCATCTTTATAAAGATACTGCATGGTTTTAGTTTCCACGTCCGCTTCAGGGACAGTGTCGCCAGACTTAAAGGTAACGTCTAACACCTGGCCTGTTTCAAGCTGCTTTAATCTTGCCTTCACAAAAGCCGCACCTTTTCCGGGGGCAACATGTTGGCATTCTATAATTACGTAAGGCTTACTGTTGTGTTCAATCTTCAGCCCTTTGCGAAATTCCGTCGTGCTATACACAGTTTTCCTATGCTCCTCGGTTTGGGTTCAGGCTAGCCTGCGTCCGTCAAATCCGGAGCTATCCTAACCTTAAGACCCAAAACTTATCGAATAATCAGGGTTTTGTACATATTTGCGAATGCCGCAAGGTGAGCATTCAATCAGGCCTGAAAGCCGGGTTTAGGTTAAACTTTGGTCACTTTGATTACTTGAGGGCATATTTTGGGGCCAGATCTGGTTATTTTTTCACCATCAAAGCTTATCCATATATCCAGGCGATGCAGGCCTTTGTGCATAGTGCTAGCCTCGTGATAAATCGCCAGCTTCCCTTCGAGGTCTTTTTTCCAGTTCCATCCCATCTCTTTCACAAAGCTCTTTGGCTTTGAGACAAACATAGGAAAGAAACCTGTTTTCACCAGGTACTTTGGAATTTGCATTTGAACTAAAAAGGGAGTGTTCGACTTTGTCTTGGCGCGCATCGTAAAAGTACATGAACTTTTACCGCAAAACTTGAGAGCTTCAGTCAGCAAAGAGCCATCTTTCGCCTTATGTTTTTTATAGTCTAGAACCGGCATACCCTTTCCAGAATCAAGCCCTTCGTACTGTAATCCTGTGTTTTTCCAGAAAAACAAAAAACCGCTGCCAAACTTAAGACGATTTCTCACATCAAAAGGAACCTTGAAAACCATAGGCAAATGAACGCTGTTGGCAAAAAATGTGGCGTTCGAATCAGTACGCAGGTTTATTTTGAAAAATAAAAGCTTTAAATAAAAGCTTAGATTTGCGCTAAGAGCGTTGGGGCCGCTTTTAAACTCATGCATTTTAGTTTGCACTCTGGTGTCGTCAAAGTTAATTGCAAAAAATCTTTTGGGGTTTAAGTGCATATTAAACCCAGCATCCTCAGCTATCAACTCCCACTTGTTTGCGACTTTAAAAAAAGATTTTGTAAACAAAAACTCATTGGTTTCTTTGTGCTGGTAACGAATGCCTGGAGTCTCAAACTTCCGCGCACTCGGCAAATAGCTAAACTTTTTCTTTGTTAGCGAGGCAGGCTTTGCCTTTAGCCTACAAAGCCCTATATAAGCAAAAGAGCCTTCTGCAGGAAGTTCGATGCGGCGCAGCTGGTTGTCACCCTTACAGCTACCAAGGGAGGCAGCAGTGGCAGCTGTTCCAAAATCTGCGCTCTCCAAAATAAACCTACTAGCATTGTTGGCCGGACCACCTTGCAGCATACCTGTGTGTCTATCTACTGCTTGCAGTGGTATGTGGTGCCAGGCTTTTCCATCATACTTGTAGGCATAGATATCTTTAACAGGCTTCCCCAAAAGTTCTGGAGTTTCTCTGCCAGCGTACAAGTCTACCGGGCAAGTGCCTGCAAGAAGAGGCGTAGTGCCCAACAGTGTAAGAAGAGAAAGAATACTTTGGTACTTCCATTGATACCATTGGTACTTCCACTGGGGGTTAATGTTCATTTTTGTTTAGACCCTTCTCGGTGGTTCTTTGTCTGTTCTTCCAGCGGGACCTCCAAAAGGCCCGCCGCCGCCGCTTGTTGGGCTTTTTTGGAATACCTGCACTACGGCTAAATGTTTTAAGCGTCCAACTAGCCACTTGCTGAGCTTTTTTCTACTCTTTCCAAAAACACAGATAAAGCCAAATAAGTCTGTCGTATAGCCAGGAGTCAGCAAGCATACTCCCCCAACCAAAAGCATTAAACCTTCAAGCATTTCTTGAGTAGGAGCAGTGCCCGAGCTTGCCTGGTTAGCAAACCGTTTCCAAACCCCTTGAGCCTCTCTCCCAAGCAGTGCGAGTCCAATCCCAGCAGTTACAAGGACCCCTAGCAAAACCAGAAGGAGAGCAGGCCAAAAGCCTAGATATTCAGCAAGCTGCTGGTGAAGAAACATCATCACCAAAACCTCAAGAATCGGAACAAGAATGAGTATATAAAAAAGTGGCACCCTAAAAGGCCTCCAAGCTGCACCAGGGGCGAACTCTAGCATAAGACTGCCAAGCTTGCAGGGTGCTGAAAACATAAAAAAAAAGCTTCGCACGGCCAGGCGAGGCTTCAGTTGGCAAAGCCACCAGTTTCGATACAATCTACCCTATGTTTTTAGAAAAGAGTAAGACTATGCTGCGGTCCTTGAATTACATTTCGTGCCTTTCCAACCAGCTTGCTCTCTGCCTGCTTGCCTCTTTGATATCAGGCCAAACGGCCGAGGCAACTTCTTTGCCGGCGCTTCTGCAAAAGTCAAAAACAAACAGCCCTGCGATCAAACAGGCCCAGTCGAACTATCAAAGTAAGCTTGCCGAAGTTGGCGCTGTAGACGAAGCTTTTTTGCCTGAGATCTTTTCAAAGATCACCATTGGCTCTGATAAGCGCGAAACAGCCAGCCCCTTTGGTGGAGACAAAACCAAAATCCAAGCCTATGAACTTGGCGTACGCAAACAGTTTCAAACAGGAACCCAGGTAGAGCTGTCAGCGACACGCGACAGAGCTCGGATCATTTATCCAGCTTCTGTGCCTTCGCAGTTTCAAACAAGGTTTAACCCTGCCTTTGTCGATGCAGCAACCCTATCTATTCGGCAACCTATTTTAAGAAACTATATGGCCAGAGAAATCCGCTATAGAAAACTTGCACTAAAGGGAGTAGCTCAGGCTGAGCGAGCCATGGCTGATGTGCAAAGCCAAGTGCAACTTGCACAAACAGAGCATTACTTTTGGAATGTAATGGCCTTGTACGAAAGAAGATCTGTCCTTAAACAAATGCTCGGTACAGCCAAAGAGTTTTCCCGGTTGATGCAAAAGCGAACCCGCATTGGTCGTAGCGATTTTGTAGATGAGGTCGCCGCGCAATCAGAAGTTATTAAAGTTGAAAACCAACTTCTGAGCTTAAACATTGAAATTGAAGCCTTGTCACAAAGGCTTGCAAGCCACGTAGGGGTCTTGTCAAGTGACATCGTTTATCGCTCGGGCGAACTTCAGGCCCCGTATGAAGAAAATTATAAGTCGGCTGCCGTAGATTCCCTTATGGCAAAAGCTATGAAAGGCCGCAAAGACCTGGAAGCCACCAAAAGTAGCCTAGCTCCTTTAGAGTCACAAATGAAGCTTGCATCCGAAAAACTAAAGCCTCAGCTAAACCTATTTGCTAGCTACTCCAGCACGGGGCTAGACACAATTGGCAGTAAGTCTGTGGGTAAAGTAACGGACTTTGATCACCCAAACTGGGCCTTAGGTTTAGAGTTTAACTATAAAATCGGCAAAAAAGCTGCACACGCAGACAGAGCGTCTGCCCGTGCAAGACTTGCCGCTACTGGGTTTCAAGTTGAGTCCATCACAGCAGAAATAAAACGAGACATTCGTATCGCAAAACAAAGGCTAGAACTTTCTGAAAAATCGCTTAAGCAAGCAAAGCTTCAGCTTGCGACCCTAGCCAAGAAAAAACGTGCCGAACAACAAAGAGTAAGGCAGGCAAAAAGTGAAAAGATTGCAGTGCTTGGCTTCAGGCTAGAAGAGCTTGCTGCAAAGAACAATTTGATACAAGCATGGTTAAGCCAAAAAACCTCCATCGCTGACTTAAAGCTTGCCCTTCATAGCTTCTAGATTTTTTAGGCCGTTAATGGAAAGATAAGAGAACAAAATGCGCATCATCGAACTTGCCGTAAAAAACCCGCTTGTCATAAACCTTTTGACACTGCTGATCATCATTCTAGGAGCTATGTTCGCCCTGGATATGCGTCGCGAAGCTTTCCCTTCCATCAACTTCAACTATGTCGCGATATCAGCCATATACCCTGGGGCATCTCCAGAGGAAATCGAGCTTTACGTCATCAACCCTCTAGAAGAGGAACTTGCGACCGTCGATGGCATAGAAGAGTTAATGGGCAGCGCTTTAGAAGGCCGAGCTTCCGTGACGGCAAAGCTTGATCAGGATGCAAGTCGAGCAGAAGTTGAGCGTATAACAGATGAAATTATTCGAGCAGTAAGCCGGGTAAAAGATTTGCCAGAAGACCTTTTAGACCTTCCTCTGGTTACAGAAATCAAATCGGACCGGGTTCCTATTATAGAGCTTGCACTAAACAGTAAAAACCTTACAGACCTCGAACTGAAATCTCACGCTGAACACTTGATCCGTAAAATCGAAACCCTTGAAGATGTATCGAGCGTGGACTATATGTCTGAGCGCAAACGGGAATACTGGGTGGAGGTAGACCCGACAAAGCTTCGCTATTTTGACATGAGCTTAACCGAGGTCATCGGTGCGCTTAGGTCTCGCAACATTAGTCTGCCTGCAGGTACTCTTCAGCTTCCAGACGGCGAACACCTGGTTCGAACGGTTGGTTCTGTTAAACAAAAAACAGAGATCGAACAGATCATCATTCGATCCAACGCCGCGCAAAAAGTACGCGTAAAAGACATAGCCACCGTAAAAAAGACTTTGGAAGAGCCACAGATTCTGCACCGCGCCAACGGAAAAAACGCCCTACTGCTACAAGTGAAAAAATCTAGGCGTGGCGACGTTATCCGCATGGTAGATAAGGTGAAGGATATCGTTAAAAACTACCGCAAAACCCCTGAAGGAGAACAGCTCAACATATCTTACATCAACGACTTTAGTATGTTCGTTCGCAACAGGCTTGGCGTGTTGGTTAACAACGGCATAGCCGGAATTATCTTTGTTTCGATCATCCTTCTTTTTATGCTTTCACCTGGAATTGCCGCTGTAACATCAATGGGTATGCCCATCGCATTTGTCGGCGGTTTTATCTTTATGGGTTATGCCGACATGACTATAAACCTACTTACAATGTTTGGCATGATCATCGTTCTAGGAATCCTAGTTGATGATGCAATCATCGTGGGTGAAAACATATACTATTACTACGAAAAAGGTTACAGCCCCTACGAGGCTACGATCAAAGGGACAAACGAGGTTTTCATCCCTGTATCTGCAACTATCGCTACAACCATCGCAGCTTTTTCACCTCTGATGCTTATGAGTGGAGTCATGGGCAAGTTCATCTCTGAGATGCCCAAGGTTGTCATTGCAACACTGGTTGCCAGTTGGTTTGAAGCCATGTTCATTCTTCCTTCCCACGCTTATGACATTCTTCGCTTTCAAGACTGGAGAAAGAAAAAGAAAGCAAAAAAGCTAGCACAAGCAAAATCAGAGCCTATAAAAAATCATGCAGTAGAGATAAAGCCACGAAAAAAGTTTCGCATCCCCTTAGTTCACTCTATAGGAGAGGGTGCCATGCGGCTTTACGAGCAACTCTTAAGGGTTGTTTTGCGTTTTCGCTACCTGTTTATCCTCTGTTTTCTCGCATTTTGTGGAATGACTGGAGCCCACGCTTACTTCAATATGAAAGTTGTTTTGTTTCCACCTGATGGCATCGAGCAGTTTATGTTGCGTGTAGACCTGCCTACAGGCTCTACCCTGGGCGAAACTGGAGCAGAAATCCAGCGCATGGAAAAGCTAGTTGCCTCTCTTCCTGATTCCGAGCTTGAAGACTACGTAACCACACTAGGTGTCCAGCAAGATGATCCGAATGATCCACTAACATCTCGCGGAAAGCACCTGGGTGAGATCAGGGTGTACCTTACTCCTGATAGGTATAGAGACCGCGATGCAAATGTGATTGTAGAAGATATTCGCAAAGGGGCAGAGAAGCTAGCAAATGGAACGATCATCGAACGGGTAAGCCTCGAAAAAGTAAAAGGTGGGCCACCCACTGGAAAACCCATATCGATACGTGTTTCTGTTGATGACTTTGACGAAGCAAAGGCAATGGCAAAACGAATATCAGACGAGCTAAGAACATACGAAGGCGTTTTTGACATCGTAGACTCTATGCGGGGCGGAAAACGAGAAGTTGTTGTAGAAGTAAATGAAGCAAAAGCTGCTGCGTCCCTTCTTAGCGTGGAAATGGTAGCAAACAACCTACGTGCAGCTCTAGATGGATCCATTGCCAGCTATGTTCGCACAAGCACCGAAAGGCAAGCCCTTCGGGTCCGGCTAAAAGATGAAAGTAGGCGCGGGTTTAGCAGCATCAAAGACTTGAGCATCCAAAATCGCGCAGGTCAGTCTGTGCCCCTACGATCTATCGCAACTTTTAAGCAGGGCGAAGGTCTGGCTAAAATTTCTCACCACGATCGCCGCCGCCAGGTTTCTATTGTCGCCGATGTCGACACGGAAACAGTTACTTCGGTGGAAGTAAACCAAAAAATCGCCCCGCTCTTAGAAGAGCTACAAAGAGAGAACCCAACCATTGAAGTAAGCCAAGGCGGCGAATTCGAAGATACAAACGAGTCTGTGGCAAGTCTACAAAAAGCATTTTTAGGAGCTGCAGGGTTTATCTTCCTGATCCTAGCAACTTTGTTTGGCAACTTAGGTCAGCCTATTGTGGTGATGTCGGCGATACCGTTTGGCATTGTAGGTGTGATTTGGTGTTTGTTTTTCCACGGCATGCCGCTCAGCTTTTTGGCTATGATTGGAACCATTGGTTTGTCCGGGGTTGTCGTAAATGACTCTATTGTCTTGGTTGATTTTTTAAACCGTGCCAAAGAAAACGGAAAAAGCTCGTTTGACGCCGCTGTGGAAGCCGGCCTTAGAAGGTTTAGACCTGTTTGGCTTACGACCCTTACGACCGTTGCAGGGCTAGTACCTATGGTTTACGGAATCGGCGGGACAGACAAGTTTCTTCAGCCAGCTGCTGTAGCCCTAGGTTATGGCCTGCTCTTCGGTACAGTACTAATTTTGCTTTTGATACCAGCACTTTGTATCATCAGAGATGATATACTTTCTTTTTTTCAAAGAAAATTTTCATCAAAAACTTCTCCATTCAACAAGGAATTTTAGAAGTAAATTTAACAGAAAGTTTAAAAGGAGGTTTCCGTGCAGCCTAGTTTGTTAGGTTTAAACACCCGTGGTGAGTGGATGCCAAAGCTGTTGAGCGCACCCTCTTTTTTAGACGATCTCCCTATATCCTTTCTAGAAGTGATTGCAGATAACTTCTTAGAAGCCTCTGCAAGCTCAACGCACCTAAACGCCGTGGCTCAAAGAGCCCCTGTGCACCTGCACTGTGTTGGAATGAACCTAGGCGGCTACGACCCGCTAGATATGGACTACATTGCAAAAATAAAGGAACTTTCAAAGCAGGTGAATGCTCGGGTTTTAAGTGATCATCTTTGCATTCAGGTGCACGAGGGAGTGCACGTTCACGATCTTCTGCCGTTTGCTTGGAACCAAGACTCTCTTGCACGCATTAGCGAAAGGGTGGATCAAGTACAGCAAACTCTTGGCCGCCAGATCGCAGTAGAAAACCTTAGTCAATATATCTACTTTGCCGATTCTACTTGGTCAGAGGCTGAGTTTCTACATAAGCTTTGTGAAAAAACAGGTTGTGGGCTTCTTGTAGATGTAAACAATTTGGTGGTCAACGAAAAGAACTACGCCATCGACCCTATCGCAGAGCTCGATATTATGGCTGAATGTACGATCTTAGAGTCGCACCTGGCAGGCTCAGAAAAAGTAGACTCACTGTGGATAGATACACACGGAAGTGACGTGGAGCCACGTACGTTTGAGCTGTTTGCTTATTTGCAGTCAAAAAAATCTGAGCCGATCCCGGTCGTGTACGAACGCGATACGAACGTCCCCCCACTAGAAGAAGTGATGGAGCATTGTAGAAACATTCAAGCTCAACTTGAAAGGACTGCCGATGGTTGATCTTAGCAAGTACTCTTTTGATGATTTCTTTGCGGCAATCACTGCTAAAAATACGCAGCTGAAAAACCCTGCAATAGAGGCCTACCGCCGAAACTTTCTTTGGGGGCACCTCGAGTCGCTGCAAGCACAGTTTCCGGTTGCAAAAATCGCACTTGGCGAAAAAAACTTCCGATTTTTTGCTCGCGAATACTTATTCGACTGCCTACCCAGTTCGCCTAGCCTTGATTTATTTTCGTCAGGGTTTCCCGACTACCTTGCTCACCGAAAAGAAATCAAAGACGTTCCGTACTTTAAGCACATAGCTACGCTCGATTTTTTATCCACTCAAAAAACAGGGGCCACGGCCACCGTACCCAAAGGTTGTTTGTCTATCTATTCTGCGCTTATCGCCGGTAAGTTTGAAGGTTCTTTCCCGGCTATTTCCGGCGAAACCGAAACAGCCGAGGTCCAGTATGAACAAGGCCGAAGCTACCTAAAAATCTCTGGATAAAGAGCGAACCCCGGCTAAAAACGGCCGAAGATAGGGCTGTGGCAAAAAGATGCTAACTTTTTGTGCAGGTTGTGCTTCTAACCCCTCTGAGAAGAAGGCAGTTTTAGAGATAGCCCCTAATCCATGCTATCAATGACTGCGCTGGGATACCTCTGGTAATCCTAGGAAGGTGCCCGTATCTATTGGGGTTTGCAGCAAAATGGGAGCTTAAAATGACAAACAAATGGCAAGAACTGAGGCAAAGCATTTTAGATGTCCCAGTAGGACCATCTCTACGTCTCTTCCTGGGTTTTCCCAAAAATTCAAAACAACAAAACAAGGTTCAAGGTAGTTCGCAGCAATACGAGCAAGATAGCTATGACCAGCTAGAAAACTATTTTTTACACATGCTTTCATCCGGGTCGGTACCACCGAAAGCCCAGCTAAGCGAAATTGTTTGTGAACTGAACTCTATGCGTTGCCACAAGTCGGTGGTGTTTGTAGAACAAAACTTTCTCGACTCTCTCGACATTGAAAACATGGACGTACTTCTTTCTTTAGGCGTTAGTTATTTTGCAGCATCTGACTTTAAATCGGCAAGGTATTACTTTTCTAAGTCTTTGACCAAAGAGCCTGAAAACGTACCTGCCCTAACAAATCTTGGCCTTTCTTTGCGGCTGTCTGGCAACACAGACGAAGCGGTAGAGTATATACAAAAAGCTCTTAGTCTTTCTTCAGGTCAATCTAGGCTTTGGGAAGAGCTAGGCTTTTGTTACCAAGAAATTTACGAAGACCAGTGGGTCGAAGAACTCGAGTCCTTTGTTGTGCAATCGAACTCTTGGCGAGGTTTTTCTTACCTTGGTGAAATCAAACACCTGGGCTCGGCCGAACACAAACTTAGACTTTTACGTCCGTTTTACGACCGCGGCGAACGCTCCTTTGCTTTTCTTATAGAATACACAGGAATCCTTGGGCAAAACGGCCTGCACGAGCAGGTACCGGCGGTGATCTGGCAAGCAGAAAGCTTTTCGATCAGAGAAGGCAAAGCTGCAAAAGACTTTCCTTGGCAACTATTGTTTCATTGCGCTCAGGCACACCTTGCGATGGGTGAAAAAAAAGAAGCGACGATATGCATTGCACGCATGGAAAAACAGAGCGAGCAAATCCCAAATGACATTAGAGATATGATTGTTTCATTGAAAAAAGATATAGAAGAGGACTCTTAAAAATGAAAAAAGTAATTAGCACAGACAAAGCACCTGCAGCCATTGGACCATACTCTCAGGCAATGGAAGCAGCAGGAATGGTTTTTATCTCTGGGCAAGTCCCCATCAACCCTAGCTCTGGAAAAGTCGAGGCGACAAGCATCGAAGACCAATCAAAGCAGGTAATGGAAAACTTAAAAGCAATTTTGACCGAGGCTGGGCTTAGCTTTGATCACGTAGTTAAATCTACTATTCTTCTTCAAGATCTGGGCGATTTTGGCACCGTCAATGAAATATACGGCAGCTACCTTAGTGAGCCTTACCCTGCAAGAGCAACGTTTCAAGTAGCAAGACTTCCGCTAGATGTGAAAATTGAAATCGAAATGATCGCAGCTCGCTAAACTAAACCACGCCGACAAAAGCGTCACCAAAGACGCTGACAAAGACAAAGAAGAACGGACCTCGCTATGCTTGACATCGTATCCCAAGGCTTTAAAAAAGCCCGTGAAAGCCTTACTGGAAAAACTGTTTTAGATGCTTCTGCTTTAGAAGCACCTATGGAGAGTATCAGGCAAAGCCTATTAGAGGCCGACGTCGAATACTCCGTCGTTAAAGGCTTTATTGACCGAGTTAATACAAAAGCAATTGGTCAGCAAGTAGACCTTAAAGCTGGCACGGGGGCAGGTAAAGTATCGGTTTCGGCTGCAGATCACTTTGTAAAAATCTGCAAAGACGAGCTTCAGGCTTTGATGGAGCACGAACAAACTGGCTTGAAGCTTGTTAAGAATCGTCCAACCGTGATCATGATGGTCGGCCTCCAAGGGGTGGGTAAGACAACCACTACCGCCAAACTAGCAAACCTTCTGGCAAGAGATAAAAAAGCGAAACCTCTTCTTGTTGCTGCTGATATGTATAGGCCTGCCGCTGTCGACCAGCTCCAGGTCTTAGGTAAAAAACTGGATATGCCAGTCTTCAACTTACCAAACGAGACGCCGCAAGAAATCTGTAGCCAGGCTCTGCCAAAAGCTTTTGAGCTTGGACGCGACGTAGTCCTGCTTGATACGGCCGGCCGTCTGGCGATAGACCAAGAACTGATGGCAGAACTTGAAGCTATCAAGAAAATGACCAACCCAGACGAAATCCTGTTAGTTGTCGATGCAATGATGGGGCAAGACGCCGTCCAAACAGCTGCCAAATTCCATGAAGCACTTGGGATCACCGGCTTTGTCATGACAAAGCTAGACGGGGACGCCCGAGGCGGTGCAGCACTTAGCATCAAAGAAGTCACCGGAAAGCCCATCAAATACTTGGGTATGGGTGAAGACATCCAAAACCTCGAGGAGTTTCGGGCCGAAGGTCTAGCGAGCCGCATCCTTGGAATGGGCGATGTCGTAGGTTTGATGCAAGACTTTGAGCGGGTCTCAAAGGGCGACGAAGAAGAAAAAGCACTGAAGATGCTGCAAGGTCAGTTCAACTTCAAAGACTTTTACGAACAAATATCGATGATTCAAGGCATGGGCTCTCTAAAAGATCTCATGGGTAAAATGCCAATCAAACTTCCTGCTGGTGCCAATGTTGATGAAAAAGAACTTGGCCGCGTAAAGTCTATCATTGATTCAATGACAGAAGATGAACGCATCAAACCTGCTTTGATGAACAACAGTCGCATCAAAAGAATAGCTAAAGGAAGTGGGCGCTCGCCCAAAGATGTCCAGGGCATGGTCGAGAAATTCAAAGGCATGCGAAAGATGATGGGCGGCCTTGGAAAAAGCATGGGCCTCATGAGCAAAATCCCTGGAATGCGGGGGCTGTCTCAGTTAAACCAAATGCGTAAAATGGCCAAAGCCATGCAAGGCGGTGGTGGCATGGGGAGTATGGGAGACATGGCAGGACTTGCATCTGGCGGCATGCCCGACTTGAGCTCTTTGATGGGCGGAGGGATGCCGGGAGGCGCTCTTAAGGTAAAAAAGCCTGTGGACAAAGACAGGCTAAAAAAAGCACGAAAAGCAGCACGAAAAGCCCGTAAAAAGGGAAGAAAAAAGTAGGATCACCTTTATGGAAAACGTCACCCAAAAAAACGCTTCTGAAAGCAAAAGAAAAGTTCACGTAGAAACCTGGGGCTGCCAGATGAACGTGGCCGACAGCGAACATATGCTCGGACTTCTTACTACCCAGAACTATGAGCTAACACAAGATGAAGATGAAGCAGACCTTTTTTTGTTGAATACTTGCCATATACGTGACAAAGCCCGCCATAAAGTAGTGAGCCGTTTAGGCAGGCTAGCAAAAAAGAAAAAAGAAAACCCCAACCTTAAAATCGCCTTAGCAGGTTGTGTTGCCCAAGCTGAAGGTAAAAAACTTGCGGCCGAGTTAAGTCATATCGATATCGTTGTCAGCCCGAGTAAGATCCAAGAGCTCCCCAACCTTGTAAAACAAAACAAGGAAACAGGGACTACTGCTATCGCAGTTGGCTACGAAAAAAAAGCTGCAAGCTCGTCCAATGCTGAGGCAAAAGGATCGCTCGAACTGCGTAAAGATATGCCTACATTATCAGGCAGAGACGAAGTTTCACGTTTTATCAATATTGCTCAAGGCTGCAATAATTTTTGCACGTTTTGTGTAGTTCCATATACCCGCGGAAAAGAAATCTCAAGGCCACACGACGAGGTTGTAAACGAAGCCAAAATGCTCGTTAAGTCTGGAGCCAAAGAGCTAAGCCTTCTTGGCCAAAACGTCAACAGCTATGGGCTAGATTTAGAGTCAGGCGAACCAGGGCCCAAATCACCTTTTACCCGCCTGCTAGAGAGTGTTAGCAATATAGACGGCCTTGAACGAGTAAGGTTTACCACGTCGAACCCGCATGACTTTACGCAAGATTTAGCCAATCTGTTCATAGAAAAAAAATCAGTCATGGGCGAATACCTGCACCTTCCGGTCCAAAGTGGAAACAACAGGATTCTCGAAGAGATGCGAAGAAAGGTCACGCGCGAAGAGTTTTTGCAGCGAGTTTCTTGGCTTCGCGAGCACAACCCTGAGTTTGCTATATCTACAGATATAATCGTGGGTTTTCCTACAGAAACAGATCAAGAGTTCCAAGATACGCTCGACCTTGTAGAAAAAGTAAAATTTAGTTTTGGGTTTTATTTTAAGTATTCTTCAAGGCCGCGAACCCCTGCAGCGAGGATGGGCGGACAAGTTTCTGAAAAAGTTATGGATGTGCGCCTAGCAAAACTCAACAGCATGCAAGATCAAATCACAGAAACTTGGAATAAAATGCAGCTCGGAAAAGAAAAAGAGGTCCTAGTTCTCTACCCGAGCAGAAAAGAAGAAAACGTATTTTACGGAAGAACTCCTTCCTATCGCTTAGTCAAGATTCCGGCCAAACGTGATATCCTTGGAAAGCTTGTTTCTGTCGAAATTGAGTCTGCAAGTAGAACAGCACTTGTTGGAAAACTTATTTAAGTAGACTCTCTAAAAAAAAGACCTATTCATAAAAAGGAAGGCAGGATGCCAACAAACCTACAAACCGGTTTTTATGTCATGGCCGGCGGAGCCTGCGGGGCTGCGATGCGCTACTTCTTTATAGTTTTTGCTGGGCAACTTGAAGGCAAAGCACTTTGGGGGGTTCTCGCGGCAAACCTAGTCGGCTGTTTTTTGGCAGGAGTTTTATTTGCACTGCAGCCTAAAGGCATTGTTAGTACACAAACCTACTACTTTTTGGCCGTAGGCCTTCTGGGTTCTCTTACAACTCTAAGCACTTTTTCTGTGGAGAATTTAGGGCTGTTTGGGCTTCCCGACAAGTTTGTCTGGACAAACATCTGGGCTTGGCTCTACTTTTCGCTGACTACCTTTGGTGGCCTTGCTGCCTGTGTTTTGGGGATGCGGCTTACTTATTAGTGGTTACGGACTTAATGGCTACGCGCATTTAGGATTTGCGAAAAACCAATACGTTGCCGCCAATGGTCAGAGCTAACCCTAAGAACGAATAAATACTCCAGTGAAACCCTTCCATGTAAGAAGACACAATCAGAGCAACAATTGGAAAAAGAACGGTGATGTAGGCTGCTCTTTCCGGACCCATTTTTCTGAGCAACGTAAAATAGGCAGCAAAAGCAAGAATAGTTCCAAAAATAGTCAAGTAAGCTAAGGCATACCAAAATACAGGCTCGGTAGGAAAAGAGACTTCTATGCCACGCGAGTAAACAAAAGCAAAAGTAATAAAGGACCCAAGAAGCATTGCTATTGCGTTGTTTTCAAGTATAGGCACGCCTTTGGCGTAAAC
Source organism: Oligoflexales bacterium (assembly GCA_023301565.1). Lineage (GTDB taxonomy): Bacteria > Bdellovibrionota_B > Oligoflexia > Oligoflexales > JALZUQ01 > JALZUO01. Next base: position 17,362 of record JALZUO010000108.1, read on the forward strand.
CTTCTTTGCTTGGATGTTTCCCCAAGAAGCAATATAAGTTGCAATCAAAGCTAAGCTGACGCCTATAAACGCCTGCTTCGCATTGGAAACATGTAGGATTTCTGAAGCGAACAAAAGGCTTATGCCCATAAGACCCATCAAATTCCCAAAAAGCACCTTTCGAGAAAAACTTTCTCTCTGAAACAGAACCTGGTTGACCTGAATCATAAGTGGAAGGGTCGAAAAGATAACGGCCACGATTCCAGATGAAATGTAACTTGTCGCATAGTAAAAAAGCATGTAGTTGGCGCTAAACATAAGTAGAGCTTCCCACGCCATAAGACGAAAGTTTTTTCGTAGAAGCTCTAAGAGCCGGCCACGAAAAAAAGCAATAAATGTAAGAATCACCCCCGCCGAAAAAAACCTGAAAGCAACAGAAACGGAAGGTTCAAGATATGCTACCTGCAGTTTGATGGCGTACCAGGTGGTACCCCAGACGAGGATGGCAAAAAGATAGATTAGAATGTACAAATCGATCACCTAGGTTAGAACGAACCCAGGGTGTATCACACCTCAATCGCATTGACCAAACCTATGGAGCAGAGGGGCTAACCAGAAAAAAACTGGCCACCCTGCCAAAAAAAACTTAAGTTTTATCCACTACTTTCGGATCTGTACGTGCAGATCTCTAAGCTGTTCCATCTCGACCTGACTAGGTGCTCCAGTCATCAAACATGTGGCCTGCAAGGTTTTAGGGAAAGCGATCACATCGCGGATAGATTGGCTGCCAGTAAGAACCATCACAAAACGATCAAAACCAAAGGCGATCCCACCGTGCGGAGGGGCGCCGTATTTAAGTGCCTGAAGCAAAAAGCCAAACTTTTCTTGAGCTTTCTCTTCTGTGAGACCAATAGTTTTAAATACTTTAGCTTGAACCTCTGCTTCATGAATTCTTAACGATCCACCGGCAACTTCGTTTCCATTTAAAACCAAGTCATAGGCTTCGGCACGAATTTTTCCTGGATCAGACTCAAAGTACTGGACATCTTGCTCCATTGGTTTGGTAAAAGGATGGTGCATTGCAACCCAACCACCAGAATCAGCATTTTGCTCAAACATCGGAAACTCGGTTACCCACAAAAAGTTCAGTTTTTTGTCATCGATAAGCCCAAGCTTCTTACCCAGCAGGTTGCGCAAAGCCCCCATACTTTGGCGAACCTTCGACGCTGGCCCTGCTCCAAACAAAACTATGTCGCCAGACTCTAGAGACAGGTTCTTTTCCATTTCTTTCATTACTTCTACGGGCAAGAACTTCACAATGGGTGACTGCCAAGCCCCTGCATACTCTTCCTTACTTGCATACGAGCCACCAAGGCGCTTAATCCAGGCAAGCCCAGAACCACCATGATTTTTTACGTGTACAGTAAGAGCATCTAGCTCTTTGCGACTAAAGGCTTCATTACTTCCTTTAACTACTATGGCGTTTACAATACCGCCCATTTCAACTGCCTGCTTGAACACCTTAAACTCAGAGCTTGTAAAATACTGTCCAACATCTAAAAGCTCTAAATCGAACCTAGTGTCAGGCTTATCGACTCCATACCTACGCATTGCTTCGGCATAGGTCATGCGAGGAAAATCAGCTGGTCTCTGCTTGGTATAGTCTTCGGTAACGTCTTTCGCTACTTTTTCGAAAGCACCCAAAACTGTGTCCAGATCACAAAAGCTAAGCTCACAGTCGACCTGGGTGAATTCAGGCTGACGATCTGCTCTTAAGTCCTCATCGCGGAAACAACGCACCACTTGGTAGTAACGATCCATGCCAGACATCATCAATACCTGCTTAAAAAGCTGCGGGCTTTGAGGAAGAGCATAGAACTTTCCCTCGTGTACACGTGAAGGAACCAAAAACTCTCGGGCACCCTCGGGCGTTGATTTGTAGAGCATAGGGGTCTCTATATCCAAAAACCCTTGCTCCTCCAAAGAAGTTCTAAAAGCTTTTGATAGTTGGGCCCGGTCTTGGATCATTTGATTTAAACTCGGTCTTCGCAAGTCTAGGTAGCGATATTTCAAACGAAGGTTTTCACCCGTTTCGATGTTATCTTGTGAAATAGAAAAAGGAAGAGGAGCACTCGTATTCAATATACTGAGCTCTTCTACAACCAGCTCTACAAGCTCAGAGGGACTAGCTGTATCTTTAACTTTGCCTCCTCTTTTTTGAACTGTACCTGTGGCCGAAATCACATACTCATTTTTAACTCCGGCAGACTTCGCGTGAGCCTCGGCGTGCGGTTTACCAAAGTTTGGATCAAGCACAAGCTGCATTTTGCCGTAGCGGTCGCGTAGATCTAAAAAGCGGACACCACCTAAATCACGAACATTGTGCACCCAACCATTGACGGTAACTTTTTGGCCAGCTACTAGCACCGCCTCGCTGAGTTTATGAGAGCGAATCCAACTACTTTTTACGCATTTTGTCATTTGTCTATCTTCCTTCATTACGGCCCCCACTCTACTGAATTAGGCAGAGCTTGTAAGCCAATTTTAAGGCCAATTTTGCTAAAATGTTGTACAAAAAAAGCCCCCAGATCGAAATCTAGGGACTTGCAGGGGGTGGTGCAGAAATAGCTCTTAGCCAGCCTTCTTATAGAGGTTTTTAGCTTGTTTAACCCACTTTTCACGGTTGATTCGGCCCTTGAAGTGCAGCTTATCTTCAAAGTGGACCACATCTTTGCCGCTCCACCGGGCGATATCACGGAACGTCCGAACCCCGTTTGACTTGAGCTTACGCTCAATTACGCGACCGATTCCGCTAATACGCTTTAGGTCATCCATCTTTCGACGAGCCTTGCGCGAACTGGGTTTGCTAGCTTTTTTGTGTGTGACTGTTTTTGCAGCTTTTCGCCGAACAATTGCCTTCGCAGCGCGTGGCTTCCTTTCCATCCGAGCTGGTTTTACCCCTAAGCCATCCAATATATAGTAAATGTGATCTAGCTTGTCTTCGATGTCGCGAGTGTCAACATCTGTTACCACAGAAGCAGCAGAAAGTTTTGCCGTTAGGTCCGTGTATTTCTGTTGAAGCATTTCGATCTCATCTACAATTCCGTGCAACGGTTGAATCTGATTTGAAATCTCTGTCAGCAAAATCGTATAGTCTCTACGGTCGCCATTCGCCTGTTGCGGCTCAACGATAACCGGTGCAGATGTTTTTACTTTTGCAAGGGCGTTTAAAATCGTATCCGTCTGCTCTTGTGCTTCTCGTCTTGCTGCGTAGATTTCATTGTTTACAACTTTGTAATCAAAATCTTGTTGAGCTGCTTCAACCTGCTTTACTGGTGCTGGAATAGCTGAGATCACGATTTGAGCCTGCTTTTTGGTTTCAGTAACAGACGCTTCCACGCCATCTCTTACTGTTCGCACCTGAGCTGAAATCTCTTCAAGATTCTTGCTGTAGTCAGGTGCTACAAAGCGAATATTTTCAACCTTGTTTTGAATTGCGGCTAACTTACTGGAATAATCCGGAGCTTCAAAGTTCAGCGCCCTTACTTGCTCGCCCATCTGAGCAAACTCAGTAGTGTAATCCGGAGCTTCAAAGTTTAACGCCCTTACTTGCTGGCTAAGCTCTGATAGCTGAGCAGAGTAGTCCGGTGCTTGAAAGTCTAAGCTGTCAACCTTCTGTTGTAGCTGCGAAAGCTGGCTCGAATAGTCAGGCGCTTGAAAGCTTAGGCTATCGATTTGCTTTTGGATCTCTTGAAACTGACTAGAGTAATCTGGTGCTTCAAATTTAATGGAATCCACACGTTTTTGCATGTTAGAAAAACTTGCCGTGTAATCAGGCATTGCTAGCCCAGCCAAAGCACCTTCAAAGTTACTTTCTGCTGGCATTGCATCTATCACCTGCTGCGCACGTTGAACTGTCTCTTGGTGGTTAGTTTTGACACCCATACGAACTATTTTCAAGCTTTCCATAACACGGTCGTGATGCACGCGAAATGCTTCTTGATGGTTTTCAAGCATAGTCCTAAACTCTTCTTGTAACGATAGCCTGGCATCACCTGCCTCTACACCAGGTTGGGACTGATTTTTACGACCGAATCTCCAGCCAAGTAGCCAGCCAACAGTGAAAAATATCACACCAGCTAACAGTAAAAACATTAACAATTCAACAGCAAACCAAAACATCCTGATTCCTCCTCTAGATATAGGATTTTAAGTGATTAATTCATTTCTTCAAATTCAACTCGGCGACTAAACGGCAAGTTATCGGACCTGGTCTCGCCACGAGCTTCGGTCGCCATTCTCTGTGCCTGTATCCCACGAGCTATAAGTTGTTTTTTTACTCCACGCGCCCGGCGAAGGGATAAGTCTTGGTTAAACTTGGCATTGCCGCGCTGGTCCGCATAGCCAACAATGTTGACTTTCACGTTTGGGTTAGCCTTAAGATAGCCATATACTGCGTCTACTCTAACCTTGTCACGCCAATGCGTTTTATCAATAGATGTATCAAAAAAGATTGAATTGGTAGCAAAAAAACGATCAGATTTTGCAGTAGCAGCTGCCGGCCTATCTCTGTAAACAATTTTTTCTACCACTTTGGCTTCATGCATTATTGGAGCTGCTTTTTTTACTCTAAGACGGTTCTTGATAAACCGCACACCGGCAACGTCTTCGCCCAGAGCTTTAGCGCGTTTACGCACTTGTTCTGACTCTACTACGCCCCCCAAATAGCCATCTCTACCATCAAAAACTAGGTTCATCTGTTCGATGTTTGAGCCTAGATTCTTTTGAATATGTGAAGCAGTTTTTGCCGTTAACTCTCTTTCAATTGGACCTTTGAACCAAAACAACCCAAGTCCAAACAACAATAAAAGAAGAAGAAAAAAAACAGATGCTGGAAAGATCTTCTTATGCCACATAGCTGCGCGCCTCCTCTAAAAAATTGGTCGCATTGTTTATTCGGATTTCCTCAAAACGAGTTAAGCTATTTTTCCTTGCGCTGTAGAATCCAGCTTTTATGTCAGTCTAATTAACTATTTAGACTGAATACTTTTCGGTAAGTTTTTAAAAAATAAATACAAAAAAAAGCACCCAGTGATGGGTGCATCTATTTGCCTACAGGTCTTTGTCTAAATAGTGGTAATTATTTTTTGGTTAGTCTACACGCTAATTTTGAAGACTGATTTGAGGCTGTCAAAAATGGCTTGTTTGGAAGATTCAACCTTCTAGCAGTACTTTCTAAGTAATGAGCCAAGGAATCTAAGCCTGACGAGTCGCCCGCCTCTACAAATGCACCTGGGACGATGATTGCATGTGTTTTAGTTACGTTCACAACTCTGCTTTCCATGGCGCTATAAATTGTCCCCACAGCAGTATGTTGAATCTCTGTTCTAGTCACAGGAATGACTGCTCCGTCCATGATCAACTCGAATTTTGTAATCACTTGTTGAAGCCCTTTGCGTTCGAGCTCGATTTTCAGCTCGACACTTTCACCTACACAGTCAAACGAATCAGCGACTTCAAGGCTTTGAGCCATCAAAGAGCCGGCAAATAGACCGGCGAACATTAATGCTAGATATTTCATGATTTCCCCTTTTTTTTTCAAGAATCTTCTCCCACCTGTTTCGGGAGAGAACTCCAGTGGGTAAATCGGCAAAAGCTTATTTTTCGGTATGTTAGCTTGGGAGAAAACACAAATCAGTGGCCAAAATCACCTGTTCAAGTGAAATCTGCGTTTAAATCTATGTATTGCATAGTTGGGCTCGCTCTACTAAAAGCCTCTAGAGGCCCTTTTGTGGCTGATAAGGGTTTGAGGGATATGGACAAGAAACCAAAAAAATTAGAATTTAAAGTTAACGAAGCTCAAAACAACTTTCGTTTAGACAAGTTTCTAACGCTTAAAATGGCCTCCTTGAGTGCTAGCCGAAGAAAGATCAGGGATCATATCGACCGTGGGGCTGTTTATGTAGAAAAAAAGAGAGTGCACGTATCTTCGCGAAGCTTGATCTCCGGGCAAACCGTCCAAATTATATGGGGCCCTGACGAGTTCAAAAGTCCCATAGAAAAAATGCCCTGGAGCCAGGTGGAAAAAATAGAAGATGTGGCTTTGTTTGAAAACGATGATTTTTTAGTAATTAACAAACCTCGAGGCCTGCCCTGCCAAGCGACAAAATCGAACTCCAGAGACCACGCTGGACCATGGACAGAGAAGCTCTTTGGGAGCAAACTCCACCTTATACACCGCTTAGACCAATGGACAAGTGGAGCACTTGCTTTTGCTAAAAGTAAGTCAGCAACAGAAAGAGGCATGAGTGCTTTTAAGAGCAGAAGTGTAGATAAAATCTATCACTGTATTTCAATAGGAAAATCAAAACAGTCACTTGGAGTTGCCCAAGGAACCTGGAAGGAACTTCAGCACAACCTACTTAAGCCCGACCAAGCAACAATCACAGTACGCGTTGTTGGTTGGAGAGACAAAAGAGGCAAAGAGGCCATTCTAAAGGCAAGAGAACTTGGACAGGTGCGAACAGAGGCTAATATTCCGCTTAGCCTTTTAGAAGTAAAACCTGAAACAGGCAGAACCCACCAGATCAGGGTGCAGCTTGCGACCATAGATCTTCCTATACTTGGCGATGGAAAATACGGGACGCTAAACAGTACAAACATCCAGCTTGGCAATGAAGGGCTAGATGTGGAAAAAGGTCAATATTTACATGCCCGAAAATTATCCATCCCCTCCTTATCGATCAAAGCAGTTGCTGACTACCCCAAAAGTTGGGCTAAAATGCTGGCACTTTTTGAGGCCGATAAGAGTTAGGACCCCCTCAAAATAAAAAACTCCTCAAAATGGGCTTTTTTATAAAAAATTCGTTATAAAATAGCTGACGAGATGACCTGAGGAGCCAAACCCTAAATGCAGTTTCCTGAATTTACAGACCTGGAACGTAAGCCACCATGGCTAAAAACACCTATCCCATCTGGGGAAGTATTTTTTTCGATTAAAAACAACCTACGAGAGAAAAAGCTTTTTACGGTTTGTGAAGAAGCAAAATGCCCAAATCTTGGTGAATGTTGGGCGACTGGCACGGCTACATTTATGATTTTAGGAGATACATGCACAAGAGCCTGTAGGTTCTGCCATGTAAAAACAGGAAACCCCGAAGGATGGGTCGACGCAAAAGAGCCAGCTAACGTTGCAAAAACTTGCAAACAGCTAGCGCTTAAGTATGTAGTAATAACCCAGGTTGACCGAGATGATATGCAAGATCACGGTTCAGCGCATATCCGCGAGGTTTTAAATGAGATCCGCGTTCAAAACCCCGATATTAAAATAGAGATTCTGGGTGGGGACTATGCAGGTTGTGATAGCAGCCTACAAACAGTGCTAGCTGCAAAGCCTGAGGTGTTTGCGCATAACGTCGAGACAACAAGGCGCTTAACCCCCAGAGTGCGAGACGCTAGAGCTAGCTACGACCAATCTTTGAAGGTCCTTCAAAATGCAAAGTTGTTCGCAAAATACGAAGTATTTACGAAAAGTGCACTTATGCTCGGCCTTGGTGAAGGCAAAGACGAAATTGAGCAAACGCTAAAGGACCTACGGGCTGTTGACTGCGATTTTTTGACTATTGGGCAATATATGAGACCTACTAAAAAACACCTTTCCATAAAAAAGTGGGTACACCCGGACGAGTTTAAGCATTGGCGAGCCAAAGCCATTGAATACGGATTTAAAGGCGTTGCATCATCGCCTCTAGTCAGAAGTTCCTACAAAGCTCGCGAATTTTATGAGCAAAACTCTTAGCAGCCGCTGCACTGGCAGTATACTATGAAAGCTCTAAAGAATTTTTTAAACAGAGTCGCCGTATTCTTCTTTTGTAGAATAGTTTTTCCTGTTGGATACGGACTGATTTCGGTAATGCCGAAAAATTGGTTTATCTCTCTTAGCCAGTCTCTTGCAAAAACATTAGCTTTGATCACCACAATACTTCCGTCAAAAGCCAGGAAAAGGTTCTATGAAAACATAGAAAAAACAGGGTTTCAGGGTAAAGTAGGCCGAGAAAAATTTTATTCAGAGATGATGTTCCTTCGGATTCAAAACTACCTTGAAACCTTTTACGAACTAGCCAACCCTGGCACCTGTAGCGTTGAAAATATGAAGGACTTCAGGCAATTTCTACAAGAAAATGCTCATCTTGAAAAAAGCGTTCTAGCCGTCACAGCTCACTTAGGAAACTGGGAGCTAATGGGGAAGTTTATGGCCAGCGCTATGCCAAGCAGAAAATGTCTTATGCTCGCAAAAAAAAATAAATACAGTGAAGTCACACGTTTGATAGAAAAAACCCGCGTAGATATGGGGATGAGCGTCTTGTTTGTCAGTGAAAAAAGCGGTGTTAAACAAATCATGAAAAATCTGCACTCAGATACGCTTATTGGTTTTGTTGCAGATCAAAAAAGCGAAGGCAGAGCTGGGCCCAAAGCAGAGTTTTTTGGTATAAAGACTGACTTTGTTTCAGGTCCGCAACGATTATCCATGAAATTTAAGCTACCCCTTTTATTCTGCTACGCAATTAGAGTTGGCCCTCTCAACTACCGAGTTGAGTTTGGCAAACTTGAGCCCAAAGACGGCGATGATCTACAGGGATACACTCAGTCCATGGCTAAAGAGTTTGAAAAAAGGATCACCCAATACCCTGAACATTGGGTATGGGATTATAAAAAGTGGGTTTACTAAGTAAAAACATAGCCTTAAAATATTACGCTAACAAAGCTTAGCGCTTAACCACTTTGCCAAAGTAGCCGATTCTCTATATATGAGAGAAAGAATTCAACATACAATTCTAGAGTCTAACAAGCTTGCCTTTGCGGGAAAAACCAAGGCGGCTATGGATTATGTTGTAGACTTCATCGAAGAAACATTAGATTTTTTTGAAAAAGACCCAAAAAACTTTTTACTCCTTTTTCATCATTGCCTCCGAGTCCAAAGTAACTCTCACCAGCGTGTCGACAACCAACCCCACTTGCGCCTTGTAGGTCTAGGGGCAAAACTAAAAGAAATAGGGCCTCTGGTCGAGTTTGCTGACGACATCTACTGCGGAAGAGTCACAACTGCCGAAGCTTTGACTCATAGCTTTGATGCAGAACACATATTTGAAACCTCTGCTTTCTATCAGCAAATACTCGGCGAGTCACACCAAAAATCAGGTGTATTTACAAAGGCAATGCGCTGTTTTGAACTTGCTCTGGAGCTCGATCCACACTGGTATCCGGCATACCAAAACATGAGTGCATGCAGCTACAAGCTCGGACTTGAAAAAAAAGGAGATCACTACTTCTTTTTATATGAAGACGCTAACCCATATGGCCTCCATGGAAACTTTGAATACCACGCAGATCTTTTAGAAGAGCTTTTGTTTCAGAAGCGTTATAGCGATGCTACCTACACGATCGAAGCCTTAGGCGACTGGTGGCTTGATAACCGTGGGTTTGTGCCGCCTGAAATCCTTGTCTTTAGCAACCTTAGTCTTGCACGCATTGCTGACTCAGCAGAAGATTCAAAAACCCAAAAAGAATACTTGAGCCTAGCAGTACAAGAATCAAATCAGGCTATTGCAGATGAAAAAGTAGATACAAACACTTTGTACTTTATCGGTAAAATGCTTTTGGAGCACGGCGTCGAGGAAAAATACTTTGAAGTTCTACGAGAAATTCTTACAAACGAACGCAGAGATATCGAGCAATCAGATGTCATTCAAAAAATAGGGTCTGATTTTGTCGGCAGGAAAGAGCTAAAGAGGCCTATCAAAACAATTAAAAAAGCAATGGAGATACGGCCTGACAACAAAGATCTTCATTTTTGTTTACTAGTCTTAAAGCTTAAAGAAAATAAAGTTCAACCAGAAGAGTACCTTTTAAGAAAAGAACAGCTTCGAGCACTTTCTCACAAGCAAAGCTCTGAAATCGAACAGCTGCAACTTTTGCACACCCTAAACAAACAGTTTTCCGAAGACCCGGATGTACTACGTAGGCTAGCGGTACTGTATCGATCTATGGGAAGCGCTACAAAGGCTGCTCACTACTTTGAACAGCTGCTTTCATTAGAGCCTAAGTCTGCACAGTACCGCATGGACTACATAGATTTTTTAATGCGAGAGAAGAAGCTAGAGCAAGTTCAAGCAGAGCTCAGCAAAGTAGAAACCCTACGGCTGTCGGCTAGAATAACTTTGAAGGTTCAATGGTACAAAGTAAGGCTAAGCCTTGCACAAGGTGGTTTTGATGATGCTATACGCCACATCAGCCCGCTCGTTTTAAAGGAGCCATGGAACGTGCGCTACCTTGTGGCTGAAGTTATGGCTAAATCAGCTTTGAAAGGCGTAGAGTACGAACAAGAGCTTTTCCGCATTGCCGAATCAGGGCAAGAAGAAGTCCACTGGGAGGACTTTGATCAAAACACAAAAGAGCTTCTTGAAAGCCACCATTATGAAATAGCTTACCTTAGAAGCAAATTAAAGTTTATCAAATCAAAAGGAAACGTAGCAGAACTTCGCCGCGTCACAGGCATCGCTGAAAACTTTATGCAAAAAAGATGCATTGGCGAACTTATCAAGCTTTTAAACACAAACTTCCATTCGGGCCTTATCTATTGGGGTGTTGGTAAGCTCTACAAGAGCTTGTGGATGCTAGAAAGCTCAACAGAGTGGTTTGAGCTAGCTTTAAAAGAAAACCTAGACCGGATTCAAAAATCAAACTGCTTTGTGGAAATCGCTGACAACTATATTTGGCAAAAACAGGACTACGCAAAAGCAATTGAGCTTTCTCGGACTGCCATAGAACTATCTGGCTCGAAAATGCCAAAAGCTCTGACTACCCTAGCCTACGCGCAGCTTCTTAAAGGCGACACAGTCCTAGCCAGAAGAGCCATTTCTCACGTCGACCTAAGGACAAACCTGGACGCCACCTTTGTAGCCGGCATGATCGAATATCGAGATGGCCTTAAAGCAAAGGCAAAGGAAATTTGGAAACCTATAATCACAGCAAAGAGCGAAGATATACGCATCCACAACCTAAAAAAACAGATCAGAGAGTTTTACTACGAAGATACCCAGCTCTGGAACCGCCGCGTCTCTTAGCCTCTACGAGGTGTCTGTAAATCTGCTTTTTTATTTGACTGGCCAGCCAAAATTTTCTTGACAGAATTTACACCACTATGAAACTATAGGTCCATTCTCGGCAAAAACTTGCGTGGCTAAAGGCCATTGAGCGTGCTGAAGCTAGCGTTATGCATGGAGTGCAACGCACGCTGACACCAAATTTTTGCCTATTGTAAGCGATTATGAGTTAGGTAGGAGGCCAAACCCATGAAACGTGCAAAGTGTAGCTGCTGTAAGCAGGCATCGTTGTTGAAGTCAAAATATTCATTTAGTGATGAAGCTTGGGGCTTATTAAAGTCCTGGGGTGAAGTAACTGGCGAAAGTGAGCAAAATTTGCTTTGTGACGGTTGTTACTGGGAGCTTAGAGACACTCTCATCGACCGTACAGACGAACTGCGAACCCAATCAAATTCAGATTCTTTCGTGCCCAAAACCAAGTCCGCATAGACCCAACCTTTTTTAAGTCTGCTTAATTTAAAGAATTAACTGTGATTTTTGCATCTTAGACTCCTTTGGTCTTAAACCAGAAGCCTTTATTCCCCGATTCTTACTAAATAGGAATTAAAGCTACTGATCAAAGGAGTTCGAATCGGTATGGCAAAAAACCAAGCATCACCGTCGCAAGTATATAAGCAGAGCTTAAATGCATTTTGGCAAGGACGAGGAGAGGCTGCACTAGAAAAAGTGGTTGAACACCTTTGTGCTACCCCAAAATCTAACGAGACCATGCAACTGTACCGCCTTTGGATGGAGCAGCTTGCGTCAAGAGACGACGACAGCGGCCTTCAGAAGCTAAGTAGCCACCTTTTAAAAAGAAGTCAGTTCGAAAAAAGAAACTATCGAGAGTACTTTGCTTTGCGCGGACTGATCGCCCTGACAAGAGGCAACGTGAACGCTGCAAAACTGTTTGCATCTGCACTGAAACGCCCACGAAAAAACGAGCTTTATGTTGCAGAATTTATGCAACGCGTGGAAGTGATCACAGAAGAAAAACCTAACTACTTTCTTCTAGATCAGGTTGGAAAAATTAAAGACTACTTCCAATGGGAATACATTCTCCAAATATGTAGCGAAAACAACGACAACGAAAACTACAAAGTCTTAAGTGAAATGCTGGTAGACAACTACCCAAACTCCCCCAAAATATTCTTAGACCACTACCACTATGGTGTCTCCAATGAATCCAATACCGATTCTTTAGAGGCAAGCGCAAACCTTGTCGATATGTATCCAGCAAATGAAGACTTCCATGTTTTTCTTGCAGCTGCGTTAATAAAAGACAAAGATTATGTATCCGCAATACGCATCTTACAAACAGCTGAAAAGGTCGCAAACAACGAAGACTTAGATATAATACAACTGCAAGCACTAGCCTACGGTCACTATTGCCTTGAAAAAAACTCGCCAAAGCTACGCAAACAGTCTATCGAGCTAACTGAGCGTGCAATACACGCGGTTCAGCAGGCTGGCTTTTCTGCTAAAACACATAAAAAACTTCTGGTCGACCTCAAAAAACAAGAGAGCGAAGAAAAGAAAGAAACCACAGAACTTCCAGCAAACTATTGGTATGTAAATCTAAAAAAAGAAGACTACAACCGCATGAAAAGCAGGTCTTTAGATGAAATACAAGAGCTTAGGTTTCAGCTTTCGTTTGAGGTCTTAACTGGCGACATAGTTGTCTTTGGTAGAGCCGAGAACATACATGGCAACGAAATGCTAAAAATCCTCGCACTCTATAAGGCCTCGTCAGACAACTACTACCATCCTATCGATGGAATCCGAAGCGACATCTCGCTACTATCACGCCCGGAACAGACAACTGTCCTACCAGGAATTTTCGAAGCAGACTCGCCAGAAGGAAACAACCAAGCCATATTCAGGCTGGGCGAAGAGGCTATCTCTGAAATCATGGCCCAAATGGAAAGATCCCATAGAGACCCAGACTTTGAGGTCCCAGCGCACCTTCAAGAATCTAGTGAAGAGGAAGAACAAGAAGATGTTGGTTAATGCACGCTCTAAATTCTGGATGATCCTTAGGTTTGCTCTTATATCTTCTCTCGCCTTTTCTTATTCAGGTGATTTACTTGCCGCTGGAAAAAAGAGAAAAAAGAAAAAGAAAAAATCCGAAAAAAAGCTCATCGAGCGAGTGAATGAAAGTGGGGAATTTGCTCCGCCGCCAAACAACGCCCCCCTGTTCAGCGAGCTTGGCTTTCAGATGGGAACCGTCGCAGACTGGAAAATCGAAGCGGCAGAAGGCCTTGATAACATTGCCTTTATCAACGAAGTGAAATCTTCAGACCCTGAATACAAAGCAAAAATGCAGATCACAAGACTAGACGGTCAAATATACTTAAGCCCGGAGGTAATCGAAGAGTTTAAGGTAAAAATCCAAGAGACCATGGAAAAAACAGGCTACATAAATGGGTTTGAGTTTAGAAACCAAGAAACAACAACCCTAAGTGATGGAACAGAGGCCGCCCTGTACTACTCTGCTATGACCATTCGCAAAGTAAAAGCTATGCAAGCACACCTTCTAATCCCAGCAGAGCAGCACTACTACTTGCTAAGCTACACGGACAAAGCAGATTACATAGAAGGTGAAAAATCTGAAAAGTACTACGAAAAAATTTGGCCTGCAATGTTCTCTTTTGTGCCGTTTGAAAAACAGTTGCCACAAAAAACATTCTGGGAAAAATGGAAAATTTGGATTCTTCTTGCCGGATTGATTTTTATAACAGGCGGTTTACTAACCTACCTAAATAGGTATGTTCCAGAAAATGACTTCGACGCTATCCTCGACAACGACTTTGGTGACGACGAGGCATACGTAAGCAGCCAGATGGAACTCGACCAAATCCTGGCGCAAAAAGCTAAAAAGTATAAAACCAAAAAGAGCGATCCGTTTGAAAAGCTAGAAAATGCTGTTGGAATGGGAAGCCTCGACTACCTAGCAGAAGACGACATAGACAGCTCCGACTTTCTTGAAGATGACGAAGATGAGCTGATAGCCATCTAAATACCCTTAGAAAGTCTATTTTTTAAACAATTTAGCAGCTACAATTGAAACAATTTATACGATCCCGATTGACAGCCTTCCCAAGCTCAGAGCATAATGTCAGCTCTGGTGGGGGGCATAGCTCAGTTGGTTAGAGCATTTGCCTTACAAGCAAGGGGTCCGCAGTTCGAATCCGCGTGCCCCCACCACTTTCCAAAGCTATTATCCAAAACCACTTCCGGACAACCTCGCAAAGCCCCAATCTGAAATCACAGAATGTGCACTATCCCCAGTTCCTTCCTTCGCCAACTTTTCTCAGCAAAAAAATTCTACAAACTAAAAAGTTTCGTTTTTCTCAAAAAACACCCTAACCCAAGCTCTGGTTTGTCCGTTTGCGCACAGCTCAGCATGACTGCCAGCGGTATTCGGGGCTTTTAGCCCGCAGGATCCCGCCTGCCCTTCAC
>JALZUO010000109.1 GCA_023301565.1 Oligoflexales bacterium
ATCTTCCTCTGGTATTTCTATCGCAGATTTAATGGAGTTTTCTTCTGCTTCAGTGTGTGTCTTTTTATAGTCGTCGTTGTAGCTGTCGATAAACTCGTCTGCTCGAGCCTGCGTTTGGCCAAACTTTGCCCAAAGATCTGGTGCATATTTTTGGGCCATAGCAGCCATGACGGCTCCATGGTTTTCATCTGCGTCCCAGTCTTTGAGGCTTTTTTGCATTTCCGAAAGGTTGCAGACCTGGACGAACACGCGCTGTTTGATGTCTGTCATCAGCTGGTGGAATGTTTCGGCCGGGTCGGGCTGTTCTTCTTTTTCTTCTTCCTCTAATTTTTCTTTTAAGTCGTCTGGTTTTAGGTTCTCCACAGAAGCAGTCTCTAAAGATTGAGCCTGCAGGGGGCTAGGAAGCCAGGAAAAACAGATAAGCCAGGCAAACGCTAAGCCCCTTAAGGCACTAAAAGAAAGGGGGTTAAGATCGATTTGGCTATGTTTTTGCGTACTCTCGCAAGTACTTTTTAAGAAGGTCTTCATGCTCATATTTATAGCAGATTTTTTCACAAAACGCCCTCTTTTTTGGCAAACAACCAAAATTATTTGATAAAAATATAAAATATTGACTACATAACCGATTAATTGTTATCCCAAACAATCATTAAGTCTTTTTTAGAGGTTTTTTATGGCAGTTTCACGGCAATCACAGACTCTTCTTTTAAGCTCTTCTCGCGTGGGGTTTTCCTTTTCTTTCATCAAAACAGTAGCTTGTATGCTCTTGTTGTGTAGTGCAACCAGTCTTTTGGCGAACCGCCGGGCACGAAGCATGGAATCGATCAGGAAAGTAATGACAGGGCAAAGAAGCAACGCTGTAAGAGAAATCTCCAAGAAAATGCATAGCAAGCTCGAAGTGATGTTCAGAAGCTCTAGCACTGAAGCGATCGAAAGCTTTGCAAAACACCTAGAAAGTAAATCTTTCGAAACCGAGCTTAGCTTCCGTGATTTGGCTAACGAGCACGAATCGTTTCGCAAGCAAGAAATTGCCCGGTTAGAAAAAAGTGGAAAGACTGCAGAGTTAATGCTGGCAAAAGCAAACCTCGAAACTTTTACTACTAAAGAGTTAACTGATAAACCGTATTCAAAAAGATCCAAGTTTGAAGCACTCGAATCGGGTGGGACCAAAGAAGTACTAAGGGAAAAAGCAGCCGTAATCGAGACGATTCTTAGGCTTCCAAAAATATCTCAATCCACTTCACAAAAGCTTTTGGCAATTGTGAAGACGCAGCTGCAGACGGCTCTAGAAATCTCTATGATGCATACTATGCTCAAGCTTGCTGCTAACAAAGTTTTGGAAACTTCGATGGTTTTTGAAGCAGCCTTTAAGAATATCGTTCAGCGACACTGGGGCAAAGAAAAAGAAAAAGAACTCGATAAGTGCATGAAAAGTGTTGGTGGTGGTATGGGCGGTGGTGTTCTTGCTCCGGCTCTTTAAGCTGCACACCTGAAAACACTCTAGGCAGCTAGCGAATAGCTTGCCGATGATTAAGTTGAAAATGAATCCAAATTCAATGCTAAGGGTAGAACAGAAGTTCTACCCTTCTGTTTTTTGACCTTCCGTCAGCTGTGGCATTCGAAGCCGCGGGCTTGTTCTCACCATAACCATAGGACGAAAATCGAACCATCGAACTTTTAGCTGCTGCAGTATTTTGCAAAAGATAACCGTGCACAGCTTCTGCGCGTCTTCTCGATAGCTCCATATTGCGCCTGCTTTGGCCAACCGAATCCGTATGCCCCTCTAGGACAATGAACCGAGGTGATTTATCTGCGATTAGCTCCATGCTTTTTTGCAGCTCTGCTAAGGTTCGCTCGTCTGCAGTGTTGATCACAGAGGAGCCCGGCGCAAAGCGGATGTTTTTTAGAACCACCCGGTAGTCGGGTTGATCGATCAAAGGGTTTGGTTGTCTCGCCGGGGGAGAGTCTGCAGGCTGTGTTTCTTCTGCTATTTCTATTGCCGGTGCCAAATCTTTTTTCTTTGCAGGTTTGGATTTGCTTGGCTTTTTTAGGTTCCAGCGATAACCAAAAACAGCACGGTAGTCGGCGCTGCCTGCTCCATGCAAAAGCTCAGAGCCAATCGCAGCAAAAGCATGGCTGTATTCTCCCCAAGATGCGCGGACGCCAAGCAAGGCTTCTGCAGTGGATGGGCTGCGCTCTAGGTCCCATTGCGGCTTTTCGAGCGGCAGAAAAGCAAAACCTTCGAGGAATACCCGCAGGGTTTTTCCGTAGGCGAGGCCTACTTTAGCAATATAGTAACTGTTGGGGGCGGTATAGAGTTGGCCCAAAACTGAGCTTGCATCTTCTCCTGTTTGCCGCCAGCCATATCCAGCCTGCATGCCAAGTTGCAGTTTTTGACCAAAGCTCAAAAGCAGATGCCCTTCGGCCAAAGGCAGTGCTTTGTCTTGGCTTTGCGGCTCTGCTGCTGCAAAAAAAGGATTGTCATCATTTATATATGCCCCGCCTTTTGCCAATAGCGCTAGGGCAAAACTAGGGGAGTCGAACAAGTTTAGTTTTAGGTTTAAGTTTACGCGTTGAAGCGTCTGGGTTTGCTTATAGATCAAGTTGTCTTCTTCACTCAAAAGAACCAGTGGTTGCCCTGAGGCCAGCATGGCTACAGAAAGCCTTTTGCTTAGGCCGAAACTGGCACTCAGGTGCATCGCCCAGATACGGTCTCGGGTATCAAGCTCCCAGGCTGGAGCAGCGCTGCTGCCTATGCTGAGTCTGGCCAAGGTATTGGTGGCAACATCGCTTAACACCCCAATGTCGAAAGCGCCTTTAGGCATCATTCGTGCTGATTCTACGCCAAGAAAGTCCATGCGTGCTGTGCTGGGCTCAAAGGTTTGAGTTTCTACCAGGCTAGAAAAAGCTTGCTGCGGATATACGAGCAAACAAAAGAAGAAAGCAAAAATAGTCATGCTTAGGCCAGTGGTTTTTGCAGTTAGTTTTCTTTTTTAGTTTCGATTCATTACTTAGAATTTAACACATCTGAAATACATACAGGTTCCTGCAGCCCGGTAAAATAAGGCAAAACCCTGCCAGTATGCGGCAGCATTTACCTAGTCTAGCTGCTTTTGTTTGTTAACCCAGACTATTTTTCCTAGACCATGTTTTTTTGTCTGGCGATTCACTGTCAAAATAGCAGAGGCCTACGTATGTGCGTAAAAGTAACCATTGTTAGCGATACAGGCGAGGTCAAAAAACTGGAGGCATATTTTGCTAAACAAAAGTTTACTTTATCGGGTGTGTTTGCTGGTCGCGTGTTTTTCCCAAGCGAGCTACGCTCAGATCAACCCTGAAACCATCAATGCCCACCAGTTTAGGTTTTCTGGCAGTCTGGGAACGGTTGCCGTAGAAGATGCCCTTGGCCCCAACAGCGAGCTTGTAAAGCGCGGGCGAATTTTTATTTCTACTGCCTATGATTACGTTAACTCCCCGCTTATTGCTATTAGTAGCGACCGGCAAACGCAAACAGATGTATTAATCCACAAGATGGCGACAGCCTCGGTAGGGGTCGGGCTTCTTTTGCACAAGCGCATTTACTTGCACGCACAGACGCCTTATCACCTTGCTGTAGATGTTAGCCAAACCCTCGCCGATGAAAAAGGGATTGTGTCGACGATAGACCATAAAGGTCTTGGAGATCTGCAGGCTAAGCTAAAAATTCGTTTGACGGGTGATGATTCAAATTCGCACGTAGCTCTGCATGCATACGGTAGTTATCAAACGAGCGATGATCCGGACTTTCTTGTTTCGGATGGTGAGTATAGCTACGGACTTGGTCTTGCGGTCGAAAGGGACTATGGCTTTATGCAGCTGTTGATCAACTTTTCTTACTACATAGCTGAAGAAGCTTTCTTTCGTAACATCGATCGTAGAAGACGCTTAGAAGGCGGTCTAGGTCTATATATACCTTTTACTTCTTGGCTTGGGGTCAACGCCGAGTGGGTAGGGGCAACCACCTTCCCAGAGTATCAAAGTGACCAGAACCCATACAATGTTTACACGGGGCTTCGCATGCGTTTAGGATCACTGTTTTTGTTTGGTGGGGTTGAGGCTAGCTCTTACGTCCGCGATAACCGCAGTGCGCACTTTGCCTATTATGGCGGAGCCAAGTATGCCTTTTGGAAGTGCAAGAGCTGTCAACGCAAGGTGGTCGAAGAAAAAACAACGGAGATTGCAGCGCAACCTGAAAAGCCCAAGCCTGTACCAACCGCCGAAATCCAACGCAAGCTAGACATCTATCGTGACGTAAAGTTTGAGACAGCAAGCGCTTTGATTAAACCAGAAAGCTATATCCCTCTAAACACTGCAGCTAGCTTGATCAAGGTCTACATCAACCAAATTTCGATGATCAACATCGAAGGACATACCGATTCACGTGGATCCCATGCCAAGAACCAGGAGCTATCGCAAAGCCGAGCTAACGCGGTACGCGCATACTTAAGCAGCCAGGGCGTGTCCGAAGGTAAGATTCGCTCTATTGGTTATGGTGAAACCAGGCCGCTTGTGCCTGAAACCTCCAAAGAGAATATGGCCACAAACCGCCGGGTTGAGTTTAAAGTAGAGGGAATCAGGGTCGAGTAGTGATTCTACCCCAATAATTTTAGCTAGGTTCCTTTTTAACGAACGGTTTTTTTGGCTCGTCATCTAGTAGGTCAAAGTCCATTTTTTTCATAAAACCTTTGATCATATCCATCGGGATAGGAAACAGGATTGTGGAGCTGTTTTCTACGGCAACATCTGCCAAGGTTTGCAGGTAGCGAAGGTGCAAAGAAATTGGGTTTTGCGACATTTCTTCGGCAGCCGCGACAAGTTTTTCTGCAGCTTGTTGCTCGCCTTCTGCGGCGATGACTTTACCTCGCCGTTCCCTTTCGGCTTCGGCTTCTTTGGCCATGGCGCGCTGCATGTCCACCGGTAAGTCGACGTGCTTGAGCTCGACAGAAATAACCTTGATGCCCCAAGGGTCAGTGTTTTCATCTAAAGTTAGCTGAATTTTATCGTTAATGCGTTCACGTTCGGTGAGTATTTCATCTAGCGTGTGTTCACCCATAAGCGAGCGTAGAGAGGTTTGTGCAAGCTGACTTGTTGCGTACATGTAGTTTTGAATATTTACATCTGCTTTGATCGGGTCTACTACGCGCAAGTAAACGACAGCGTTAACCTTTAAGCTTATGTTGTCTCGGCTGATGACGTCTTGCGGTTCAATGTCTAAGGTAACGATTCGAGTTGATATTACCTTCATACGGTCGACAAAAGGAATTAAGAAAAAAAGCCCAGGTCCTTTAGGGCCTCCCAAGACTCGTCCGAGTCTGTATACTACGCCACGTTCATATTCTTTTAGAATCCGTACGGCTGAAGATGCGATAAAAAAAATTACTGCAACGATGCCTATTAAAGGGTAAATCACACTCTCTCCTTATTAAACTAAATCAAAAAATCAATACACTCACAAACCAGATCACGTTACATGGGCTTAGATCAACTGTCGAGCATCTCTACGATTGCTGTCATGCCTTCTACCCGTTTTACGGTCACGATTTGGTTTTTGGCTGGGCCGCTGGCGGAGCTCGAAGGCTCGCCGTCTTTCGGTATACAGCGAGCCTGCCAGATCTCGCCGGCTACCTTGATGCTGCCGGCCCCTTTTTGGAAATCACGGATAACCCGGCCACGTTCGCCAGTAAGCATATGTTCTCCCGAAGATACCTTCATGCTTAGCGTCTTCAAGAGTAGCCAGCCAGCAAACGAAGAGGCCATAGCTACAACAGCTGCCATAGGTAAAATAGTCCACAAGGATACTCTTAGACCCTGGTCACCAGAAGGATCGACTAGAAAGATCGATCCGAGCAGGAAGGCTATAAACCCCCCTATGCCGAGAGCTCCAAAGCTGGGGACAAACATTTCGGCAAAGAGCATGATGATTCCAGCAAGGATCAAAGCAGCAGCACCAAAAGATACAGGAAGGGTAGAGGTAGCAATAAAAGCAAGTATCAAACAGATAGCGCCAAACACGCCAGGAAACAGCATACCAGGGTTGCTGATTTCATAGCCTAGCCCCATAAGCCCAGCCAAATATAATAGGTAAAAAAGGTTTGGGTTCGACAAAAGGCTTAATAGTTTTTCGCGAAAACTCTGTTTATAAATAATAAAAGTTGCCCCAGCGCTGTCGATTGCTGGTTTGCTTGCACCTTTAACGTGGTTTGAAGGGGTCCACTTTTTACCATGGATTCGGACCAGCAAATCATCTTTGTTATTAGATATGAGGTCACAGATGTTTTGATTCTTAGCTTGCTCCGAAGTTAAAGAGAGGGCTGTAATCACAAAGGATTTTGCAATTTCCGTGTCTTTACCGCGTTGTTTTGCGATTGATTCAATAAAAGCCACAGTGTCGTTCATCACTTTGCTTTTCATAGAATCACCAATATCGGCACCGTTTGATTGCACGGGGGTAGAGGCGCCTATATGCGTGCCCTCAGCCATAGCCAGTACATTTGCACTTAGGCCGATCATAGCTCCAGCACTGGTTGCACGTGCTCCGCTGGGGCCGACCCAGACCACCACAGGGACCGAGCTGTTGAGTATTTTTTTGACCATGGTCCGCGTAGCTTGCAGCTCGCCTCCTGGGGTGTCTAGTTTTACGAGTACGCCATCCAGGCTTTCTTTGGCTGCTTGGTTGAGTGCTTTATCCAGTATGCTTTTGGAGGCTACGCCGATGATACCGATATCGACCTCAAGCCACTGTGGATACTTGGTTTTTTGAGCTACCTGGGACAGCAAAGGAGCCGAGCTCCACAGTCCAAGTAGGCACAGGGATACGAGTCTGACGAAAAACCAGTTTTTGAAAATAGGTGGCATTTTTGGTCCCTAACTTTTCTGTTTACTTTGAGTCGATAGCATGCAAAATGCACATGGGTTGGTCAACTTGAGGTCCTTACGACTCTTGGGCGAGAGTTGCCAGCTGTGTATAAAATAGAGCGGAGTGTTTAATTCAGGTAAAACAAATAATTCTAAATACTTATGCGGGTAGGTGTTCTTGTGTTGGAGCTGGTGCAGGTTCTTGTCAGTACTAATTTTAAACAAAAACTGGCTGACTAGTTGACACCTAATTCCACAGTTTCATAAGAAAAAGAAACAAGTTACGTTAAGTTCTTGGGAAGCAGTAAACAATCGGGTGTGGTATTACGGTACCTTAGCGATTGTTAAAAGTTGGCTATGGAGACAAGCCCTGATTAAAAGTTACGGACATTCATTGTCGTTACGATACTCATACTTTTTTACACTCCTTTTTGGTGTGCTGTGTTTCTTTGATGTGTCTGTTTTGTATGCGTTGGAGTCGACTGCGGTTTTGCCCAAAAATGTTCGCAGGGTTCAAACGCTATTCCATATGGCTGAGTTCGATAGTTTTACGGACAGCAGCGGCAAAAGCAAAAAGCTTGCTTCTTCTTTAGAACAACCCATTTACTTTAAAGAACTTGTAGAGGCACAGTCTAGAGAGACCGCAGCATCTGTTCAGGCTTTTTTAAAGGCCCAAGGTGTATCACTTGATACCGCAGCAGGTGGGTTTGTAGCGGGTTTAAAAGCCGGGGTACAAGCTGTAGGGCTTAGCTTTGCCTGGGGGGTTACAGACAAGTTAACTGTAGGGGTCGGTGCCCCTTTTATAAGGGCAGAGACTAGGGTTGCTATTGGTTTGCAGCCAACAGAGGCGGCAAAAGATTTTCTACTTCAATTGCAAAAACCTGAGTACGGTCAGCGCCGCAGCGCAGCCCTTGCTGTGAGAGAAGTCAACGCAGCACCAGAGGCTATGCAAGAGCTACTGCAGGAAAACGGCTATAAAAGAGTAGAGGATTGGCGTAGGTCAGGCTTTGGCGATACGACGGTTGTTGGAAAATACAAGTTTTTTGAAGGTTCTTCTTCTTCGGCAGCAGTTGAGCTTGGGGTAGTGATGCCGACCGGAGCTACGGATGACCCTGATATTTTGACGGATATTCCTTTGGGTGATGGGCAGTGGGATATGTTTTCGCAGGTTGTTGTTGATAGTAAGCTTTTTGGAGATGCACGCATAAGTGCGAGCCTAAAATATACGGAGCAACTTGCTGCAAATACCGAGTTACGCCTCAGGACTGCAAATGAGATGATTGAGGTAGAAAATGCTGAGGTTAAGCTCGATCGGGGGAGCAAGCTCGATTTAGGGCTAGGTTACGCGCAGCCACTTTTCGGCGGGTTAAGTGCTTTTGGCGGTTACAAGTTTTCACGCCGCGCTCAAGATATCTATAGCCAGTTACCAGAAGCCTCTAAGCAATACTATGAGTCAGAAAAAGGCAAACCTATGCGAAAGCAGACCATGGAACTTGGACTTGGCTACTCTACCTTGCAGGCCTTCAAAAAAGGTAAGTTTTCCATTCCTTTTATAGCATCGACATCTTACACAAGGCAGACGGCCGCAAAAAATACGGCCTTTGACGCCGACTCTGTGCAGTTAGAATTAAGCGTCTTTTTTTGACGCTAGGTATTTTATAAAAAAAAGAGGTTCTAGACCTATGAAATTTTTGAAAACAGTTTCTACTGCAAGCTTGCTTGCTACTCTTGTTCTTTCTATTTTGAACTCTTGTGGGCGTCCAGGTAGCCCTAGTGTAGGCAATCAGATAAGCCGCAGGTTTGATACTGGTGAGCACAAGAAGCTGAGTTTTTTTCAGCTAGTGAATCAAAAAAGCCTTGGTGAAAAACTTAAACTAAGCCCTGCTCCGTCGCATAATATTGCGGGCAAATACTCTGGATCTACCCTGGTTTTCCGAGACTCTATTTACGAGAAAAAAAACAATAGGTACCTCCAAACATTACTTGAACTTTCTTCGGATGGGCGCCTTTTGCTCAACCATGAAATTGGTCTTTATGAAAAAGGTGCAGAGCATTTGTGGCAATGGCCCGTAGACTTTAGCCGGGCTGAAAAAACACCTGAAGTCTATGAATTTATGATGGAGGGCTTTGAAAGGGTTTCTTCTTTTGACCCAAAAGATCCAAGTGATATGCCTGATTTTTTAGATCTTAGCTCGATCAAAGCAAAGTATGACCTTGCTTTAAAGGAGCCTTTTTACCAGCGTTGGGCAGTTTGGGCGGTCGGGTACTTACCTGACACTTATGAGGATTTGCTAGAACAAATCCAAGAAAAGTTTAAAGAGCGTATCTACAAAAGACTAACACTGATAAAGACAAAGTTTGTATCTGACTTTTCAAGCATGAAGACTAAAGGTTTTTTAACGTCGGATGTCGATGCTGATCAGCGTGCCGATCAGTTAATGGGGCTTATGGAGCTTAAGCGCGAGTGGATGTACGATAAGCCGGTTGCTGTGATGATTGTGATTAATAGGTTTTTAGCAGAAGTGTTTGACGACCAAGGCGGAAGCCTCAAAGTGAGGCGTATTGAAGGGCCCAGCGGTGGTCAAAACCAGTATAGTATTCGCCTACTTTCTCCCGATCGTTTCGGTTGGGAGTCTAAAACCCGGCCTGGTAAGTTTGAAATTGGTATCATTGAGTTTTGCCAGGACTCGGTGAGCTTAAAGTTGGTTGCCTGCGCCCGAGAAAATGGATCTATGCCAGGGCCTCGGTTAAAGTTTGATAAAGGGACTTACGAGGCTGGTGTCGAAGAGGGTGGACCACATATTGAAGCTTTGATTCAGGACCCCGCTGTTCTT
Organism: Oligoflexales bacterium; assembly: GCA_023301565.1. Taxonomy (GTDB): domain Bacteria; phylum Bdellovibrionota_B; class Oligoflexia; order Oligoflexales; family JALZUQ01; genus JALZUO01. Next base: position 9,729 of record JALZUO010000109.1, read on the forward strand.
GGCTTTAAAAATATGCCTCGAGACCTGACAAAACTAATTGAACCAAACCCAGCGGCTTACTTTCAAGAAATCCCTGAATCTGAGCTAAAAGGCGGCAGGGTTTCTATTGACCTAACATTCTCTTTTTTAAAGCCAAGCCTTAAGATTGCGACCTTGCAGTTTAAGCTTATACCGGGCCCCGGTGCTAAATTGAAAAAACCTTACGAAGGTGCTGTGACATTGCTGCAACGGCTTGGTGGGCCGAGTCTTTAGCTGGTTCTAGCCCTGCGTTGGTAGGCTCAGGGCTGTGGTGGTAGCAAAGCAGCACACAAATAATTTTTCTGTTGGTTTGTTGGTGCGGTCCGATCTTTGATATCATAGCGGTATGATAAAATTTACAGATGATTATTCAAGCAGGGTTGATGGTGCAAGCGCTTTGAGAGCTAGGCTTTCGAGCGATATTTTGGTTCCTTCAGAAAATATTCCTTACACCGTAGCTATTGGCGGCGGCAAGGGTGGGGTCGGTAAAAGTTTTATCGCCTCGCAGACAGGTTTGCAGTTTGCGAGGACAGGTAGGAAAACGATTCTATTAGATTTTGATTTTGGTGGTGCGAACCTACATAGTTACTTTAGGACAAGCGATAACACGGCATCTCTTGACCCTTCGACGTTGGCAGGTAAAGACTTTGATCTTTCGCAGTGGATTTCAAAGACCGAGCACCCTCACCTTGATATCGTCTACGGCTCACGGCTATTTGCTGGTGCGGCAATCAAGCCTCAGATGTTTGATAAGCTGCTTACCGCAGTTTTGGCCTTAGGCCGGCTTGGCTACGAAAACGTAGTCATGGATTTGGGGGCAGGTACGTCCAAGCATACCCTCGATGCTTTTTGGTTGGCACACCGTTCGGTTGTGGTTGTGCTCCCAGAGCCTACCTCAATCGAAAATGCATACCAGTTTCTAAGAGCTGTTTTTTCTACTGCTATTCAAATTGCTGGAAAAAAAGAGTGTTCACCTGCGGTGGCCAATGAACTTCAAAGCTGGTTTGGCAGTTCTTTAAGCAAAGGGATGTCTCCCATTAAAGATTTTTTTGCAGATGTCGAGCAGCTTTACCCACGGTTTTACAAGTCTCTTTATTCAATTGTTTCCAGTAAGCGGGTCGGCTTTATTGTAAACCAAACCCGGAACGCAGAAGAAAAAAATACGGCCTGTGCTATGACGCAGATAGTAAAAGACTACTTTGGGTTTAACACCTGCAGCTTTGGTACTTTGTGCCATGATGAAAGTGTCTGGAAGGCTATGCGCAGCAGAAAAGAGCTCAATGCTTGTTTTCCACAGTCTAGAGTTATGTCTGACTTTAAGAACTTTTCAAAAAAATTAATCATAGAATCTTCTGAGGGAGGGTTGAATGCAGAGTAGTAGTGAAAACCCTTCGGAGTTTATTTCCAAATTCGCCTCGAAACTCGGCGTGGCTCTGCAGGCTAGCCCCCGTGAGATTCGCGAGGCCTATATTAAGTTAAAAAGAGTATACAGCGGTGGAACGGCTGCTTACTCGATGATTTCCGATGAACAGAGGCTCGAGCAGCTGCAAGAGCTCGAGGTTGCCTATAGCGGACTGACCGATTGGGCTCAGGTCAACCAGGATCAAGGCGGTATCCAGGCTCTTGGTTTAAATTCAGATCTAAAAAAGCCTAAGAGTTTTGAAGGCGTGCGCGTAAACCTCGAGGCGACCGACAAGGTTCGATCTGCCATGACAAAGGCTGAGGAAAAAGAGAGCTTTGGATCAGGTAAAACCTTATCTAGCGTACGTGTGGCTCATGGTCTGAGCGTGGAAGATGTCCATAGGTCACTTAAAATAGGCAAGGAATTCATCCTGGCTCTTGAAGCTGAAGACTTTCCTAGTCTGCCAGCTGCTATTTATGTTAAAGGTTTCATGAAGAACTTGCTTCGTCACCTTTCGTTTGAGAGGGTCGACCAGTTCGTCGATCAATATCTAAAGAAATATAAAAAATGGCAACAGACACAGAAAACCTCGGTGAAAGCCAGTTAGAACTTAGCCCCGAAGCTTTGACGCTGCCGGCTGTACCTGATCTTACGGACCCAGAGTCAAAGGTTCAAGAGTCGACCAAAGTTAGGCTGGACTCTTATATAGCTAGTTGTGTGGAGTCCATCTCTCGCAGCGAAGCAACAAAGTGGGTTAGGGCTGGTCAGGTTTTGGTAAACGAATCGGTGCAGTCTAAGCCTGGATATGGGTTAACTTCTGGTGACCTCGTCCAGTGTGTTTTGAAAAAACAGGTGTTAGCTGTTGAATCGACCGTGCAACGAATACTGCCCCCAAGAGAGGGTTTTCCTGTACTAAATGAGATCGAACTCTTATACGAAGACGAAGACCTATATGTTTTCTTGAAGCCTCCAGGGCTCACCGTGCATCCTGGTGCCGGTACAGATTATTCTTGGACGTTTATGGATGAGATCAAACACCGTTACCCGGGGTTGGCTGGGAGCTTTGCAGGTGCTGCGAGTTTGCAGGGATCAGACGTATCGCCGTACGAGGCTGTTGGTGGAAATACCAGCTCTTTAGAGTCCAGGCCTGGGCTAGTTCACAGGCTCGACAAGGATACATCGGGTGCCATTGTCGTCGCTAAAAACAAAGATTCACTTAGATTTTTACAGTCTTGTTTTGCTAACCGAACCATCAAGCGGTTTTATCTTTGCCTGCTAGATGGAGTCTTGCATGAAAAAAGCCAAACAGTAGATGCTTGGCACGTAAGAAGTCCTACAGATAGAAAAAAGTTTATTGCTTTAGAGAAAGACAGCGAGTCTCGCCTTGTGCGCTCAGCAAAGCATGCGTGCTCACATTTTCAGCAAATTAAAGCATTTGAAGGTAGGCTTGCTCTGTGCCGGGTTCGGCTCGATACGGGGAGGACCCATCAGATTCGGGTTCATGCCGCCCACTTGCATAAATGGGTATTGGGCGACCGATCTTATGGGAGGCCTTTTGAAGGAGGCTCCAAGCTAGGAGATGTAGCTATAGAACTGGCTAGTTTCAAGCGCCAGTTCCTACACGCCTACAGGGTGGTGATACCTCGCTCAGACCAAAAGCCTGCCATCGATGTGTATTGCCGGCCCTTTAGGGATATGCTGCCTATTATTAGCTCACTGGGCTATGACGAAAAAACCCTAGAGAAGACACTTCGCAGTTGATTCTTGGTCGATTCGCAGTTGATCCACTGGGCCTCTCTGTGTGAACGTACTGTTTTGCTTCTAGAGGGTTTGCTATCATGAAGCTGTTCTTTGTTGGTTGGGTGCGCTCGGTGAGACTTTATTCATTCATATTGCTTATAGCTGCATTAGGTTTTTCTTCGGGAGCCTTTTCAAGTCAAACGCAGCCTCTAGCAAAAACTAACAACGGTTTTTTACTGTTAAGAATCAACAAAGAAAAACTAACGGCTACACTCAACACACTAGAGCCTTTAGGAACTGCCTCCCGCCGTCTTGGGGTCTTTCCTATTGCGACAGGAAAAAACTTAGGTGATAAAACCCGGCAAGGAGACAACAAGACTCCAGAGGGTATCTATTTTACAAAGGCTCGTATTGACGGCTCTATTTTGGAATCTAAGTATGGACCAGCTGCTGTTCCACTTGATTATCCAAATGCAATCGATCAAAAAGATTTAAAAACTGGCTCTGGTATTTGGCTGCATGGTACAGGACCAGATAGGGCAGTTGCAGATAAAAATATCACGCGTGGATGTGTTGCTTTCGAAGATAAGCATATTGAGTTTTTAGGTGATTGGTTTCGGCCTGAGTCTACGGTAGTGGTGGTCGACAGCGGGGTGATGCCAAAAAAAGAAAAGCAATCGCGCTTTTATTTGACGGCGCGTGCTCTGAGTTGGGCCTCAGCCTGGGAGCGCAGAGATCATGCGGAGTACTCAAGGTTTTATGCAAGCTCGTTTAACCATGAAAAAGGTCAATTAAAGCAGTTTTTGGCGCATAAAAAACGTATATTTAATCTTTACAAAGAAATGCATGTGAGTCTTAAAAGGCTGCGCGTGGTTGTTCATAAAAAATATGCAATTAGTGTTTTTGAGCAGCACTTCAAAGGGGATGACGTTATCGACTCCAAAGGCATTAAGGTTTTGTATTGGCAGAAGGTTGGCAGTGAGTGGAGTATTGCGCGCGAGGTTTTTCGTGAGGTGGACTGGGTACCTACGTCTATACCCAGCGTTTCAGGGTTGATGGCTTTGATGTCAAAGGCGGAAAAAGAAAAGCCAGGTCATTAGAAGATATTTAGACAGATAATAAAATTTAAAGTTGAGGGTTTGTATGATTGTTTTGATTTTTCGCACCGTTTGTTGCCTCGTGCTTGTGCTTTCTGGCACTGCCCACTCCCGGCCTTTTTACAAAAAAAACAACAAGACGGTTGAGTTGAAAGATCTTCCCCCAGGGTTGCGTGCAAGTTTGCACGAAGCTGAAAAGTCCCTTTTTTACACACAAAAAAGCTTGGTCGAAGAGCATATATTAGACGAATACTATGCTTCGCAAGCTAAAGCTAAAAAGCTAAGTAAACAGGCGTATAAAGAAAAAACATTGAAGATCAGCCAGCCGTCGGAAAAGCAGCTTAAGGTATTTTACGAAGAGAATAAGAAAGACATCCCATACCCATTTGAGGTTGTAAAAGAAAAACTCAAGAATTTTTACCAGTCAAAAAAATCGCGAGAGATGCGAGAGAGCAATCTTCGTAAAGCAGTGAAAGCCAAAAAAATCATATGGTTGATGTCGGAGCCGCAGACAGAAACCCTCGACCTTAAACTAGAAGGCTATGCGGCCAAGGGCGCGAAAAACGCCAAGTTGACAGTAGTAGAGTTTGCAGACTATCAGTGCCCACACTGCCAGCACGCCAATCAAATGATGACAGAAGTTTTAAAAAAAATGGGAAAACAGATCCATTACGTTTTTATTGATTACCCGCTTAACTCCTCAGGGGTTTCTCGCAATGTTGCGAGGATGGCTTATTGTGTGCGCAAGCATAAGGGCGAAGCTTCTTACTGGGAATTTCACAACACATCTTTTGCGAAACAATCAGAACTTCCGAGTCCAGGGAGGCTAGTAGCCATAGCAAAAGAAACCAAATCATGGTCAAAAGAGGTCGAAAGCTGCAGCCAAGCAGTCGAATCGAAGAATTTTGTAGACGCATCAGAAAGCTATGCGAGCTATCTTGGGGTTAAGTCTACGCCAACTTTTTTTATAAATGGAAAAAGAACTTCGCTACCAGAAAACCCTCAGGCTGCGATGAAGAAGCTTAAGGGTTTTTTGTAGTCTAGAGTCTTTTAGTCGGCTAAAGGCTTGGGATACTCTGAATCCAAAGAAAGCCAAAGACTTGTTAAAAATGTTTTTGCATCCAGTCGTTGTCGACGAACTTGGTCATGTAGTTTCGAATGCCATCTGGTAAAATCACAACGCAGTTTTGGCCTTGCTTTAGCTCTTTTGCAGCTTGCAGGGCAGCCCACATGTTGGTTCCAGAGGAACCCCCGCATAGCAGCCCTTCTTCAGCAATAAGCCTTCTTGCTACTGAAAAAGACTCTTTATCCTTGCTTTTGATCCACTTGCTAACAAGGCTTCTGTCGAGTACATCTGGAATGAAGTCATAACCAATCCCTTCGACAAGATAAGAGCCGACAGTGTCATCATCTCCAGCTAAAATGGAGCCTACTGGGTCAACTCCAACGATTTGAACCTCTGGGTTATGTTCTTTTAGCTTTCTTGCCATGCCTGTTAGAGTGCCGCCTGTGCCGGCGCCAACCACGAGCATATCTACCTTTCCACCTAGGTCACGGATGACTTCTTCAGCGGTGTTCTTGTAGTGCGTGCCAGGGTTTGCAGGGTTAGCATATTGATCGAGTATATGTGCGTTTGGCAACTCTTTTTGCATCCTGCTAGCTACGGAAATATGGCTTTCTGGTGCGTCAAAGGCAGCTTCGGTAGGTGTGCGGATGATTTTTGCACCTAAGGCTTCGAGGGTTACTTGTTTTTCTTTGCTCATTTTCTCGGGCATGGTGATAATTACATTGTAGCCTTTCACAGCTCCCGCTAGTGCGATCCCAATGCCAGTGTTTCCGCTTGTTGGTTCAATAAGCGTGTCTCCTGGTTTGATCCTACCTTCTTTTTCTGCTGTTTCGACCATCGCATAGCCAACCCGGTCTTTCACCGAGCCGCCTGGGTTCATAAACTCACACTTTGCATAAAGCCCGCAACTTAGCTGAGAGCCAATACGATTTAGCTTTACAAGTGGGGTGTTTCCTATTGTCTCAAGAATATTGCTGTGCAACATTTTTCACCTTTCTCTACGGATGCCTGTTGATTCGAATTTAGTTATACTGATTGGCCCTGGGCTATGGCAAGGGTATTTTACAGGGGTATTCATGCTGCATTTAAATGGTGAGGTATTGTCAGAGCATGTTAAGTAAGACGATCATTTGCATCCATTGCGGGGCAGAAGAAAGCTTTTCATCGACCATACCTCGGCATGCAAGCTGTACCTCATGTCACCGAGACCTTCGAAGCTGTCTTCATTGTCAGTATTTTGACGAGAGATTGGCTAATCAATGCAAAGAATCTCAGGCAGAACGAGTCGTGGAGAAGGAAAAAGCTAATTTTTGTGGATACTTTGTCCCCCACGGTGAGCGTTTGAATTTAGTTGGAAATGATTCTTCTGCAAGCAAGGAGTGGGAGCAGTTGTTCAAAAAAAGCTCTGTAAAAAATGAGGCTGAATCTTCCAGCAGACCTACTGAAATAGATAAAGAATTTTCTAGATTTTTTGAAAAAAACAAAGAAAAGCTGTGATCACCCAAATTTTTGCACATCAACCGTAACGTGAAAAAATGTATTTACGTTAGATTTGGCCGAGGTGCATGTGATTTTTCAAAAGCCGTATATTGCCATAGATATTGGATCCCACTCTGTAAAAGCTATGGAGATGGTTGCCAGTGGATCCACTGTTGTCAAGAAAGCTGCAATTACAAACATTCCAAAAGAAACTTTTATTAATGGTTCTTTGAATGATGGTGATGCACTGAAACTTGCGTTTGAGCGCATGTTTCACGAGAACAAGTGGACGTGGAAAAACAGAAGATTTTCCTTTGCTATAGGTGGAGATCAGGTTCTAATTAAAAAGATATGGATGCCGCTTACAACGCGCAATCAAATGGAAATGCAGATTGAAGCCGAGGCCAAGCAAAACTTTCATGCGGACATGGATGAACTCTACTGGCGTTACCATCTCTCTTTGGGTTCGATCAATCAAAAGGGTGAGGTGCCGGTATTTTTGGTAGCTGCCGACCGTTCTTTTGTCGACGAACGAATGGATATTATAAAGGATCTAGGTGGGAAGATTGGCTTGGTGGATATTGAAGCTTTCTGCTACCTTAACGTCTTTGTGCAATACACACAGCCGGGAACAGACCTAGCTATTGTTTTGGATGTAGGGCATTCAAGGACTAAGTTTACAGTCATTCAAAACTCCTCATACCTATACAGTAGGGATTTTTCATTCGGCGGTAAGGAGTATACGGAAGCGTTGATGGAGCAGCTAGAGCTAGACTATGCAACTGCAGAGCAGGTTAAAATAGAAACTTGCAAAAACCCTGGTTCAGCGGTTCCCGAGATTCTAAATGCAATTGCCGAAGTGAACGAGCGTGTGATCGATCAGTTCCGGTCCGCTATAGATGATTTCAGGCATGTAGATCCTAGCTATAAGACACTTCCTATTCGCGGGGTGGCTATGCTGGGTGGTGCTAGTGGAACTTATGGTTTGTCTGATGGGGTTTCAGCTGCTCTTAGTACTTCTGCAAGGGTATTTAATCCGCTGGCTGCGTGTGATTGGAAGAAAGCTAAGGTTGCCTCAAGCATTGTTATGGCAAGAGCCCACTGTTTTGGGACATTGATGGCTCTAAGTAAAAGACAGCAGGGCGACGAGTCTGATCTGGGAGGGGTTGCAGCATGATACATGTAAACCTGGCTCCAGAGCTAGAAATTGAAGAACCAAATTGGTGGGTAGGTGACGCGATTGTTTTCGGTCTAAGTTTGGGCGCCGCATTTTTGATTTGCTTAGCAATCGGTGCATTGTTAGACAGCAAAAATAATCGTATTGAAGCTAAAATTAACAAATATAGGGCTGATGCTCGCAGCTTGGCCCCGAAAATCGCAAAGTATAAAGACTTAAATAAACAGTCGGCAAAACTTGAACTTATGATCACGGAGCTTTCTAAGCTTTATGAAAATGAGCACAAGCTTCTTCGGCCGATTGTTTGGCTAGAAAACCTACAGCGAATGAAGCCACAAGGTGTTTGGTTAAGTGAGGTTTCTCTAAATGACTTCGGAAAAAAATTCACAGTAAACGGCGGTGGGGAATCAAACAGTTTGGTCGCAGAGTTTATTCGTAACCTTCGGTCTGTTGAAAAAGGTTCTTATGTAGATTCAGATCCTAGAACCTGGTTTGCAGCTCGTGGAATTCAGCTAGAACAAGTTGGGACCTCAGCCGGCAAGTCAGCATCTGGTTTAGAGGGTTTGCCGAGATTCACTTTAAATTTTTCTAGTGGAGATAAGTCCAGCGGGCAAAACACAAGTGGAGAGAAATCAAAAAAATGACTGACTCGCTCAAAAATATAATGTTCTGGTACAAGGCCCTAGAGAGAAAGTGGAGAACAATCATTCCCACTGTTCTTGGGTTTATTACAGCCTACCTTCTTGGTTTTACTGCGCCTATTTCTGAAAAAACCGAGCTTATCAAAGCTGCAGAAGGCAACGTCGTAAAGATGGAAAGCTTGTATAAAAAGTCGCTAAAACAAAGTCAAAACGTCCCGGCTTTGGAGGAGTCTTTTAATGAAGTTAGGCAAAGAATGGCTTACTTCGACCGCAAGGCGCCTTCGAAAGTAGTGATTGATAAGTTTTTAGGTGAAATATCTATGCTAGCCTCTGATGCTGGTGTGGAGATTGTTTCTTTTACGCCTGATTTGACCAGCGCCCTAGAAGAAGAAAAAAAATCAAAAGATAAAAAGAAGAAGAAAAA
>JALZUO010000110.1 GCA_023301565.1 Oligoflexales bacterium
AACTTGCTTGATTTGGGCGGCCGTAAGCCCGAAAACACTAAAAACCTGCTTTAACGAGACCTCTCCTTTGCCGTTATCTTCTACTTTTTTAAAAGCTGAAATCAAAGCACCAACATCGTTCGCACTCACAGAGCTAGCGTCAACTTTGTAGTCGGAAGGAAAGGCACCCTTGGTAGAACTTTCAACAGTAGCTGGGTTTACCCAAGGACGATTTTTACAAGAAAAAAATGCCACACACACCAGAGCTAAGATCAATACATGATTCATACTAGAAATCCCTTTTTTAACTTTTAGATACGGGATTCGTATTTTAGCATTTTTAAGACTTCTTTTTAAACCTCAAGCGGCGCAACGAAAGCAGGGCAGCTAGAGTCAAAACCAATATCAAAAACAAGGTAAACACCTGCATGGAGGCGGTACTGACACTCTCAAAAGCAATGGAAAAGTACAGGCCCATAACAGAGCCAACACAAGAGATGACTACAAAAACATAGGCCGCAACTCTTTCAGAAGAAAAAAGCCTGCCAACTATAAGCGTGGGCAGCAGCAGAAAGCTCATCGTATACAAAAACCCGAGGCTATAAAGAGACATAACTACAGGAAAGGAAAGAATAAGAAAATCTAGGTCCAACCTACGCTGGTTTCCAAAAATACTGGATTCAACCGTATTGCGGCTAATCCTTCGGCTAAAGGACCTAAACAAGATAGCTGTTAAAACATAGCAAACAAGCAAAAGGACGCATTCGAGCATATCGGCCGTCACAACACTACCAAAAAAGTTAGAGGTCATATGCGAGTCAAGCTGGGGAAAGAGCCCAACCATTAAATACTGTAAAGAGAGCAGGACCAGGTAGCCTCCAATCATCAACAAATCCATATCTAGTTGATAGCTTCGAGCTCTCTGTAGCAGAACCTTGCCGGCAACATACGAGAAAGCAACGAAAACAAGCGTTAGAGCAATTGGAGCGTGGTGGGGAAAGGCTATTTTAGAGACAAGCCCGCCAAACAAGCCAAGCTGAGCCAAGAAAAACACCTCGAGAATCGTACCTCGAGCCCTTGTGTGCTTTCCGACAATGGAAAGAGTTGATGCTGACAAAGCAGAAACCACAAAAGCAAAACCATAAAAAACAAAGATACTCAAGGAGCCAGCTCCACAACTTTGGTTTCACAGCCTGTAAAAACAGATGGCTGATGGCTGACCAACACGATTGCCAAAGGGTCTTCTTGCATGGCAAGGCCCTGCAAGAATTCTATAAGACTTTGCTTTGTACCTTGATCTAAGTGATTAAACGGCTCGTCAAGTATCAGAGCTTTTGTTTTGGGGCTAACCCTAGAAAGCATCATCAAACGCTGCCTCTCGCCCCCGCTGGCATCAACCCATCTTTTTCTTAAAAGATCAGAGGGGATACTGGACCTGGCCTTCTGGGCTACGTCGTAAAGGTCCAAAATCTCTTTAAAGTTATAGGAAAAATGCACGTTCTGATTTTGAATTTGCGGTAAATAACTTAGCTCATCTGCAGCAACACGCCAATGGTATCGGCCTGAGACAGGCTCCAAAATATTTAAAACCGTTTTTAAAAAAGTGGTCTTACCAGACCCATTCGGACCCTTGACTTGGAGTATTTGCCCCCGCCTAAGCTCAAAACTAAGAGGGCTGCAAAGAGGGCTGTCATAGCCTACTGTAAGCTTATCGCATTCAAGCAAAGGCATATTGGCCACTCTACATTCTTTTGGTTTGGCTAGAGGCGTTTGCTAAAGACTGAGCTATATGGGTCATAAGACTCTCATAGGTTTTTATTTTCCCTCTTTTTTCAATGCTCACAGAAACGCGCGCAACGGGAACTTTACTCAGAGAACCAAACTTTTTAGTTAATCGTCTTGGCGAAGTCTTAGCAGCTAATGCCGCTGCTACCTTTTTACTTCTAGCTTGCACAGAGACGCGTGCCAACCTACCTGCCGAAGGCGGAACACCAGGGGCAGCCTCAATCGTACCAACGCTACTCAAACCAAACTCAGAAAAGAAGTAGCTAAACTCTTTATGATACTCCATATACTTTTTGTTTTTAACTGGCTCAAGAATAGCAGAAACCTTCTTTTTTAAGGCTACCATGTTCTTCTTTAGAACCTCAAAATTACTGAGGTAATACTTTGTTCCATCTGGGTCCAGACCCTGTAAAACCTGAAGGACTGTTTCTCCGCCTTGAACAAAGGCGTTAGGGCCTAAGTGAAAGTGTGGGTTACCAGAAGGGTGGACATCACCAAGGGTTCTGTCAATCTTGCCTTTAGGAACCTGCAGAGCCTTAACGGTTTTACCGGTTTCACAGTAACCCTTGCCGCCGTGCTGCACCTGCTTATTGCCAGAGCGAACGAGCACTTTTGGCGCCCAGCCAAGCTCTAAATCAAGCCCTACAAGGCAAAACATGTCGGCCTTTGCTACTTTCCCCACAAAGTGAGGCATTGCATCTATGTAATGAGGATCTTCTGTGCCATTTAAAAGAGAGTGCACAGATACCCTTGCTCCACCTATCTGCTCAACCAACCACTGTATGTCGGTCGTCGTTGTTACAACATTTAATTTTTTGAAAGCATGCGCTTGACCAGCAAACACAGCTAGGAGAACTAGTGAGATAAACTTAAAATGCATGAGCTGGATGACTCCCTATGATAAAAATTAGCTGCAAGCTGACACGGGTATCTTCTTCTGTAGTTTTACCTTCTTCTCGTTGAAACTCGTGCGAGACAGTAGCTCTTAGCTTTGAGAATTCGCTGGGGCTATATGTAAACTGACCGAGGCTTCCGTAGCTAACGTTGTTAAGTTTTTTTTGCGTAAGTGCATTGCGTTTTGAAAGGTCTTTAAATCCGTCCAACCTAAAACCAACGCTGGTTTGCTGGCCTAAACCGAACTCGTTGAATACGTACAACCCTACTTGCTCGGTTCGTACGTTTGCCGCACTGAGTTCGGACTTGTACCAGGCTTCTGACTGAAGCAGGTACTTGACCTGTCTTGCCTTCCGTTTTTTACCGGTAACATCAAGGCCAACAAGCCTTAACTCGTTGCCTTGAGCGTCTGTCCTCCCTAAGTAGCTGCCACCTACCTCTAGCCCACTTAAACTACTAAAAGGAAAAAAGCTTGATAGACGGCCATAGTGTGTCGGTGCCCTAGGCTTGCTTCCAGCAGTGTGAGAGTGCCCAAAGCGGTACCCGCTTGTAACCCCAGCTGTGAGATTTAAAACTTGTTTGGTGGGTATCACCAATCCGTATTCAAGACCTGCGTCAAACACGCCCTCTTCTGCAAAAAAACTACGGTGCACCTTTGGGGCACGAGTAAAAGGCCAATCATGTTGATGAAAGCGGTTGAGCCTGCCAATACCTAAAAAATACTGACCTGCTTTCAGTGTGGACCTTGGTATCAACTTGGATGAAGACATAAAAAGCTCGTGCAACTCAAACACTGTCTCTTCGTTTTCATCATGTGCAGCAGCACTCAAAACACCTTCAAACTTGTGGTCGATAGGTGCATAAAGCATGATCTCAGCTCCACGCATACGGAGCTTTTCGTCTGCTTTGCTGCCACTGTTAACGCCTTGATCGTAAACCAAATCGCCAGAAACAGAAATCTCAAGCCCTGTCCCCAGCATGTCGCCATAAGCAGAACGGCTCAGACAAAGTAAAAGGCATGTAACAATACCTGCTAAACTTAAATATTTACGCATCTGATTTTGCATCTGACGGCCCTTCTAGCTTTAAAATCTGTGATTTCAGACCCCTAAAACCCCAATAGACTCCAGCAGCTTCGCCTACGCCGCCCCATGAGTCGAAGGCAAACTCTTCGCTATTAAAAAGACATGTGTTTTCATCTACGCAATCTTCTGAGTCGCCATACGGTCCACCATGCTCCCATACAAGTAGATGCAAGTCCTCGTGGTCGTTATGAACATCTACTTCTATATCGACTATATCTTCACCGGCAAAAGCATTTAATACTTTTGAGCTTGATCCTCCGTTTAAAGACATATCTAACTTTATTTTTTTACCGCTAATTCTTGTGGCCACTATGTTCAAACCATTTTTTAGTTTTTTAGAAGCAAAAAAGTAAAACTTCATAGGGCTATTTTCTTTTACTTTAAACCTAAGACGAAACGAATGTGCACCGCCCTTATCGGCTGTTCCATCAAGCAAGTAGGCACTTGAGCTTAAACTAAGCGCTTCCACGCCGCCGACCTTTAAAGTCGCTGTATCGGGGCTTAGCCGATCAGCACCCGTATAATCTCCTGTAAGGTCTCCACACCCATTTAAACAAAACATGGAGACAAGGAGGCAAACCATTTTATACATCTTATACATCTGTGATTTTCTACCTATATTTTGAATCATTCTTTAAACGCCTCAAACGGCTCGGCTTCGCCCTTACGTTTACCGTGCGTCTTCATGTCGCCTGTATGCGTATGGCACTGTAGATAAAAGGGAATCGCATCTTCCCCAGTCCTTAAAGTAATGCGAACCCATATATTGGGTAAGTGCGCATGCGAATGAGCAGGTGAATCAGCAGTTGCAGGCCTTTGATTGGTCCAGACCTTAACCTCAGAAACTTCTGAGTTTTCTAAAGTGAGAAGTTTTTTTCCACCGCTCGGCAGATTAACTCTCTGCCCTTTACCGGCCAACTTTTTATATATTCGGAGCACAGCAGCATCTTGGCCTTTTTGCCTAAACTCTAGGTCAAGTTCTGGAATATTCGTGTAGCTAACTTTTCCTTGCACCTTAGCTAAGAGCTTGCACTCGACAACAGGCTTGGCCTGATCGTCTACCTCATCAAGAACAATGCAGCTGTAACGAATACGCAGGTCGCCTTCAGTAACCACTTTAACGGTATAGTCATCACTGTTTTTTGTAATCTGCCATGCAAAAATTGTTTCAGGCAAATCACTATCTAAGCCTAACTCTTTTTTTGCAGTATCAAGCGCTTCTGAAACAACCCTACCAACTAGCAAAGTAGCATCCGACGCCATTTGTTCGCGCTGGCTTTTATACGCTTCGTCATCTATGTCCCGACTTAATTGCGCCTGCAGGCCACCTGTGACGATTAAAAGGTTTAGGAAAAGTCCTAAAATTAGCTTCATATCTTTACTCCGTTGATCACGTATAGCTGCCGACTTGAGGCAAGCAGATCCCTTGGCTAACATGCGCTACAAAAGGAATCAAGTTATTGCAATGTACTTGCAATAACGGTGCGCATCTATTAAGCTCTCGCTTGTGGATCGACTAGAGAACATAAAAAGCAAACTACAAGCCTCAGGAATGCGGATTACTAAGCCGCGCCTAGCTGTTGCCAAAATACTGATCGAGCACGCGGGCTGCCCTCTTAGCCCTGAAGAGATTCACCAAAAAACGCTTTCTTTAAAAGGAATCAGCTGCGACCAGGTATCTGTTTATAGGGCACTCTCTAAGTTTAAAGACCTGGGTTTGGCCACCAAGAGCAGCTTCCAAGGAGAGGCAGCAAGGTACAAGCTAGCTGGCCTAAACCCGCCAAGGCATGAACATTTTTTTAAGTGCAGGCAGTGTCAAAACGTAGAGTCTTTTAATGAGTGTTTCGTATCGAAAAAAGAACGACTACTAGAAGCAGCAGGGTACAAAAACGTATCGCATCACCTAGAGATTTCAGGGGTGTGTCCAAAGTGTGTAAACAGCTAAAAAATTAGTTTCAGCGTTTTTTGTTTGCGTAGTACTCGTTCCAATCACGCCAGCTGCCAATATTGACAACCTTCTTGAAGCCGCTTTTTAACAGGCTGCGCTTGGCCCAAGAGGCCCTAACGCCCTTTTCACAAAATAACAAAACCGTCTTAGACTTATCGATACCATCTAGCCCGCCTTTGAGGCGATTCATCGGTACATGGATAGAGCCCAAGGCAGGGTTTTTTTCTATTTCAGCTTTGCTGCGAACATCCACTGCCACATAAGACCCTTCGGAAACAGAGCGTTTCCAATCGAGCTTATCCCTGGTCGTGCAAGAGTTTGTGGCCCAAGAGGGGACTATCAAAAGCAAGATAAATAAAAATCGCATACACCCTCGTGGAAAGATCACTTTAAGTCCACGAGCTTCTTTTCAAACTTTCTTTCGAGCCTATCCAGTTTGTCTGCTATCAAATCATGAAGACGCAGCAGCTCGCGCTCTACGGCCGCATTCTTAGAGTCTACGGCCGAAGACAAGCTATCTAGATCTTGGCGAACCTCCGTCAGGTCTTCCTTCAATGTCTTTTGACCATCAGCTAGTTCTGCATTTTCTAAAATCTCTTTTAGCTCAGTTAGTCCAACGACGTTTTGATGGTTTTTAGTCAACTCTACCTCTGGCTTTAGTTTCTTGTATTTATTCTACAGAAAAGCCGCACGCATGGGAAAGTATGTTTATTGGCTTTTTTTGACTAAAACCCGCTTACTGCGAAGCTCTTGCCACATACCGAGGTCGATAGCCATCAACGAATGGTAATCTGGTAAAAAAAAGTTCGTAGTAACCACCTCAACCTTACCGTTAGTGAATCGATCTGAAACCTTGAATTTAGGCACCTCAACTGGCCCACCCTGTAGCGGGCGAAAATCATCTTGGTAAGCGTTGGCCCACCAGCTCAAACCTTCGGCTGCACTCAACTCCCTTTGCACTTTCAGGGACAACTCATCTGCCGGAAACCCTCTACAGCCACTGTGGGTTCCCAAAAGAGTCTGGTGGAGGCGAAAAATCATATCTTTGGCTTTGCAAAGAACAGGGCTTATGGCGTCTAAAGTAACAAGCCCGCCGACCTCAAACCCACCCTTTAAAAGTTTCGAGGTCAGATGCATTGCAGAATACCCACCATAGGAGTGGCCTATAACGACAGGTATCTGGCCAGACTTTTTGAGATAGGCCGCCAAAGAAGAATAAAAACCTTCTAAAAAGACCGGCCCCGTCAGGTATCTTTGATCTATCACAACAGTTGATTCTTTTTTAAAGCTCCTGTCGCCCACAGAAAAATACCTGAAATTAAGGTGATTCAAAGCACCTTCTTTAAGAAGCTTTGTTTTGAGTAGCCTAGTAAAGCAGGCAAATACAACTTCATGACCATTCTCTTCAGCATCAATCGTTGTGGGCAAGCCGGAGGCTTCAAAAATTTTTCCTGGCTTGGCTACCGACTCTTCACCTAAACCCAAAAGGGACTTTCCCGTAGGAAGCAGCGAATCGCTTTCGAACGATGGGCAGGAGTTAAATCCGCCGATAAATACAAATAGGTTGCCTGCCATGCAAACAGACGGGAGGAAAAAGAAACAGATGATGGATAAGAGCTTTAACAAAACGAAAACCTTCCAATAAATGCAGTGCAAGTCTTTCAGCCCCTTTAAGGCTGCATTCAAGGTATATTATTGGTTTTTTTAGTGAAGCTACAGAAAAATAAAAGCAGGCTGCGAAAAGTTTAACCTCTCTCGAGGCGACGCAGCCTAATATCGCTTAAAACCTTTTTAGACTAAGGCCTACGCACCGGCGCCGCCCATATCGAAAATCGGCAGGAACATACCAATAAGGATAAATCCAATGATTGCCCCTAGGACGCAAATCATGATTGGCTCAATCATCTTGATCATACCATCAATTGCTTCATCGACCTCTTCCTCGTAGAAAGAACTAACTTTTTGAAGCATCTCATCCAAGGAACCCGAACGCTCACCAACGTCAACCATAGACACAACCATTTTTGGAAACAGCTTTGCCTCGGCAAGAGGCTCTGCAAAGCTCGACCCCTCTGAAACTGCCTTTTTAATATCTAGAGTCATTTTCTCTAAAACATCGTTACCAGCAGACTCTGCGCAAATATCAAGAGAGTCAAGAATGTTGACACCGGATGCAAGCATCGTCGCCATAGTTTGGCAAAAACGTGAAACACCGATTTTTAAAAGCAGCGGCCCAATAAGCGGAACCTTCAGCAACAGTAAATCTACGTAGGGACGCGTCTTTGGATTCGTAAATGCAAACCGAGTACCAAAAAGACCGCCGGCAATGACAGCGATTTCATACATCCAATTTGCCACGATAAAATCAGATGTCCAGATTACAGCCTTTGTAATACCTGGAAGCTCAAGACCTGCACCTTTAAAAGTATTTGCCATTTGCGGAACCACGACAGCCATTAAAAAACCGAAAACCGCTACAGCGATAAAAGAAACAATCATCGGGTACATGGTAGCTGACTTCAATTGTCCTTGGATCTTTTTTTGTCGTTCTAGGTACATCACAATTTTGAGAAGAACCGTATCTAAACTACCACTACTCTCGCCGGCACGCACAAGTGCTGTATATAGCTTCCCGAACTCACGTGGAAAATCTGAAAGCGCGTCACTCAGTGTTGCGCCATCTTCGATTTTCTTTTTAATTTTTTTGATTGTATAACCAAACTGCTTAGAAGGCTGCTGCCCTGCAAGAATATCAAGACCTTGAATCAGGGGCACGCCACTTAAAAGCATCGTACTAAGCTGTTTTGAAAAGATAATCACATCTCGAAGACCAGCTTTTTTCTCGCCCATATTGATTGCAATTTGCCCTTCGGCATTCCTTACAATCAAAGACCCTATGATTTTCTGTTCGCCGCCTAGATCATCCGATGCATCCACGATCGATACCGGATATAGATTACGCCGTTTAAGTATATTGGCAGCTCTGTTTCTATCTTTTGCTTCAATAAAGCCTTGCTCTATTTTGCCTGCCTTGTTTCTTGCTTTGTACGAAAATTCTATAGACATACTTAACTTGCTTTCTTATCTAGAAGTCCAACTTGCTGCATCATTCTAGTTAGCTCTTCTGGGTGAGGGCTTAACTCTAAAAGAGCCGCTTTATTTACTACTCTTCGCTTAGCCAACTTAATAAGCCCCTGGTTTAGAGTCAGCATGCCTGTTTCGGTCTGTCCTGACTGCATATTTGCATAAATTTGAAGTGTCTTTCCTTCTGCAATAAGAGAGCGAATACCAATGTTTGGTTTTAGAACTTCTGCCACTACCTCAACTTCGTTTCCTCTAGTTTTCACTAACTGCTGCGACACTACGCCGAGCAAAGAAGTAGACAACTGGGCCCGTATTTGGTCTTGCTGATGTGGCGGGTACATGTCCAATATTCGGTTCAAAGTCTGAATCGCACCGTTTGTGTGGAGGGTAGCAAGCACCAAATGCCCTGTCTCGGCCATGGTAACAGCACTCTCGAGAGCTTCGAACGACCTGACATCACCCATATAAATTACGTCTGGATCTTCTAACAAAGCCTCTTCGCATGCCTTTTTATATGAGATTGTATCCGAGCCCATTGTCCGTTGATTTACGATTGATTTTTGATGCGTGTGCACAAATTCAATAGGGTCTTCAATTGTAAGAATATGAACTTCTCTTTTACGGTTAATGAAATCAATCATTGCATTGACGGTCGTAGATTTTCCAGACCCAGAAGGGCCAGTCACCAAGACCAAACCCTTTGAGGCGTAACAAAACGAACCTACTGCTGCTGGAAGCCTCAGATCTTCTATAGGAAGAAGCTTGTGGGGAATGTATCTAAATATACCCGCATAGTTTCCTTGACGGTTAAAGATATGCCCCCTAAACCTTGCCAGGCCTTTTACGTTTAGGTTTACCGTTACACTCTTGTTGGTTGCGAGGTGTTTTTTTTGATTTTCTGAAAGAATCGAAAAGATCTCTTCTCTCAATCGCTCAGCATTTAACTGAGGTTCTTTTAGCGGCTTAATATCGCCATTGAGACGAATACGCGGAGCAGAGTCGGGTGCCATATGAAGTACGGTACCGCCAGAATCAACCATGGTTTTTAACAATGTTGCTAAATACACTTTTCAATTCTCCCTTGTTTAAGCAGCAGACTTCTTTTTTGTTTTTGGACCGGATCCAGCTTTATCTGGGACAGTGGAGCGAACCACCTCTTTGGCTGATACTTTCCCTTCTGCAAGTCTACGCAAAGCGTTCTGCCTCAAAGACCTCATCCCGTTACGCATAGCAATTCTTTTGATCTCTAAGCTAGACTCGTTTTCTAGAATCGCCTTCTTAATGTCTTCATCAATAGTCATAACTTCATGGACACCTAGCCGACCCTTTGTTCCAACGTGAGAACAAACATCACAACCTTGTCCGCGATATACAGTCATTTTTTGCGCAATTTCCATACGAATCCCAAGCTCATTTAAGTTCTCCGGAGTCGTTTCGGTGTCTTTTATTTTACAGCTTTTACATATAGTTTTTAAAAGACGTTGGGCAACGATGCAGTTCAGTGCAGAAACCAGGTTAAAAGCCTCTAGCCCCATGTTCAATAGACGAACAATCGTGTCAGAAGCTGAGTTGGTATGCAGCGTCGACATAACCAAGTGACCTGTAAGCGCAGCTTTGGTTGCAATCTCGCCCGTCTCTAAATCCCTGATCTCACCAACCAGAATGATATCTGGATCTTGGCGCAGAAACGACTTCAGTGCGGCAGAAAAATCAAGGCCTACATCCGGCTTCATCTGAACCTGATTGACACCTTCAAGCTGAAATTCGACAGGATCTTCTGCCGTCATAATGTTTTCAGTCTCGTTGTTCAACTCTGCCAGGGCAGAATACAATGTGGTTGTTTTACCCGAACCAGTTGGCCCTGTTACCAGAACAATTCCGAACGGCCTGTGGATACTTGTTTTGAACCTCTTAAGATCGCTTTCCATAAAACCAAGCTTGGTCATATCAAGCTCTAAGTTGCTAGAGTCTAGAATACGCATAACCACTTTTTCGCCATACATAGTAGGGAGAATACTTACACGAAAATCGATGGGGTCTTTTCCCATTTGGACGCTAATAGCACCATCTTGAGGTTTTCTACGTTCTGCAATGTCTAGCTTGGCCATAATCTTAATACGACTGATCAAACCATCGCGGATATCCATGGGGATCTTAGTGACCTCTACAAGGGATCCGTCAATTCGCAGCCTACAACGCATGGTTGTTTCATACGGCTCGATATGGATATCGGAAGCCCCTTTTTCCACGCACTGATTCAAAATGAAATTTACAATTTTAACAACAGGACCGTCAGAATCCTTGATTTTGCCAATTTGTGTACGGTCTTTTTTAACAGCGCTACTAGGTTTAGACCCCTTTGAAAGCTCTGACATATCAACTACGTTGACATAGTTTTTTTCAATTGCTTTGCTCAGAACGCTCGGAGACGCTAAGACAAAATGAACCTTCATCTTTAACCGAAACTTTAGAGCTGTCTCGACTTCGCGATTTTTAGGGTCTGAAGTGGCTACAGTTACCGTACCGCCCTTTTCACCGACGGGAAATACTTTGTATTTTTTTGCAAAGTCTTTAGGTACTAACCGCAGAATCTTTTTTGGGGTATTTTCAAAACTTGGAGATGGATCGACGCCGAAAAACTTGCAGAAACCCTCTACGCGCGTTGCAGCATCCAAAAGCTCGAGTTTTTCAAAAGCCTCATAAAGGGTGACCCTGTTTTGAGCCGCAAACGACTGGGCTGACTCTAGCTGAGCCGGCTCTAAACCAAATTCTTTCCAAATGTCTCTTAAATCTGCCATCTTTAACCATATCGGTTAAAGATTTCATTGCCCGACGGCTATAATACAAGCACTTGTAATTAAAGGGTTTTATCTTGCCTGAGCCCAAATGCGCCTGCTGAAGAATAAAAGACACCTACCTTTGTTGTGCTCTGCCTTTGAGAGAGCAGCTGAACCCTAGACAAACGCTCCAGGACACCTTGAACAACTACTGGGTCTTTTTTCGGGCCACGCGGCAACGTCTTTACAAGTTCACGGATATGCTTATAAGAGTCGAGAGGGTGTATAAAAATAGATGTTGTGAGCGCATAATGCTTGCCCTCTTTAACAAGGTAACCTTGAATAAGGTCTCTTTTTTGAAAGCCTAAAAACCTCTTATCAAAACCTCTTTTTGCTGAACGGCAATTAACCCAAACCGTCTTTCGACCTAGCAGATCCCGCACCTTTGCGTAATCGCCCCAAAACCGAATGATCCTAAACAGGCCATGATAAAGAGAAAAGGAGTCTACACCAAGATCGTCAAACACTTTTTCACCGGCAAACCGCCCGAAAACCGCTTGGTTGTGAAAAAAACTAATTCTTTGCTCAAAAAAGGAGTCGTCATGAAACACTTCACCATTTTTCGCAAAAAACTCAGCCCTTTTGGCGCAAATTTCTTCAGAAGAGATACCTGCAACCCGTCTCTCAACAAAAGCATTTAGTCGTTCCGTCTCATTAACCATTTGCTCTCCTAGCTTTCGCGCTAAAAACTCCTGAAAAACACGCCAAATGCGTCACCTTTCCATATACAGGTAGGTGCAATGAAAAGGGTATAAACACAAGTGCCCGTGAATTTGCCGCATTTCTTGTACACCCTTCAAAGGTTAGACCAGTCGCATCGGCGTCTAGCTCAAAATCCTCGGCCAACGAAACCTTATCTACTCCGAGGTGGACGCCGTACTTTCTAAACTCTCCTTGGATCTTGCGCTTTAAGGTCTTCCCATGCAGCTGCGACCATTCAGCGGGCATTTCAAAAACACCCTCGCTCAAAGCTGCTATCCCGCCGTGACCCTCCATCAGCATCAAAACCCGCAACGTAGGCATGGACATAACCGCCAGAAGAACGACGATAGGAAACGCTATCCATACATATCGAAGCACCTTAGGCATTATCTGGCTGACCCCATATGACTTCTTTAACACCTAGCTTTGAGCCAACCATTCGCGCAAAAACAAAAAGCCAATCTGAAAGGCGGTTTAAATATGTGATGGCATCTTTTAACTCGGCAACCTCTGGCTCCACATCTGAAAGATGAACTAGATTTCTTTCAGCACGCCTGGCTACAGTTCGAGCAATATGTGCACTTGAAACAAAGCTATGCCCGGTTGGAAGAATAAAATTTTTCAGTGGTGGAAGAGTACCTTCCCAGCCATCGATCTCTTTTTCTAAAGAGTTCACCTGCTGCGAGCTTGGTGGAAAAGTTTTATAGGTTTCAACTAAATCGATAGGCGTCGCTAAGAACGAACCTAAAGAAAATAAAGCGTTCATCTCTCTTATCAACGCGGCATGCAGCTCGATCAAACCCTCGCTTCCAGCTAACTGATCAGCTAAAGAGCCCAGGACTGCATTTAGCTCATCAACAGTTCCATACGAATCTATGCGCAAAGAAGCCTTTGATAGACGCTTACCGCCAAGCAGGCTTGTTTGCCCAGAATCACCTGAACGTGTGTAAACACCCAATGAAGCTCCTTTCACCTATGATCTGCACTTTGCAGACTATAAAAAGAATCTTAACAAAAAAAACCGCCCGAAGGCGGCTTTAGACACAAGTTTTTTTAAAGATCACGGCTCTTTGTTTACCGAGCCCCTCAACTTGTCTGATGCGTGAAAGGTGACCACCCGTCTTGCGGTAATCTGAATCTTTTCACCCGTATGCGGGTTTCTACCTGGCCGCATCTTCTTTTCTTTGACCGTCCACTTGCCGAAACCAGAGATTTTCACCTCTTTTCCTTCTTCAAGCTTTTGCTTTACTTCTTCGAGCATCATTTCAAGGATTTCTTTGGCTTCTTTTACAGGAAACCCTACCTTTTCCCTGATCGTTTCAATCACGGTATCTTTGGTTAGTGTCATGGGAACAATCTCCTCTGTCGGTTAGAGCATCCAGTATTAATCTTAAAAATTCCATGGATTCACACACTTATATCTCTATTCTAGCAAGGTTCAGCCCATGACGGAAGTAATCATGCTGATTTTACAGGTTTTTTTTCAATGCCTTTTACACCAGCAGCTTGGAAGCAAGCTTGTGATCCCTGCAAACTCAGGCATACTCTTTGGTACTTTTTGAAAATTACTCGAAACAATGGAAAACAATTCAGTGGCTATACCTTCTAGACCTAAAAAAGCACTTACAGGATCACGACCGAGCGGAGTCGCCCATATTGGCAATTATCTGGGGGCTTTCAGACCAGCTTTGGAACTGGCCAAAAACCATGAGCTCTTCTTCTTCCTTGCCGACTTTCATGCGATGAACCACGGGCCTTCGCCAAAGGAGCTTCGCGAGCAAAGTATTTCACTTGCAGCAACCATGATGGCATTAGGCCTCGATACGCAAAACTCTGTTTTTTACGCACAAAGTCTAGTGCCCGAAGTTACAGAACTTGCCTGGTACCTAAGTTGTTACGCCCCGTATGGAATGATGACAAGAGCGCACTCGTTTAAAGATGCACAAACAAAAAGTAAAGAGATCAACACCGGTGTATTTAACTACCCGATCCTTATGGCTGCTGACATTCTTTTGTACGACGCAGATGTCGTCCCTGTCGGCAAAGACCAAAAGCAACACCTGGAATATGCACGAGATTTTGCAATCCGCCTAAACAACCGCCATGAAGGACTGTTTACAGTTCCAGAACCTTTAATCGGAAAAGAGCAAGGCCTTGTACCGGGAACAGACGGCGAAAAAATGTCTAGCTCAAAGGGTAACGTGATCTCAATTTTTGCCACGGCAAAACAGTGGAAAAAACAAATCATGGGAATAACCACAGACTCTTTAGGGGTAGATGAGGTCAAAGACCCAGAAAACTGCAACGTGTTTCGCATCTACCAGCTGCTTGCTAGCGAAGCGCTAACGGCTGAACTAGCCCAAAAATACCGGGGCGGCGGCTTTGGTTATGGGCACGCCAAGCTCGAGCTTTTAGAGCTCGTAAAAGAAAAGTTCACGGCTTCTTCCGATCGTTACCATGAACTTTTACAGAAACCGCAGGAAGTTCGCGAAGCCTTAGATGAGGGCAGCAAGAAAGCGCGAAAAATAGCTCAAGACAAGCTAGTGCAGGTCCGCTCTGCTCTGGGGCTTTTCACTTAAAGGTTCACGTAAGGGCTGAAAAAAAACACCTCCAAGATCTACAGACTCAGCCAAGTAAGCCCCGGCCTGGATTTCTCCTTTGAGGATTTTGGTTGAAAGAGGCCTGACGACAAGCCGGGAAAAGCAGCTTTTAAGCGGCCTTGCTCCATAGCTAGGGTCCCAGCCCTGCTTGCAAATTTTTTCTACCAAAGCTTCTGAGAGTTTAAGCTGAATCTTTTTGTCTTCTAAACGATCGTTTAAAGCCTGAAGCTCTCGGTCGACCAACAGCTCCAGTGCATCTTTTTGTAGCCGGTTGTATTTTAAAACTGCATCTAGCCTACCTAAAACCTCTGGCTTAAATGCTTCTTCTGGCGCCCCTGCATTGGTCGTTATCATGATGATTGTATTGCGGAAGCTAACCACCCGGCCTTTATTATCTGTCAAACGGCCATCGTCAAGAATCTGCAAAAGGATATCTGCAAAGTCAGGGTGTGCTTTTTCTATCTCATCGAACAAAACCACTGCGTAAGGAGTCTTCCGCACCGCTTCTGTTAAAACTCCTCCGTCGTCGTAACCTACATAACCGGCTGGAGACCCAATCAGTTTTGCCACCGCATGCTTTTCTGCGTATTCACTTAAATCGACGCGAATTATTTTATCTTTACTTTGAAACAAAAAATCTGCCAAAGACTTTGCCGTTTCGGTCTTGCCAACTCCAGTAGGCCCCGTCAGCAAGAAGCTAGCCATAGGGCGAGTTGGGTCGGTTACGCCAGCGTGCGCTGCCATAATGACCTGTCCAATTTCTTGCGTAGCTTCCGCCTGCCCATAGACACGGCTAGAAAGAAAGGCAGGAAGATCAAGAATGCTTTCTTGCTTGGTCATCAATATTTTTTCAGCCGGAATCCCTGTGTGCCTACTTAAAACCCCTGCGACATGTGCTCTCCCAAGCTCAAAGGTAAACTTTAGCTTTTCTAGCTCAGACTGGGCCTTTGGTAGCTCACTGAATTTAATCTGAGAGGCACGCTCGTAATCTTGCTGACTTTCGCACTTTTCTTGCTCTGCCCTTAAAAGATCTAGTTTGTTTTTAAGCTCAGAATGCCGTTTGATCTCAAAGACCTCTTGCTCCCACTCTGTTTTTTCTGCAGCAAACTGCTTTTCAAGACTAGCTATTTCTTCGGCCAGGCCGTCACTATTCTTTGCGCGCTGATAAACCCTTTTGGCTCTGACCTCTGACTCTAGCTCGACCAGGTGTGGTGGCATAGACTCTGCAGATAGCTTTAAAGAACTTGCCGCCTCGTCAATCAAATCGATGGCCTTGTCGGGAAGAAAGCGATCTTGAATGTATTGCGACGATAGAAACACAGATGCGTAAATTGCTTCATCTGAAATCTCAACGCCATGATGGATCGAAAACTTATCTTTGATCCCCAAAAGGATTTCAATTGCATCTTCTTTGCTCGGCTCGTGAACAGGCACAGGCCTAAACCGCCTCTCCAAAGCTCCGTCCGAGCGAATGTATTTTTTATGCTCATCAAACGTGGTTGCACCAATGCACTGCAGCTCACCACGTGCCAAAGCGGGCTTTAATAAGTTTGCAGCGTCCATGGCGCCCTCTGTCTTTCCAGCTCCAACCAACAGGTGGATTTCATCGATAAAAAGCACTGCCTGACCGGCCCTAGACTTCATAAACTCAACCAGCGCCTTGATGCGTTCTTCAAACTCTCCGCGAAACTTCGTTCCGGCCATCAACAAGCCAAAATCTAAGCTGTAGATCGTCTTGCCTTGCAAAGTATCGGGGACCTGCCCTTTGACGACCATATCAGCTAGGCCTTCAATCACTGCCGTCTTGCCGACGCCTGGATCCCCGACCAACACCGGGTTGTTTTTATTTCTTCTTCCTAGGATTTCCATGACAGCTCGAATCTCTTTTTTTCGGCCAATCACAGGATCCAACCTACCCTCTGAAGCACGTGCATTTAGGTCGACCAAAAAATCTGGGGCTTCTATTGAGTCTGTCTCATCTTGTGGCTGACCGTGAGAGTCTGTGCCTGCGGGCTTGAGCTCGGAGACAAGCGGAAGGTACTTTGGCAAAAACTTCATGATGTCGTCTTCGGTTATAAACTGGCGGCCTGCTTGTATACACTCAGCTGAGGCGTGCGTTATCAGCTGACCTAAGGCCGGAGAAGGCCGAAAGTTTTCGACGTGGTCCTCGGAGTCTGAAACAACTGGAAGCGTCTCAAGATGCTTTTTGATCTGAGCTTTTTGTTTTTTAAAAGATTTGTAAACTTTTGCCTTTGGGCTTTGAACCAAACCGAAAAAAAGATGGGCAGGCTCGAGCTGAGGGTTCATTCTTTTAATTGCTTCTGTTTGTGCAATCTCCAAAGCGCTCGCAAGTTTGTGGTCAAATTGATGCATCATCTAGTCGTCCCCTTTTGCTGATCTCCTAGGTTTAAGGTGAGGCTGACTATGCAATTGTCAAGTCAGTAAATTAAAAAGCGTTGTAATATTAGATATTTAAAATGCCTTTGGTTCTATCAACTTTGATTTGCTACATTTCTGAAAAATAAAATGTGCAACATTATTTTGCCCAATACATGAGGTGCCCATGAGACCCAGCTCTTTCCAATCGTTTTTAGCATCTGCGATGCTTTTTATTTTACTGAGCCCAGCAGGGTTAGCAGCCGAAAAGCAGCTTCGCATCATGACTTACAACGTAGAAAACCTTTTTCACCCTAGTGATGAAAAAGATGGAATTGGCTTTGTTTTTGATAAGAAAAAAAAGGAATGGATCGAATCGTCTACCTACGACAAAGAAGACTGGGAGTTCACCCCAAACACCAAAGAAAAACTAAAGAAGTGTAAGCGGAACTCAAAATCCAGGCTAAGAGCAAGGTGCCAGGTAGATTGGACAGAAAGTCTGTACAAAAAAAAACTAAATCAAATAGCTGAGGTTATTGTCTCTTCTAACGAAGAGCTGCCTGATATTATTGGCCTTGTCGAGGTTGAAAACGAGCAGGTGGTCACAGAACTTGTGAGGTTAGTAGAAAAAAAGAAACGTTTAAAAAAAGGTAGCTTGAAATATATTTTCAAAGAAGGCTACGACAGAAGGGGCATTGACACTGCTATTTTATACAAGGCGAAAAACTCGTTTTTGGAGCTAACACAGAATGAAAGTGACGAGCCTAAGGTCAAATTTCTAAGGCTGCCAACCGAAAGGCTGGACTCGGGTCAAACCAGGTATATTGTCGAGGCTGAATTTGAAGTCTTTGGCAAGTACAAGCTGTTTGTATACTTATGCCACTGGCCAACCCAACTGCAGGGCAAGACAAAAAAATTCGAGATCGATGGAAAACTGCATGAAGTGCAGATCGACGACGAGCTTAGACTTGCGCTTGCAAGAATGGTTCGAAGAAGAATGGATATACACTATAAACAAAACCATGATGCTTACTATGTGGTAACAGGTGATTTTAATGTAATTGACACGGACGTGCCGCATGCATTTAGTGAGGGTTTACTTGCTGCCACTGACAAGCGAAAAGACTTGCTGTTAAAAGTTGACAAAAACCAGCTAAACTTTTCGACTGTTAACTCTCACAAAGTGAAGCTTGAAGATGTACACATAGGCTACTTCCGAAACCAAACGATCTTAAATAAAACCAAAGACAGCTTTCCACGCGGCACCTACTTCTACGCCCCGCATATGGCTTGGAGCCGGTTAGATCGATTTTTTACCAGTAAAAACTTAGAGGCTGGATATGTGCCGGAGTGCCAAAAGGGCTTGGCCGTAAAATCAGATAGTTATAAAATTCATGACAATGGACCTTGGGCCGGAACCTACACCTATCATATGCCAGATAATGGAGAGCACCGCTTTGCACTGCATGTCCCGTTTATTGGCTCTGTTGTCACTCGGACACCTTTGAAGTTTGTGTCTAGTCACCCGCTTCAGGAAAACGACCAGCTCGGATACTCTGACCATTTCCCTATTTCGATGGTGCTTTGGGACAAGGGTAGCGGCGATAAAAACTGCCTTCCTTACGAGTACTATGGGGTAAGCGTCGAGGACTAAAGCTAAGCCCTTATAATTAATTGGGTTTTTTAGCCATTCTCTGGCTTTATAGGCTTGATCATGCTCGAAAAATAATGCTAGACTCCGCCAGCAGTGGGCAAAACCCGCAGCCAGCTGGTCGGAGCTTTTATTTGGATTTGACTCGTTGATGCGGGTTCTTTTTTTATCAAAATTTGTTTCCACCAATGTTCGCTCTGCCGGTAGAAACAAGAAAACAAACGAATAGTTGCAAGAGCAACTAAAGTAAGGAACGACACTTATCTCAAACCTCAGCCGAAAAAAACTAAACGAGTGGATTGATCATATCAATGCGCAAGAGGGTTTTAACATGCGCGTGATTGAGGCAAGAGTTTTGATGGGAAAAGACAAAACCCTTCAGGTCTTCATCGACCGAAAAGAAGGAAACGAGCCCATCTCTACTTCCGACTGCAAAACAGCAAATGATTGGTTTGACCTTAACCCGGACTCTCTAGAGTGGGTGACTGGAGCCTATAACCTTGAGATATCTTCACCGGGCATTGAAAAACCGCTGCGCCTAGAAGAAGACTGGAAGTCCGCTGTTGGCAAAGAAGTTTCTTTTCTATTAGAAAGCCCTGTCATGGAACACCGCAAAGGCCAAGGCGTGGTTGAGTCGGTAGGACCAAATAAAACTGTTTCTATAAAAATCACAGGAAAAAAAGGCAGCGAGCCAATACAAATTGAATTTGCTTTAGACAACCTCTCTAAAGCAAACCTAGTATACAACCCTTCAATTGGAGTTAAATGATGTCAAATTTAAAGGTCGTGATTGAATCTGTAAGCGAGGACAAAAACCTCGATCAGGCCGTGATTGTAGACGCGTTGGAGCAAGCTATGGTCCACGCTGCACGAAGAACGCTAGGTGCTGAAGCTGACTTAGAAGCTCACTACAACGAAGAGGCTGACGAAATTGAGCTATTTCAATTCCGTACGGTTGTAGAAGAAATTGAAAATGTTGATACCGAAATCTTGCCGGGAGAAGCGAAGAAGCATGACCCGGACTCTGTGGTCGGTGACGCACTTGGGTTTAAAATTGACACATCTAAGTTTGGACGTATCTCTGCACAGACCGCCAAACAAATCATCGTACAAAAAGTTCGAGACGCTGAACGTCAGCAAATCTTTGATGAGTACAAAGACCGGGTCGGCGAAGTTGTAAGCGGATACGTTCGCAGGGTTGAACGCGGCAACTTAATTGTCGAACTAGGTAAATATGAAGCCATAGTCCCTTACCGCGAGCAGATACCTGGCGAACGCTATAGAGCAAAAGACAGAGTGCAGGGCTATTTGATGGACGTAAAGCGTGCCTCGCGTGGACCGCAAATCGTTCTTTCCCGGGCCCACCCAGGCTTTTTAGTTAGTTTGTTCGAACAAAACGTCACGGAAATCTATGACGGCATCGTCCAGATCATGTCTGCGGCGCGTGACCCTGGTCAAAGAGCAAAAGTAGCTGTCTCCTCTAGAGATCCTTCTGTAGACCCAGTGGGAGCGTGCGTAGGCCTTAAAGGCCAGAGAGTTCAGGCAATCGTCCAAGAGCTTGGTGGAGAGAAGATTGATATAATCCCTTACGACGAAGACCCGGCAAGGCTCGTTTGCAATGCGCTGCAGCCTGCAGTGGTTTCAAAGGTTATTGTCGACGAAGGAAGCCAGTCAATGGATGTTGTCGTAGCAGATGATCAGCTTTCTTTAGCCATCGGTAAAAGAGGTCAAAACGTGAGGCTTGCAGCACAGCTGACAGGCTGGAAGTTAGACATCAAATCAGAATCTAAGATTGATGAAGCATCTGCAGGTGCAAGAGAGCGAATGGCTGCTGTACCGGGCATCGGAAGCATGCAAGCAAACATCCTTCACAACGAAGGCCTCAAGTCGGTAGAAGATATTGCAGCGGCAGGCCCAGTGGTTATCGGTAGAATCCTAAACCTAGAGCCGGAAGATGCAGAAAAAATCTGCAAAACCGTCGAAGCCTTTGCCATGGATAAAAAGCCTGAAGAGCAAGGAAATAAAGAACGTGAAGAACTTTTGGCAAATGCATTTGCAAAGCCACAAGAAAATGAAGCACAAGTAAAGCAAGACCTAGCTAAAGAAAAAAGAGTAGCTATATTTTCAAAACTGTCAGGTGTCGGCGAAGCTGCAATCCATGCACTAGCTGATAGCGGCTACGGTACAATTGGGGATATTCTCGCAGACTCTGCTGAAGAAGTTGCTGAAAAAACAGAGCTTCCACTTAGCGTTGCAAAAACAATCCAAATTGCAGCTGATAAGTTTATGCAGAGCAGTTCCTCAAAAAGAACTTTGGGAAGGGGCGACAGTTAAAAGTGGGCTAAAAGCAAATGTAGCCTGTAAACAAACTGATGACTGATAAAAGTTGAAAGAGAGAATTATGAGTAAAATTCGAGTGTATGAATTAGCTCGCAAATTGAATATCGAGAGCAAGCAGCTGGTAAATCGTATCCTTAAAATGGGGATCGAGATATCAAGCCATCAAAGCACCTTAAGCCCTTCCCAAGTAGAAAATATTGAGGGCGCTATTAAGACTGGCTCGTCTGGAAAAGTCGAAGAAAAGTCAGCAAGCGCAGCAAAACCAAAAGTTGTTAGGCGTCGGCGCAAAGTCATTAAGACAGAAGAAGTCGACGGAGCCGAGATCACCACAGAAATTTCTGAAGTGGTCGAAATAGGCAGCAAAAAGAAAACAGCTTCAGTGACAGAAAAAAAAGTAGCTGAACCTGAACCAGAACAGACGGAGCCGGCTAAAGAGTCTAGTGTTCCACCTGTTGTAGCAGCCATAGAAGAAGAGTCTAATCCAGTAGTTGAACCTGAAAAAGTAGCTGCAACTGCACCAAAAACTGTGCCTGAAACTGTAGCTACAGCAACCGTGACTACAACGACTGCCGCAACCTCTGAAACTCCAAAAGCTGCTAGTAGCGAGCCAAAGGTTGTTTCTAGAAAAGTTCGCATCCGCGACTCGTTGGGTGGAGCAAAAATTGTCCGCAAAGCTGATCCGGCCGAAGTAGCCGCACGTAAAGCAGCTATTGCAGCACAAAAAGCAGCAAGCACAGGTCAGCCGAGCTACTCGAGTGATCCAGATGCTAGAGTTCAATCTCAAAGCTTTGTAGGTGGACAAGAAGGCACGGACTTTAGAGGCGTTCGCAAGAAAAAAGTAGATACTGCTGAAGAAGAACGTAAAAAGTCAGCTTCGCAAAAAGCGCAGCGTGGGCGAGCAAGCCAGCAAGCGCAGCAAATGCTCAGAAACCTTGATACGTCTGCCCTGGAGGATTTTGATAGTAAGCTTGAAATAGCTGCCAGACGAAGAACATTCACACCTTCTGGGCTACCTAGAAGAGCTGATTTGAAGCGCAGAAAAAACCTTAAGAAAACACAGATCACCATGCCAAAAGCTGAGCTTCGCGTGGTCGAAATGGGTGAAAACATCAAAGTCGGTGAGCTGGCTAAGCAACTAAGCATCAAAGCTGGCGTACTGATCAAAAAACTCATGACCGGTGGCGACATGCTCACCATGAATGACTATGTGGATTTTGACACAGCCACCATAGTTGCTGAAGAGTTCCAGTACACAGTTAAATCCATTCAAAAATCTGTGGGCAACATTATTGGCAATGAAGAAGAGCTATCTAATATTGCTAAAGTAAACAGACCGCCAGTTGTTACCGTTATGGGTCACGTAGACCACGGTAAAACATCGGTTCTTGACGCTATCCGCAAAGCGGACGTTGTCAGTGGCGAAGCTGGTGGGATCACGCAGCACATTGGCGCTTACACGGTCAAACGCGGCGAGCAATCAATCTGCTTTTTGGATACCCCAGGTCACGAAGCCTTTTCAGCTATGCGATCTCGTGGTG
This sequence comes from Oligoflexales bacterium, assembly GCA_023301565.1. Lineage (GTDB taxonomy): Bacteria > Bdellovibrionota_B > Oligoflexia > Oligoflexales > JALZUQ01 > JALZUO01. The sequence goes on from JALZUO010000110.1 coordinate 22,820, forward strand.
CACAAACAACAGATGTCGTGGTTCTGGTCATTGCTGCCGATGACGGTGTGATGCCTCAGACGATCGAAGCTATCCAGCATGCTAAAGCTGCAAAAGTTCCGCTCTTGGTAGCCGTAAACAAAATTGATAAAGGCGAGGCTGGGATGGATCGTATCTATACCCAACTGGCTGAATACGGTGTCCAACCTGAAGACTGGGGTGGTGATACGCAGTTTGTAAAAGTATCAGCTCTAAAGAAAATTGGGCTTGAAGAGCTTTTGGACAATATTTTGCTTCTTTCAGAAATGCAGGAGCTACAGGCCAGAGAAGAAGGACCAGCAGAAGGTGTCATTCTTGAAGCCAACCTCGACAAAGGCCGAGGGGCCTTGGCTACGATCCTTGTGACTGCAGGGACGATGAAAAAAGGTGATTTCATCGTTTGCGGTACCAAAACAGGTCGAGTCAGAGCGATGTATGACCACACTGGAGCTGAGCTGAACGAAGCTACTCCGAGCACCCCTGTAAAAGTTACGGGCCTCGAAGACGTTCCAATGGCAGGTGACTCAGTTCATACGGTTGACTCCGAAAAGAAAGCTCGGGACATTGCAAAACTTCGCATCGAAGAAGATGAGAAAAACGCGCAGATCGACAAACCGAAAGGGATGGATGCACTTCTTGCCAAAATGCAAGAAGGCGACAAGATCGAGCTTCCTATCATCATCAAAGCAGATACCCAGGGTACTGCCGAGGCGATTTCAGAGTCTTTGGTCAAGCTAAACACGGATGCAATTACAAACCAAATCGTAATGAAAAGCAGTGGTGGAATTTCGGAGTCAGACATTAGACTTGCTGAAACAACCGGTGCTGTCATTGTCGGCTTCCAAGTAAGAGCGGGCCGGGGTCTAGCAGAAGTTGCAGATAATGCAGGCGTAACCATTAAATACTTTAGTGTTATTTATGAGATCGTCGACGCCATTAAGAGCATCATGATCGGCAAGCTACCAACCATCAAGAAAGAGGTCGTACAAGGCCATGCCGAAGTACGCAACCTTATCAGCATCAGCCGCATTGGTAACATTGCAGGTTCTGCGGTTCTTGACGGAAAAATTACGCGCCACTCGAAGCTTAGACTTATACGCGAAGATGTTGTTGTCTATGACGGAAAACTTGGTTCACTGAAACGCTTTAAAGACGATGCCAAAGAAGTGGCAACGGGCTTTGAGTGTGGGATCATGTTTGAAAGCTACAATGATATAAAGGTCGGAGATATAATCGAAGCTTATACCATTGAAGAAGAAGCGGCGACGCTGTAACCAAATAGAAAGGCTTCGATTGAAAGAAGACAATCCTAAGCTCTATAGATTAGCAAACCAGATCAAGCAATGCGTAGCAAAGTCCGTAAATACTTTGCTACGTGATCCGCGACTTAAATTAGTTACGATCACAAGCGCAAAGCTTAGCTCTGACCTATCTATTGCAAGCATCTACTACCTGCACAGCTCTGCTACAGATAAGACAAAGGCGATCGAAGGACTTTATGCTGCAAAACCTTTTTTGAGGAAAAGAATTGCAACAGAAGTAGCTATGCGCAAAGTACCAGAGCTGCGGTTCTTTTATGACGAAAGTGTCGAGCATGGAGCCCATATCGAGTCGTTAATTGATGACCTCAACTCCCAGCAGTAAAGAACGCGTTTGCCGCGTCCTTATGATCGACAAAGAAAAAGGCATTAGCTCCAAAGATGTCTCGCGGATCTTAGAGAAAACCTTCGGTAAAAAAATGAAAATGGGCCACTGCGGAACCCTGGACCCCATGGCCTCGGGGGTTCTTCCGCTAGTACTCGGAAGCGCAACAAAGATTCAAGCTTATTTAAGCGGTAGTTCAAAAACCTACGAGTTTGTTGTCCAACTAGGTAGCAACACGGACACTCTTGACGCCGACGGGGAAACACTCGAGACAAAGCCTGTTCAAAGCTTTAACAAAAAGCAGCTTTTACAAATCCTAGAGGGAATGCTTGGAACCCAAGAGCAAACACCCCCTATTTACTCGGCCAAAAAATTCAAGGGCAAACCGCTTTACTGGTACGCAAGAAACGGGCGTATTGATGAAGTAGATATGGATCGATATAAAAAAAGTATCGATATATATGCCCTAGATTTACTGGAAATCGATAAGTCTTCTTTTAAGTGCAGAGTAAGCGTTTCGTCAGGAACCTATATCCGTGTCTTAGGAGAAGAAATCGCTGCGGCTACCGGGAACCTAGGGCATCTGTCTTTTTTGCGCCGAACAGAGTGTGCAGGTATACCAGTACACAAATGCCTAGAAAGCAGCCTGCTCCCCGAACTATCACGCGAAGATATCTTGGCTGCTAGCCACTGTCCGACAAACATGAAAATCAAAAACTTAAGCCTTATGGCCGGAATTTCAGACGATGATAAGCAAGCATTGTTGTTTGGCAGGGAAATCCCGCTTAACCCAACTTACCTAAGTAATTTAGACTTGGCTGAGGCCTTAGACTCAGGTAAAACAGTGGAGAAAGAATGGATTTTAGCAGACATCAACCATAGGCCTTTTGGCCTTGGCAGAACACGGAAAGTAGATGCAAGCGATGAGAAAACAATCAAATTATTCAGAGGGTTTTAATATGGTTCAAAGCTTTTTTACTTCGGAGTCCGTCAGCGAAGGACACCCGGATAAAGTTTGCGATCAGATTAGTGACGCAATTTTAGATTCAATTTTAGCTCAAGACCCTGATGCACGTGTAGCCTGTGAAACTATGGCTACCACAGGACTTGTAGTTATTGCTGGAGAAGTGACTACTTCTGCCACTCCAAACTACGAGGAAATTGCACGCAACACCCTAAATGACATCGGCTACAACAACCCTGAGCTCGGCATTTCTGGTACAGATTGCCAAGTGCTTGTAAAGCTTGACCAGCAATCGCCAGATATCAGCCAAGGTGTCTCTGCAGGTGAGGGTATGTTCAAAGAGATGGGTGCCGGCGATCAGGGGATGATGTTTGGGTTTGCCTGCAAAGAAACGCCCGGGCTAATGCCTGCATCTTTGTATTATTCTCACAAAATTTTAGAAGAACTGGCAAAGCTCAGAAAATCTGGCGAAGCCCCATTCTTACGGCCAGACGCAAAAAGCCAGATCACAGTTGAATACGACGGAAAAAAATTAAAGCGTATAGATACCGTAGTTGTATCGCATCAACACAGTGAGGGCGTCGAACACGCAAAACTATCAGCATTCATCACCGATGAAGTTATTAAAAAAGTCATCCCGGCAGAGCTTTTGGATGAAAAAACAAAGTACTTCATCAACCCAACCGGTAAGTTCGTGATTGGTGGACCTCAGGGAGACTGCGGACTAACTGGAAGAAAAATTATTGTAGATACCTATGGTGGTTATGGAGCCCACGGTGGCGGTGCATTCTCAGGCAAAGACCCAAGCAAAGTTGACCGTTCGGCAGCCTATGCAGCTCGCTACATCGCAAAAAACATCGTCGCCTCAGGAGTGACAGATAAATGCTTGGTACAGCTAGCCTATGCCATCGGTGTTGCAGATCCTGTAAGTATTTTTGTTGAAACCTACACGGGAGACCCTGCATTAAATGAAAAGCTGTCGAAGCTTGTTCCAGAACTATTCCCGGTCAAACCTGCTGACATCATCAAAAAGCTAGACCTTCTAAAGCCTATATACAAGCAGACGGCCTCGTACGGTCATTTTGGAAACGAGAGCTTTCCATGGGAAAAAACAGATATGAGCGCTGCCATAAAAGAAAAACTTTCTTAAAGAAGACTCGCTTTTGGACAGCCCAGCTATCCAAAAAATCTAAAAGTAAAAGACTTACGACCCTCCGTGCTTAGCATCGAGGGTCGTCGCTTATAGATTAAGCACATTTTGAAAACCTAACACATAGAAATCCTACCTCTCCTTGTAGTAAGCTCAAGTCATGATAGGACACCTTTCGGGAAAAGTTTTAGAAGTTTCAGGAACCAAATGCATTATAGGCGCCGGTGGCGTCGGGTACTGCCTCGAGGTTTCTCCTGCGTGCATTCTAAATGTAAGCGTAGAATCTGAGGTTAGCCTTTGGGTTCATACGCGGGTAAGAGAGGATGCAATCAGCTTATATGGTTTTTCTACCTCGGCTGAGAAATCTCTTTTTGAGCTGTATTTAGGTATAAATAAAGTGGGCCCTAAAGTAGCTATGAACCTAGTTGGATTCATCTCTCCGCAGCGGCTTTGGGAAGCTATACAACAAGACGATGTGGCAACCTTTTCCAGCGTTCCGGGGATCGGAAAAACAACTGCTTCGAAGATTCTTTTAGACCTAAAGTCCAAGGACAAGCAGCTAGCGTTGATTTACAAACCTACGCACACGAGCAACACGGCTAAGCCAATGAGCTTGTCGCCAGCAAAAGACGACCTCGACGACCTAAGCTCTGCTCTTTCAAACCTCGGCTACGCAAAAAAAGATGTGTCGCGAGTCGTCGAACAAGTAAAGTCTAAGTTTCTTGGCGCAGATTTTGATCTGTTGATGCGAGAATGCCTCGCAAACCTTAATAGGCCTCTGCAGAAGGAACGCACAGAAAAAAGTTCTTCAAAAAATGATGTCTTTGGAGCGTTTTAGTGTCAGAAAACAACAAGAACGACAGTATTATAGAGCGTTTTGTCTCGCCTTTGCCACAGTCTGAAGACAAAAAAGAAGAACAGTCTCTACCTGTTTCGCTAGCAAACCGCCCAAAGTCCTTTGGTGACTTCCCCGGGCAGCACTCGCTAAAAAAACTGCTGCACGTATATGTAGAGGCTGCAAAACAACGCAAGGAACCATTGGATCATACGGTTTTTCATGGACCTCCTGGGCTTGGAAAAACCACCCTGGCGCAAATTGTCGCCAAAGAGATGGACGTAGACGTCGTTGCAACCAGCGCGCCAGCGATTGAAAAACCAGGAGACCTTGTAGGTCTACTTACCAATATACAAAGAAACAGTGTTTTGTTTTTGGACGAAATCCATAGGCTTCCAATCCAAACCGAAGAGATCCTATACAGCGCCATGGAAGACAACTTTGTGGACCTTATCATCGGACAGGGTGTAGGCTCGCGTAGCATGAAAATGCCCATTGAACCTTTTACACTTATCGGTGCCACAACTAAGCTATCGAAACTCTCTGCTCCGCTGCTCAACCGGTTTGGCATTCAGCTTCGGTTTGACTTTTACGACCCCGAATCCTTATCAAAAATTATTTTGCGTGATGCTAAAAATCTAAATTTCTTCATCGATGAAGCAGCGGCCCAGGTCCTTGCTGGCAGAAGCCGGGGAACTCCAAGAATTGCAAAAAGACTCCTAAGACGGGCACGAGACTTTGCTGAGTTTGAAAAAAAGTCGTCTATTGATAAAGACTTTATAAACCACGTCTTAAACCACCTGAGTATTGACCTACATGGCCTCGACTCTATGGATAGAAAAATTCTAGATACCGTGCACCGCGTTTATGATGGCGGCCCAGTTGGGATAGAGGCTTTGGCCGCAACCTTGGGCGAAAGCAGAAACACCCTAGAAGACGTTTACGAGCCCTTTTTGGTGCATAAGCAGCTTCTTACCAGAACCCCACGCGGACGCGCCCTAAGTGCCGCTGGGCTTGCAATAGCAAAAGACGTTTAAATAGCCTG
>JALZUO010000111.1 GCA_023301565.1 Oligoflexales bacterium
GGCCGCGAAGGCGAACCATGCCGCAGCTGCTCCAGTATTATTAAACGCATCGTCATCTCAAACCGCTCAACCTTCTACTGCGCAAAGTGCCAGAGGTAGTCTACCACTTATGACTCCTCTGCTATCTGGTCATTCATCACCTCTACTTCTACCTTCGAAGGTGGTGCTGACATAGAGAGCACCCCACTAAGTTCTGCACCTGTAGGGAATACAGCTGGTTTTCCGTCTAGATTAGTACGCAACGTTTCTGCATGGGTTTTCAGCCATTTCCTATCTACAGGACTCAGCTCTGCTATGAGTTGATCAGCGTCACCACCTTCATCTTTGATGAACTGACTAACACTTTCTGCTATATTTGAACTCTCGCACATCGATCGGTATAGCGCAGGCCTTGCTAGCTCTATTACGACAACCTTCGCCAATACCGCTACCGTTAGGTTTTCTTCAAATAGCTTATTAGCATTAGCCAAATAAGTGCGAAGGGTGAGGAGATTACGATACTGCTTTATTCGCCGAGGGTTATGCCCGAGTAAAGGCACTGACATCAAGAGCGTGCTCTTTAAGTCGATGCGCTCAATGATCTCCTGCACCTTCTGCTGCTCCTGTTCACTATCTTGAGTAACCGACTCGTCTTTCATGCCTTCTTCAGATGTCGGATTTTCTTGAGGAAAGACACCAATATCATCAAACATTAGACCGTCTTTTTGCACCTCTAAAGCATCAGGTGTGTCTATTTCTTCAACGACCGTTTGCTTGTTCTGACCCTTCGCTAGATCGTTGATAAAACCTTCCATATTCTCATCTGTCAAGACAGGCAGACGAAAGGGAACATCGATGAATTTCTGCAGATATTCATAGCCGAACTCCCTACCCGCATCTAATCGCTCCTTGTAGCACTTAGAGAGTCCATTGCCTACATAGGGAAGCATCGCTTCATACTTCACTGCTACTCCAGCAGCTACCTTCTCACGGTCTACTCCTAGTAGGAATATTACTGGAAATGATTTTTCTTCATCACCATTGCCAGCAATAAGTAGCTGCAGGCTATCTAATAACTCCGCAGCCTTAGGTGCTGCACAGCGGTCTAGATCATCAATGATGACAAAGACTGGTTTGTCAGGCTTACCATAGATCTTGAGAAATTGGCGAAAGCGTTTACTGAACTTTTCAGCCGCAGTCACCTTCGCCACTGCATCCTTGATCGTCCATACTTGGCTTACCTCTGATTTCAAGCTTTGTCGGAATTTCTTAAACCCTTTTTGAACTAGCGGCAATACAGGGATCAACGACAGCAGCCATCCTACAGATCCTAGCGATATAAGCCCCGTAACCCAATCTAACGATAAACACCTATTAATCTCCTTTAGCCAAGATACATTATCTGCACTGACATCAAATTGCACTAAGTATGACACAACCGTAAATAGGATGCCGCATAAGAAGTAGAGACCTAACCCAAACAACTTCCAGCCCAGTGCCTTTTCCCAGAATTTCCAGCGCACTATTACCTTCTCCCGCCATGACATCCCTTCCTCCATCTTATCGACGAAGTTTACAATAAATGCTGACCAAAGACCTTCCCCCTCGTCATGCCTCCAGGGGTTAAACCATACTACTTTCCTATTCGCCAGCTGGCCTTTAAGAATCTTTAGGAATGATGTTTTACCTATCCCCCAGTTTCCTTCCACTGATACCGTAAGAGGCGCTTTAGTCTCTGGGTTCGTTAAAAATTGCGCTAAACCCTCAACGTAAGGCTTCATTCCGAGTTTATCATCACTAGTAGCCCGATCACTTACGCCGGCAGGTGAAATTTTTTTCGTAATTTCCGCCTTAGGTTTTAATGAAATAGCGGAAATCTGCTCTTCACCTCGTTTGCTAAGCCATTGGTTCAGCCAGTTGAGCGTACTTTGTTTGTCTTGATTCCCGTCTAAAAAACGATCATACCATAACGCAATATCTTCATTACCAATTTGTATCAGCGCGTTCCGCCACTGATTCATAATCTCACTATCTAAGACCATTACCCCTTTATCATTCCAGAGAGCGACATCACTCAACTCACTTTTTCCGTGTTTCAACAAGTCAAGATCATTACGTGAGTTCCCAACCAATTCATCAAGTATTTTGTCGGATTTGGCGTAGGATTTTCGGTAGGATAAGCTGGCGGAGCGGGCAGCGTAGTTGCTTCGGGAAGCGGCAGAGCTAGCAGCAGAGCCAATAGAGGCCACATAGGCGGTTCGGGCAGAGGCAGAGGCAGAAGCAGAGACGTGGAGGAATGCATGACCACCGGCGTCAGTGTCGTGGATGAAGCGGCCGACGTAGGTGCTGCGAGCCGCTGCAGAAGCTGCTGCACCAGCGCGGTCGGTGGCAAATGTCCTCTCAGTCTGCACGGAACGGATGAATGCTACAGATAGTGCTGCTCGGATGGCATCCAAGTTCTCTAACTTCGCATCTTTCCCCCAATGGATGAAATTACCCCTAAGCGTTAACAAAGGCAATACTCGTAAAGCTGACCTGACAGACAAAGAACTTACAGCACATTGCCAAACCTCATCATCTTTAAGGTGGGGTAATTTCTTCAGCTCTTCCAGTTCTTGCCGATAGACTTCAAGGTTGAATGTAGCTGCCATAGTAAAATCAAGTTACCAGCTCAGCACAACTATAATCAACAACCAACTATATTACCCTGCCTCCCTAACAGCTAAAACAATCTATAGAAATGTCTCACGTTAGATTTCACCGTTCATTAAAAAAATCAAAACATCATGTTAGGGCAGTCTAAATTACAGATTTATTCACTATTCTTTAATGAAGACCTTTTTTCACTCCGCCTCTTGACATTTCCATCTAAATGCTCAGGTTCTCGCTCGTCTCAATCACAGGCCGATGTGGCGGAATTGGTAGACGCGCGTGATTCA
>JALZUO010000112.1 GCA_023301565.1 Oligoflexales bacterium
TCGCTTCACCGTGTAATCGTTAAGCCACTTTCGGTTAATGGGTGATTCACGGCGGAAAAATTTCAAACGGTAATTTAGAACGTAGTAACCTGATGAGACCATATAGTACCATCGATCCTTCTTGGCCAGTTCGCGATAAATCGAACCAGCAAAAAGACTGCCGAGATTAGGGTAGCAATATTCGTTGTATTTATGACGCTTGGCATGAAAAAGCTCCATTTTGTTTTTAAGCGCCGCCTTGTCACCCTCTCGGTAATGAAAGACAGCTTCGACAATCACCCCCTGATGCGACCCATCACGAAAAATTGACTGACGATATCCAAAATTGAGATCAACCGCCCGCAGTGTTTCAAATTCTCCCGCCTCACTCAGGACGATTACTTCTTTCAAAACCTTTTTAATATCATCACCATACGCGCCCGCATTCATGAAGACGGCACCTCCCACAGTGCCGGGAATTCCCTCTAAGCCGGCAAAACCAACTGCGCCATGAAGCAGGGCAAATCGCGATAAACAGGGGAGGCCGGCACCGCATTCCGCTCGGATGATTTCCTGGTCAAGATCAATACTAGTCCGCACAATAAGCGCAGTGCTTAGAAGGCAAGAATACTCTTCATCATCAAGAAACAGGAGATTAGTGGTTTCTCCAATCACCTTGAAAGGGATGTTGAGTTCTCGAATAGTCTGATAGACTTTTTGGAGTTCTTGACGGTCTTTAGGATAAATAATGAATTTTGCCGAACCTCCAGTCCTGAACCACGAGAACAAACGCAGCGGTTGATCTCTCTTAAAACCAATCTGATTTTGAGTGAGGATTTGCGAAAAACTATCTTCCGTTTCTTTCGTCATTATAGGAGCAATCAAAACTTTTAATTCTCAAGGTTTTTTCTTGATGGGTAAAATTAATTTGCGATCTAAACCGCCTCGGCCATTTGCTTATCAAGCTCACCCTTCGAACGACTTATTTCTTGGAAATGGTCTTTGGTGACGGTCTCGAGCAATCTAAGAATACCCGCGCTTAGGATGAGAGGCGCTAAATCCCTACTATACGCTCCAAAAATGAAAACATATTCAAAAGGAATATATGCTGCCTGAATGGTAAAGAATCCCACCGTTATGTGGAGTTGGATTGAAGAGCTAGATCGATAAAATTTCGCCCATAGTTTGATAAAGCGGTAAGCAATGACTATCGCTAAAATGAGATAAAGAACAAACCCGATTACTCCTACAAATTTGGCAGCCGAAAGGGGGCCACTATGAAGAGCGCCTGTAATCATATAATACTCGGCCAATTGATTCGGGGTGAGTTCTCCGGTCATCGAAGCTGCTGAAAAATATTCCATTTCACTCCGTGGGAATCCAAAACCATCGCCAACCCACCAATTTTGAATACTATCCCCCTCCAAGACAATCTCCCACATTTCCACTCGCCAATCGACACTGCCCTCTGCTTGGACTTTTACCGAGTGGTCCCAATTCCCTGGTAAAAAGGAAAGGGTGCGTTGGAGACGATGGGGTAGAGGCGTCACTTCTTGAATCGCGACAACTCCAATAATTCCAACCAATGTAATCCCAATGCAGATAAAAAGACCCGCGAGACGCTTCCAAAGCCAACACGCAAAAATAAAATAAAACGCGATGGTAAGAAGAGAACTGCGAAATCCCGAGAGAAGTGCAAAAATTGACGCAACAAGAAGAAGAACTAAGAAGCCCCATTGCCTTGGCGAAAGAACCTTGAGGGGGAAACACCGCGCACCCACATAAGCTGCACTCAGATAAGCAAAAGGCCTCAAAAAACCGGCTCGGCCCACGGTATCATTAACTTCATTTGGATTTAGGAGCGCTCCAACATTAGGTTTAAATCCTGAGTAAAATTGATACATGACCATACCAACACCGGGTAGAAAATACGCAATGGATCCTCCAATCGCAATTATGGCTGCCGAAACCACAGCCCACTTAGGGAGCCCCTCTACCACAGAGAGCTTTGGCCGTTGACTGGCCAACATAAGATAGCCCACCACCCCAATTACGATCTCAACATACGGACGCGCCCCCACGTTAGAACCACTACGAAGGGCGCCAAGTCCCACGGGATTTCGATAATACCCCAAGGCGAGAAGGCACAGAGTGATGAAAATAAGCATATCAATGATCTCAAAACGATATGTCGATTTCAGCTTACGTGTGGCCAACATCAAGACCCATGCAGAACAAGCAAAGCCCACCGCGAGGTTCGAGGCAGAAAAAGGCAAGGGGAGAATGGGGACACTCCCAGTCCAGCTGGCAAAGAGAGGCACCACGACCCATACGTGCTTCCCCAAGCCGACAAACATTGCCACCAGAATAATCGCCGAAACCGCAATCAGAGCGGTTTGAGTGTCTTCTCGCCCTACCGCCGACCCGAGAAAAATCGAACCCATGAGGACGAACACAAAGATTCCCGCTTGAGTCAGTGCTCTCTGGGAGGTTGAAGAATTAGCCATGAAAAAATAAATTAATGAGGGTATACGTTAAAAGGAGATTAAGCTTTCTTAGCCCGCCAGCGTCCCCAGCGATAGTAAACCATCTTGAGTGGCCGAATAAGCCAGTTTTTAATCGCTGACAGGCGGGTGTTATAAGTCGCCCTCAACTGAGGGTCAATGACGACGCTTCCAACTCCTCTTTGGGCGAGATCACGATGAAAGGTGACATGTTCGCACCAGACTTCGACGCGCGAGTTATCATTCGGTTCAGCTCGATACCTGAAGCCCTTAAGATCAGAAGCTCGATAAATGGCAAGGGCATTGAAACCGCTTTCCACCTCTATAAGTCCCTCTTGCGTGGTGAGGAGCTCGTTGACTATTTCGCCCCCCTCCACGATACTCTCTTCCGTACAAGGACCGATCTGTCCAAGGGCTCGATAAGCAAAAGCATCAAAGTATCGGTCTCTAAATAAGCCTGTCTTAAAACGCGCGTTAGCGGTAGTCACCCCCCAACCTTCTG
>JALZUO010000113.1 GCA_023301565.1 Oligoflexales bacterium
AGACGAGTGTTATCCAGAAGATATAGCGCGTTCGCATTCCCATTTTTATATGATGGCGCCGAAGCATGGTGGGCATGTTGGTTTCTCTGGCGATAACCGCGATGGTATGCTTTGGTCTGAGTATGTGGTGACTCGTTTTATTAAAATGAATTTATCTCCTTATTTTTTTTAGTGTATATTTTGGGACGTCTTACAGACATCGTCTTACGGTAGATTCTCTCCGTTCTCGTATCCAAATGTTGTTCATATTTGTAAAGGAATTTTAGAATGAAGTATTTTTTTAGAGTCAACTAATATCAACCACAATATAATCCAATGAAGGTAAATTGAATTGTGTAGTAAATCGGAAGTGTTTTGTTGGAATGTTAAATATATAGTGAATTAAATATTAGAAGTTTTAAAATTAGTAAGTTTGTGATTTTAAATAATTAAAACAAGAATTATGATTTTTAACAAACAACTTGCGCAAACAACTTGCGCAAAAAATTTTTCTAGCCTGTGTAATATTTTTCGTAATTAACACTTTTGTGACTGCACAGCACATTGTCAATGTTGTTAATGAAGGTAGCTACGGAAAATGCATTGAGCGCAACGCCTTTCAAAATAAAAGTGACTATGATGAATACTTTTCCTACAGAGGAAAGTCTTCTTTACATAGACTTAATTATAATGAAGATAATATTATAAATTCAGAGGAGAGTTTTATTGAGTATCTTGATATGGGAGACGATTACACATTCCTACCTCAGTCAAGAGTTTTTTACAACGAACAAGAAATTGTTAGATATAAGCAATTATTTCAAGGTGTCGAGGTAGAACCAGGTGGGTTTGCCTTTATAAGTGGAGATCCTTGTAATACTACTATTAATCCATTCATCTACGGAGACCTTGACGATGTTAAGAGACCTGCGATTGATAAGGATGATTTAAAGGATATTCTTGAAGTTGATTTTATAAAAGCTGATTTAGTACTATCTGCAAACGCAAAAAATGAGTGTAGTTTAAGAGAAATGTGGAGGGTCAGTTATCAAAAAGAGGAATTGAAAATAGCATGGGTTGACGCTTTTGATGGTACAGTTGTACATTCTAGAAACTATGCAGATGCTAGTTTGGCTGTCATGTCAAAAGAAACGTACAACAATACTGAAATTCAAAAATCTGGTTCAAATTTTATTTCAGAATCTGCATCTAATTTAGATTTATTAACTGGCAGTGTAACTTTTTATGAACAAAATGATTGTGATGTAACAGCATTACCACTTGGTAGTACAGTAATGAGTATTACTAACGATCCTAACTTAATTGTAAATGCAACTTGCGCTTTTGACAATGATAATTTAACAACCTTAAGCACTAATTTTAATACAGTTAATAGTTGTTTGACATTTCTTGGAATATCTACACCACCTGCTATAGTGATAACAGGATGTACGCCTCAATCACCTGCATCCGCTGTACCATTAAACAATGACCCTAATGGAATAGTATTTCATTTTGGGACACAAGACATTCCAGATGAATCGATTTATTTGCCACATTATTCAACTGATGTAATAGCGCATGAATACGGCCATCATTTTTTAAATCAATTTTTCTTTTCTGCAACAAGTATTCACCACCGTGTAATTCATGAATATTTTGCTGATCTGTTTTCGCTACATGTTAATACAAATGGCTGTGGAGCATCGAATGATTTTGAGCTTAGTTTTCTTGACGGAGGTGCGATTCGAGACTTTACTGAATTTGACTTCAATGATCCTTGCAGATATGAAGTAGACGAAAGTACTTTTGATTCAAATAATCCCCATTTTTATGGTGCACCATTTAGATATTTAGCATACCAAATTATAGACAATGGTCTTTTAACATTAAGTCAATTTTTCTCACTTTCTGTTGGTATCTTAAGCACTTTTCCAGATGATGGTAGTGTAACTGATTTGGCACACTTATATATAGATGGAATTATTTCACAATTTGGTGCTTGTTCTGATGAGGCAGAACTAGTGACTGATTTAGCCGAGTCTTTATGCTTGACTGAGCAGTTGTTTCCTTGCGATGTTATAGAGATAACTTACACCACACCAACTACACAAGTAACTGTAGAAGGTGTAAATTTATCAGTGTGTGAAAATGAACATAATGGAACAATCTCACTTAGCATAAATAGTGATAATTTTGACCCTGATGTTGTGCATAGATGGTCAGGATTAAGACCAGACTGGATTATTAATGGAGAAGAGAATAATACTAATGTGACAGGAGAAGAAATAGTCATTCAATTTCCTAAGTATGATTGGTATCCTAGAAAATATACTATTTGTAATTTTGTTCGTTCCCAAGGAAGAGAAGGGTGTTTAAGTATAGTGTTGAGAGATTGTGATGATAATGATCCAACTTGTCATGAAGTGTTTGCTGAGCATGGTAATTTAGATGATTCAACAATAGATATTCGTTCACATCAGATGCCAAACGAATCTTCAAATCACTTCGAGGCATATGATGTTGTTGGTAGACTTATAATGACTGGTGATTTAGAACAAGTCCGCAATAAATTGTCTTTACAACCAAAACAGACCTTTATTATTATGGAATATGACAAAAATAGAAGTTATTTACAAACGTATAAATTTATTATTCAATAATGATAACATTTAAAAGCGTTCCGTATAGCCAATTGCACAAATGGTTACTTTTAGGCTTGTTTAATTTTGTAATACAAGTAAATGGAAATAGTCAAACTTTTTTAATACCTCAAATTGAGGTGGGATATAATACTATTTCCAACGAGAGTGACCATTTTTTTAGTGCAGGTACTTTTCTTGAAGATAGAGAAGAGTCATTTTCGATTGGATTGCAGTTGAACCAATCTTTTTCAAATAAATTTGAAGTTAATTTGTTTTCTAGATTTGAACGTCTAGTTGCAAGACCAGATGCTATTTACGCCTTAGATTCTAGAGGTGACGACCCTATCATCTTACTAAATGATTTTAATCCGAGAGGAATAGTTTTTAGAAGATATCATTATGGGGTAGGTTTTGGTTTAGAATTAGTAAAGAATTTAAAAGTTGTAAGTTCATTTTCAATGATTCATACAGCAAGCCATAAAAGACAAACTAAGGAAGATTTTAGACATGCGCTAGGTGAATTAATTACTAAGACTGGTGAATTCGAGTCTAATGTAGAATTGGGGTTAAGGTATCAATTAGGTTCAATAAGTATTGCTGCATATTACAGATATGGGTTTTGGCAAAATATAAATGGTGAAGTTTACGAAATAGATCCTGTAAATTCTATGGGTATTCGAGTAGGCTATAGTTTCAAGCTTTTGGATAAGATAAAGCGAAAACGTAAAGTTGACTGTCCAGAATTATAGGATGTAGCAATTTGGAATCAAAAGAGGCTGATTTTTTAATAAAGGTAATCAGCCTCTTTTTTTTAACTTTATATTTAATATCCCATGAATGGTGTAACAAAACATAGAGGTGCCTGCCTTCATCAATAATACGACGCCAAATTTTCCAAACTATAGATTGGGTACCGCGCCCGTTTGCGATAGTACCAAGGTCTTTCCTCCGATCCTTTTGACGGCTGTAGAGCAAATAGATAGACCAGATGATATTCCCGCTGCGCAAATTTCTTTGTATCCCAATCCTAGTGATGGCGATCTCTATATTGAGCTATTCACTTTCCTAGGACATGATGCGGAATTTGAGTTGTACGACCTTCAAGGTCGATTGGTATATTCTCAAGGGTTGTCAGGTCAAGTGGGTACAGAACGAATTAGTTTACCAATTTTAGCTAGTGGAATGTATGTGTTTCGAGTAATGAAGGATGGAATTTTGGTCAAGGCAGATAAGGTGGTGCTGGAGTAGGAATGATTTCAAATGACATCGGAGCATTATTGGGAGACTTGTAGTAGTAAGCCTGGTTTAGATAAGGTGGCGATTCCAACGCTACTACTCAATGCGCGTGACGATTCATTCTTAGGAG
>JALZUO010000114.1 GCA_023301565.1 Oligoflexales bacterium
CTAACCGCATCAAACCTAGACCCATTTGCCCCCTGCACATACAGAGACGGCGATCCATCCGCAGTCGGAACCGGCTCACAAAACCCCAGCTCACCCTCCGCAGCAGTAGGATCACCCGCAAAATTAATAAAATCTGGATGAGTCTGGATCGCCTGCTGACCCGATCCCCCCGTATATGTCGCGATCCTCCGCGTAGCACCCACCGCCATGTACGAGCAAGTAACCTGCGCCTTGCCCGCAACCAGTAGCGTAATCTCCCTACGATTACACCCCACGCCCGAATCCAATGGATGCCCAGAACCCAAAGGAGCGTGACCCAATACCAATGACCGCTCCCCCACAAACGAAGCAGAACCCTCGATCAACCCGTCATCACGTTCCACCAGCTTCGCACCCGCCTGCAGAGTGGGCTCATTATTACCAATATCTGTTCTACTCATACGTTTAAATTCTTATTTACATTCCCGCTCGTACCCGACGTATTGCCCGATATCTCATTCAGACTCGCCACCATTTGATCAAACTTAGCGCCGTGCCTTTTCGCCTCCTCCAACTTAGGATCAGCAATCGCCACGAACGCCCCCGCGCCACCTCCGATCGAAGCTAGAGACGAACTCACCACCGCCGCCCCCGCAGCCGATACCACGCTATCCTCACTAGGCTCTAATCCTCCTAGCAAACTAGCCCGCGCCTCGATATCATCCTGAATCTTATTCCCTAGATCAGTGCGTTCCTTACCTTTCCCTAGCTGCCCAAACGTCTCCTTATTATCAGCTAGACGCTTATTAATCGCCGCTAATTGATCCTCCGGCGACAACTGTTTAAACTTGAACTCGGCCACCCGCTCCTCCAGCGCCTTATCACCCGTAGCAATCGCATCACTAGCCGCCTGTGACTTACTCTTATTACTAGCCAGCTCCTTATCAATCGCCAGCACAGCCAACTTAGCCTTAACGCCCTCCGCAGTCTCCTCAGACACCTCACCTTCCAGACGTGCGCGCTCCTCCAACAACTCAATACGCCTCTCCTCCAGCGTCATCATAGACTGCGCATGCGCCGCCTCCTTATCATGGAGATCGGATAATAGTTTTTCTAACTCCACCTGCGCCTCAGCTTGTGCTGCGGACGTATCAATCTTTAATTTCTTAACAGGCTCCTCCGCCTCCCATTGCTTAGCGATTAGATCGCCAGTCTTAGAAATCTCGTTTTTGAACGTCTCTCCAAAAGCCCGTAATCCAGACACTAACCCATCACTTTTCCAAACCTTACCTAGCGCCGTATCAGCTTTCGCAATAGCGCCCATAAAACCCACTACCGCCGAAGTCGCACTAATCAGCGCGCCTGATACCGCATCGAATAAAACAGTACCGAACACCATCGCATTCTGCTTAACAGTCGTAAGCGTATCATTAAACTGTGCGATCTTCTCAATCGTCCTATCACTCGCCACGGCCGCCTTATCAAAACCTTCTGCCAATACCTCCGGAGCCTGCTTAATCAGAGGCATAATCTCCTGCGCCCGCGTCCCTAGTATCGTCAGCAAATCCGCCTGCGCCGTAGTCTTATTATTCGCGTTCGCATACGCCTTTGACAACGCTAGTATCTGCCCTGGTAAATCCAACCCTAACACCTCACTGGACGAAACCCCCAATCGATCAAACGCCACCTCTAACGTCTTAGTCCCATCCTTAGCCTTTTGAGCATTCAACAGGAACTTACCCATCGCCTTAGTAACCTGCTCCAGATCAGCTCCGCTTAACTGCGCCACTAGATCCACCTGTTGTAGACCACGCATCGACACCCCTAACTGCTGGGATAACTTATGAATACGGTCCATCTTCTCCAGCATCGCATTCCAACCCTGCAACACCGCACTAAACGCAAACGCTCCAGCAACTAACCCCTTGATCCCATTCGACCACTGCTTCGTTTGACCGCGCATCGTATTCAACCCACGGCGATACCCCGCTCCATCAATCCCAAACGGAACTTTTAAACCTAACATACCTCACCTCCCGTGCGTTTTGCAATCCACTCATCAACAATAGACGGCGGCAACATCGCCGAAGCGTTATCTAATATCTCCTCCTCGGTCAACTCCTCCTCCTCGGTCGCCTCCTCCTCGTAAGAAAACCGCAACTTAGCCCCATCGCGCTCCAATAGAGTCGCCTCGTACCAACTAGCCTCACCCAGCGACATATTCCATGCCCGCTCCTCCGTAAAACCCTTGCCGATCAGATAAGAAACAGTAGATAACAGAGGCGGAGCCGTAAACCCCTCCCCATTTTTCGCACTTTCTGACAAATAAAACTCAGGACGACTCGTAAACTCCGAAAGGTACTCCCCCAGCCACCCCGCGCTATTGTGCAGGCGCGCAGGCCTCCACTTAGCCAGCAACTTTTGCCCCGCATCTGGGATCGTATAGCCCAGATTAGGAATATCTGGCCACTTAGTACCGCATACACGTAGCGCAATTAAGACATTATCCATTGACACCGCATTAGGCGACAACAAAACAGGCGACTCAATAGCCGACAACAGCAACGCGTGCCAATGTGAGAATGGACGCACCCTGCGCCCTAATAACCGCCCACCGCCTCCAGTGAACGCAGTGTAAAAGCCGTCATCCATAGCGTTCTACTTTGTCGCCTTCTTCTTAGGA
>JALZUO010000115.1 GCA_023301565.1 Oligoflexales bacterium
CTCCCGTCATTTTAGTGTCAAAAAACGCAATGGGTAAATTCATTAGCTTAATAAAGAAATCTGAGATTAATGAGATATTTATTCTTGTGCTCAGGTGTAATAAAATCCAACTACGAATCACCTCGATACCGCTTCGTCCTATGAATAGAGCTACTTGTGCAAATAGAATAAGATACACAAAATTGATGTCTTGGTTTTTAATACCTACATCAACTACACTTTGGGTAAGAAAAGGAACTACGAGTTGTAATAAACTTCCTGCGCCTAGACCCACACAAAGCTGAATTATAAACTTTTTATAACGCCATACATATTGAAACAGGAAAGAAAACCCTAGTGTTTTCTCCTTATTCTCATCTAAGCTGTTATATTCTTTTAATTTAGGGGTAGGTTCTATAAGTAATGCAATACCTTCTTCACTAGCGGCCGTAGCATTATTACCAATCCAGAATTCAATAAATTCTTGCTCTGTATAATCAATTAGACCATGACCAGGGTCAGAGATGTAATACTTTCCTTTTTTAACTTTATACAACACCACATAATGCTCGTTATTCCAATGTAATATGCAGGGTAATTGGGCTTCCTTAAGTGTTTTACTTGAAAGCTTAACGCCTAATGTTCGAAACCCTATATGCTCTGCAGTATCACTTATATTTAATAAAGAACTTCCCTCTCGTGTCGTCTCGCTAAGAGACCGCAACGCATCAATAGTAAAACTGTGACCGTAATACTTTGCTATAATGCGCAAGCAGGTGGGGCCACAGTCTTTGGTATCAGGTTGTTTGTAGAAAGGAAAATTCATAAAGTTATATTAGTTATTTACGATATAATCGAAAAAATTATTGATGGTCAACACCAATAACAACACATTTATAACATTGTGGTCCTATTGACCATTCGTTCGAAAATGGAGCTTGCACTGTACATACTCCAGAACAAGATAGCTCACACTGATCCAAACTTGTGCAATTGCTACGACCTGAACCCCCATTAATTGTTTTTTGATCACTTTTAGACAAACTTTGAGCACCTTTTAGATTTAAAATTGATTTTAACATAATTGTAAAATTTAATAATTAATTTTACTGTGAACATTTAGAGACACTCACAGTTTGTTTCTGTCCTTGCAAGAATATTTTTTAGTCCCAGTTAATGCTGGGCACGTTTAAATATAGTCTGAGCTTAATCCTCACATACTAAATCCTATATTCTCTGCTGCATCATTTAAATTTAAAAATGAACTTCCCACAAATGCAGTCTCGCTAAGAGACCGAATCGAGACTATTCAATATAAAAAGTACAGTTGTAATGCTTGGCAATAATCCGCATACATGTTCGACCGCAATCTTTAATATCTAGTTGTTTATAGTGTGGGAAGTTCATTAAAGTTTACTTATTACCAATACGAGGTGTACAAGCGTAGCCTATAACATTTTGACAAATAGTTTGCGTACAAACAAGATTTGAAGCACACGTGTTTCCAGGGGCACAACTGTTAGTGCCACAAAGCCCAGGTATAATAGTAAGACCGCCACCAGATAAAGATTTTTGTTCATTTTTGCTCAATTCTTGAGCTCCGTTTAATTTTAAAATTGATTTTAACATAATTGTAAAATTTAATAATTAATTTTACTGTGAACATTTAGAGACACTCACAGCTTGTGTCTGTCCTTGCAAGATGTTTATAGAGTCTGTTTGCGCAGGCTCTTTTTTATGTAATAGGTTTTAATTTTTTTATGTTTTTAAGTTCCTCGATAAAGAATGGAAGATCTGCAATTTCATATTCGTTACTTGGGTATGATTTTCGATTAATTAATGTTTTTGGCGTATAGTTTATTGCACTTTCTTGACACCATTTGGAGTGACTTTCCAGTACTTGTTGTGGATACAGCATCTCTAGTCCATTTTTAGCGTACGTAGTCTTCCAATCATCTATGTCTTTGTTATTATACCAGTATTCTAACGCTGATAATGCCAGTGATGGGTCTGTTGTGTAAAGATCAAGAGCGGTCATCGCAATTTTTGTGGCATCATTTTCAGGATCTGCGGCTACGTTAAAAATGAGCTGTAACTGTATTTCTTCCGGATATGTTTTAAGAAGTTTAGCGTAGGTTAAAAAGGGCTCTTTGCAAAATCCGCAAAATGGATTGGTAACCGCTTGTATAGCAATTGGTGCTTTGGCATTTCCGAAGGACACTATATGTTCTTGTGGCATGTCAGCCACTGTATATTTTTTAGATTGACGCAGTGCTTCATTAAAAAATATAGGATTGCGCTTAAATTTTAAAAATTCTTTTTTAGTAGTGTCTAATGCGATACTGTCTTTCCATAAAGGTTTTATGAGTAGATATACAGATGCGGTAAGCGTTGCTATAAGAAAAAACTGTGATGTACTATTAAATGAAAAATCCCAAGTTGCGGTAGTTGATATTAATGCAAATTGAGATAGTAATACAAATGAAATAGCCATACATAAGAAACAAAATTGCTTTAACTTAAATGACTGTACGGCAATCGTGTAAACTATAACTGGTAGACTTGCAATGGCAACCATTAAAAGAAGTGAGAATGCATTTGTAACAAATAGCGATGTTAAAAGAGTGCTTGCAAAAAACACGAATGATAAATCGCTAAGTCCTAAACCTGCGATAATCTTTCCTTCACTAGAATTAATAACATTGCTACAACCTTTACCACTGTTAGATATAGCGCCACAAACCTTTGCTGTTACCGTGTCTTTAATTCCTAATGCTTCTTTACTGATCAAATAACTAATACCAAGTCCTAATACACTTAAAAATGTATATGCTGATTGTGTCCAACTAAATGGGCCAAAGAAAGTAACACTTAATATTGCTAATACAGTTAATCCTAGCATTACGTGTACTGAGGAAATTCTTTTTTTAATAGAAGTGGTTTGTTCTTCGGCAACTTCTATGGCAATTAGTGTACCTGTCCATATTTTTTTAAATGCTGATACGGTTAGTTGTTCCTTTTTCCCTTCTAGCGATGTAGTGGTAATTGTAGATTTTTTTTGAACTACCAGCGTTAATTCCTCTGCGGTTTCGGTTTTAATTAATGCTAAAAATGTTTTAGGTAATTGTGTAAGAGCGTCAGATGGTACATTTGCAGCTACATTATCAATACCAAAATAATCCAAAGTATCTGTAATAGATCTTAAGCTTGGATATTCTGAATGCGACATTAATTGAAGCGAAATATCTTTCTCGTCATAAGAATATACTTTGTTTTTGTGTAGAAAAGAATGTAGCAATTGTTCCATAAAAGTGCTGATT
>JALZUO010000116.1 GCA_023301565.1 Oligoflexales bacterium
TGAAATAGGCTCTAGAAGAACACAACAAGCAGACGATAGATTATCTTTAGGTAAAATAAAAGAGTCCAGATTATCTAACCAAGGTGCTCAAAGAATAGCCCAATCAGATATTAGAATAGAGCAATCTCAAAGAAGAATAGATGAAAATGAATCAGAAGATTTTAGAAAAGCTACAAAAGATTTAAGATCTAGAAAGCCTTTTCAACAAGCAGAAAGTATTTTATCAGAAGCCCCCACTATCAGAGGTTTAGTTGACGATGCATTTAAGAATGGTGGCCAATCACTGTCTATACTAGGCCCTAAAATTGCTAAAGGTATAGCTGGCGAAGTCGGAGTCTTAACTGAACAAGATGTAACAAGATATGTGTCTAACCCACAATTAGCTCAAAAAGCACTAGATACGTATAGTAAATTAACTAAGGGTAAACTAACAGGTGAATCAAAAGATAATATCCTTAGAATGCTAGAAGTAATGGAAACTGTGGCAAGAGGTAGAATTAAAGATATGACAGCCGAAGAGGCCACTCTTTTATCTAGAAGAGAGAACATATCTAAGCAAGAAGCTCAATTTAAGATTGACCCTACAGCTAAGGCCCCAGAGACTCAAAGACAAAAATTAGAAAGACTACGTAAAAAGAAAGCAGGTAAATAATGAACGATCAATTAAGCCCAGAAGAACAAGCAGAGTTACAAGCATTAGAAGCTGAATTTACACCTACAGATGAAGCACCTCTTAGTGCAGAAGAACAAGCTGAATTAGCTGAACTAGAAGCCCAGGACGTTAATAGTAGCGAATTTGCACTACCTAGTCAAGACCAAGTAGAACTTAAAGATAAGATAACTCCAAAGCAAGTTACAGACGATATAAGTACAATAGGTCAAATAGGTGAGATTGTATCAGACCAAGTACCTTTCTTAGACCATGCTCGTGCAGGTAGTATTGCTTTTTTAAATAATCAATTTGGAGATGGTACTAAATCATATACTCAAGTTAAGAACGAGATAGATACTAAGCAAGCAGCTATCCAAGCGGAACATCCTTATGTAGCAGGTGGTACAAGAATAGCTACAGAAGCTGGACTATTGATTTCAGGTGCAGGACTAGCCACTAAAGCTTTAAAAGGTGTACAGGCAGTTAGTAAATTTGCTAAATTAAGTAAAGCTGCTTCTATTAATATAGGTACTGACTTTTCATTTAGTGTAGCCCAAGAACTTTCAAAAGAAGATGGTGATCTTTTAGACAACTTCGATGAAGCGTTAATGAAAGGTGGTATACGAGCAGCTGAAGGTGCTGCTTATGGTATAGCCTTAGGTGGGGCTTTAAAAATATTTAAAGGTTCTAGTGACATAAGTGGTCTTAGTACTGTTATCAAAAATAAAATAGTTAGTAATAATGTTGCGGGCATGCTAAAATCCCAAGCAGTAAAACTTAGAGGGTATGCGAAAAATGCGGGTAGGTCATTTAAAGATATTACTAAGTCTTTAGATGAAGTGGGTGAAGGTGCTATAGATTACACTAAGCCTTTAGATATAGTTAAGTTTGTTGAGACAAGCGGTGGTAATTCTACAGCTCTTAGGAAAGCTGGTTCTATGCAAGGCGAGGTTGTTAGTAAAATAGACGCAGCAGTAGGTGCTACATTAGACGGTAAACAAATAGCAAATAATGTAGATACTCTATTAGAAAATAAAATTATAGAACAAGGATCGTTTGCTTCAGAAGAACTACTTAAACAAAGAGATAGTATAAGAGATATGTTATTTAAAAATTTAGCTAATCCAGATGGTACAGCTAAATTAGGTACAGCTAGTCAGCTTATGACTTTAAAGCAGACATTAAGAGATAGATTAGAATCTTTAGGCTTAGATAAAAGTAAACCTCTAGCTAAGCAGATATTAAAAGAAGTAAATGATGGTATTAATAATACTATTGAGGGAGCGGCTAGTAGATTTGACCTAGCTAAGGCAGCTCAAGTAGGTGATGATACTGTAGTAACTACGGTTAAAGAGGTGTCAGAGCCTTTAATAGATCAATTTAAAAAGGCTAGGAAGAGATTCACAGACATTAAAATATTATCTGAAGTAGCGGATGCTAGTGGTGCAGAAGTAGGTGGCGATAAGATATTCAATTCTATAAAGAAGGGCTTTGTAACCTCTTTATTTTTAGGACAAGGGGCCCAAACAGTAGGCGCCGTTGCTTCAGTAGCAAATACATTAATTAATTCACCTGCATCTTTAGGTAACGCACTTAATGCAACTACTAGGAACGCGTCAAAAATAGTAGGCTTAGGTAACTTTCTTGCAGAAAATGCTAAGGACATAAGAGCCATGGGAGCACTTAGTTCTAGATTATACACTCTTTTTACTGACCCCGAATTAGATTATGAGAGTGCAAATGCTGAGTTTGATGATCTAATCGAACAAGGTTCTTCTTATCAGAAACTATTTGAAGCTCCTTTAGCTAGGACGGAAATCGCTAGTAAGGAAAGAATTGAGGACATATATAACGTAGTTAGAGGTGCTAATAAACCTATGGCTAAGGAATTAATGGATGCTTATACAAAAGGTGAAGACATCGGACCTATTATGGTAGAGATCTCAAAGAGGCCTGAAGCTCGAGGACTTATTGAAGAGGGTGATGGTTGGAATGGTAAAGTGTACAGTAAGCAAGATAAAACTGCAGCTGTGTCTAGATTAAGGACCCATACGCTATTACCTGCAGCTGTTAGGATTGCTCACGAAAAGAATATTATGAGCACAGGTAATTTACCAGCGTGGGAACAGTTACCAAAAAGAGAACCAATGAAGATACAAAGTAAAAACAAAGGTAAAGGAAGTTTCTAATGTTAGGTTGGATAAGTAATATATTTAAACCCGCAGCTAAGCTTATAGACGATCTTCATTTTAGCGGTGAAGAGAAAGCTATATCAAAAGCCAAATTAGCTCAATTAAAGAATGAGTTTGCAACAATACAAGCC
>JALZUO010000117.1 GCA_023301565.1 Oligoflexales bacterium
TTGATATTACTAAAGAAAGCAGCGAGCAGCAGCCACCGCCCAAAACAAAGCTAAAAGCAGGTAAACAGCCCAAAAAAGCAGTCTATCGCTAGGCTCATACCCGGTTAAGTTCCTGGCTACACCTTTTAAAAACTGCCCTCGCTGAGCTTTTTTTTCTGTTTTCTCATTTTTTTCTTCCTGGGTTTTATCTGTGCGAAGAAAATTTTCTGCGTTGGTCAAGACACAGGTTCCATCGTTAAATATCCACTGCAAAATGATCGAAGGTATAAACAGCAAATAAACAAAAAGAGTTTTTTCAGGAAACACCCACCCGGTCAATACATAAATCAAAACTGCAAAGTGGATGAACCGCAAAAGATAAATTAGAAAAATTGTGAGGTTTTTATTCATATCATTATTTTTTACGTAGAGTTGGCCCCGTATCAGGGTTATCCATAATCTCATAGCCCATCTCAAGAAGCTGGTCCCTGTACGCGTCGGCATCTTTCCAGTTTTTCTGGTTTCTAGCTTCGATTCTTTTCTGCAAAAGTTCCTGCGCCCCCTGGGCTACCTCTACTACAAAATCATCCATAGCATCCCCCAGCTTTAAACCAAAAACAGCCTCGGCCATAAAAACCAAAACTCCTTTTTCAGCATCCGATACTTCCTTGGAATCAAGAGACTCCCACAGCAGACCCATTGCTTTTGCTGTATTCATATCATTAAGCAAAGCAGTCTCGAGCTGCCGGGCAAAAGACTTGGCAGCCTCCGAGCTAAAACCTACCTGCTTTAACTCTAAACCTTTGGTTTTTTCCCGAAGCTTGCGGTAAGCGGTTTGAGCCCCCTTCAAAGAAGCCTCACTATACTTGAGCTGCTTTCTGTAGTGCGTTTGCAAGCAAAGATACTTAAAAGCTTGGGGGTGATAGCCCTGCTCTTTAATATCGCTAATAGTTACGATGTTACCCAAAGATTTACTCATCTTTTTAGTGCCATCGTCTAAAATCAAAAACTCACAGTGCATCCAATACTTCACAAATGGTTTGTTACCTGTAGCACACTCTGCCTGTGCAATCTCATTTGTATGATGCACCGGGACATGGTCGACACCGCCCGTATGCACATCAAAGCTTTCTCCTAGGTAGTGACTAGACATGGCGCTGCACTCTATGTGCCAGCCCGGAAACCCCAGCCCCCAAGGGGACTCCCACTCCATAGCCCGCTTTTCCTCTTTTGGAGATAGTTTCCAAAGAGCAAAGTCTGTCTTGCAGCGCTTTTCTCCGAGATCCACACGGTGCCCAGCTTCCATCCCGTCTTTGTCGAGTAGAGCCATAGCCCCGTATTCAGCAAATTTTTCGGTGTCAAAATAAACACCGTCAGATGTTTGATAGGTAAAACCGTTTTTTTCTAGCTTTTCTACCATCGCAATTTGCTCTGGGATGTGATCTGTAGCCTTACAAACTGTGTCGGCATGATTTAGCCCAAGTAGATCAAGCTGATCGAAGAAGAACTTTGTGTATTTTTCTGCAATTTGCCAGGCTGTGACCCCTTCGCGCCGTGCACCAACTTCGAGCTTGTCTTCACCATCATTACCATCGTCTGTAAGGTGGCCGACATCTGTCACATTCATCACATGGTGCAAGTCATAACCTGCAAACCTAAGGGTTCTCGCCACTATATCGGCAAAGATAAAAGCGCGCATATTGCCAATATGAGCCTTTGAGTAAACTGTAGGTCCACAAGAGTAAAAACCAACTTTTTTTGTATTTCCCGTAGGTACAAACGCCTCTAACTTGCGAGAAAGGGTGTTGAAAAACTTTATTTCTTTATGTTGCATAGAGTTCAGACCCCAAAAACGATTTATCTAACCAAAACGGTGCTTAGCCTTAATCTAAGTCAAACAACAAACTTAAGTCGGCCCACTTAGATGAATGAACCATAGCGCTCGTAGATATAAAATCCACCCCTGTCTCCGCTATGCCGCGCACTGTTTCTACGGTAACGTTTCCGGAAGCTTCGAGCAAAACCTTTCGGGCAGATAGTTCTACGGCTTTGTGCATATCTTCCAGGGACATATTATCAAGCATGACAACCTCAGCACCTGCCACAATGGCTTGCTCAAGCTCTTTGAGGTTAGTTACCTCTACTTCTTTTTTGATGCCGTGCGGAAGGCGTGTTTTCATTGCCGCAAGAGTATTCTCGATACCGCCAGCGCCGCGGATATGGTTTTCTTTGACAATCACCCCATCGCTTAAACAAAACCTGTGATTACGCGCACCGCCTATCGCTGTTGCATGCTTTTCAAAAACACGTAGACCTGGAGTGTTCTTTCGCGTGTCTAAGATTTGAACCTTGGTTCCCTCTACCTCTTTAACAAGATCTGCTGCATAAGTAGCGATGCCACTCATATGCATCAAGAAATTCAATGCAACCCGCTCGGCTTTTAAAATACTTCTGGCGTTGCCAGATATTTTGAGCACCGTATCTTTTGGAGACAATTTCGCGGCATTAGAAGAGGCTTCTACCAGCTGAAGGCTGCGGTCAACCAGTTCAAACACACGGCTTGCTACCTCTATACCGGCAAGGGTGCATTTTGATTTTGCGATGATCTTTGCAGAAGCATTTTTATCGCCAGGAACCGAGAGGTCTGTGGTCCAGTCGCCAAAGGCCCAGTCTTCTTTTAGAGCTATTTCAATTGCTTGGTCTATTTGTAGAGGGTGCAGCCTACGAAAAAAACTCATCTATACATCCCCTACGCTTGCGAATCGCCATATCGGATTCGGTCTTGTTCTTTTTTGTTCTTTTGCAATTCCTCTTCCAAAACCTGGCGAGCAATCCGGCTAAAGTTTTCTTGGCAGTATTGCTCGACCATCTTTCTTAGGTGAGTCTGAATCTCTTTTGAATCGGCATTAAACCCGGAAGATACTTTATCAATAAGTTGCTGATTAAAATCACCCTCTGCTTCCGCTCTATCCATGGGAGGTTTACTTAACTCTGCCGCCCGCTTCTCGGCTTGTTTCTTTAACTTTGCAAATTCGCTAAGGGTTTCAGAGTCGGTTGAAAACTGCTCGTTCAAGCCTGTTTCCAGGCCAGACTCTTCGCCTACAAACTTGGGGCCTTCAATAGGCTCACCAGAATCAGCCTCTTCAAAGGCAGGCCTTGCTCGGCGGCCTGAAAGAAGCTCTGTCGAAACAGTAGCATTCGGTTCGGGTATCTCAACTGTGCTTGCTTCAAGACTACCAAGCTCTGCAGAGCTTAACCCAGATGAGCCCAGTGCGTCTGTTAAATCACTTTGCACTTCGACAAGCTTATCGCCAAGAGTGGCTTGCATTGCAGCGTCAAGGTCTTCACTGTTAAAAGGCTTCTCTAAGGCAAGGCAAGTCGTCCATTGCGACATATCTTGCAAAAGTATTTTGTCTTCTTCGCCATGTAAAAACAGAAGAGCCTGGCGAGAGGCCAGAGCTTTAATATGATTTTTACTGCGAGCATCTAGATTACCCTTGAACGAGCCAATATCGAGCAAGACAAGGTCAGCGCGGGCAAGCGCTATAGGTAGGTCGTCTAGACAGCTTCCGTTGTATCTAGTCCACTTTTCAACCCCTGAACTTTTATCGCTATCTAAGGCAATACCAATCGCACGCAAAAGGGTTTTAGATCTAGTTATGGTAAGTATTATATTTGCCATGCCGACACCTCCCGTATACGCCCAATATTCGTTCGGCATACATTTCACGCCAAACTAGCTACCGAAGCAGCAACACCCAGCTTTAGCTCAACAAAAAGGATAACGTACTTTAGAACAGGAAGTTATGCGGTTTTTTTAGGCAGAAGGCTGCCTACCTGCTAAAGAGCTTGCTGCCCTGCAACCGAAGCTTCTAACAAAGGCTCTAGCCAGGCACCCATCCTAACGGCCTTACCAAAAGAGACCTCTTGCGGAAGGCTGCTTAACTCACCCAAATGGTTTTTAGATTTTATAACCTTGCGGCGTTTGATCACAACCTTATCAAAGTAGTTGCCTTCGAGGAGCCAAACATAGCCGGTAGGGTTCGATTGCTGAACCTCTGCAGCCAAAACCATGGTGCTGTGATTATGAACGGACCTATCACCTATCGTCACCGCAAGGTAATCACCAGGTCTCGCCCTCTGCAATATATACTTTGGATCTTGTAGTTTAGCTAACCGGCTTCTCTTGGTTCCGGATTTATCCATAGTTGAATTTCTAAACGCCCTTTTCATCGAGCGTACGGTTCGGATGTTTTTAAGCGCAGTGTGATACCCACCCGCTACAAAGCTATAAAACTCAGAACACCACCAAAACCCGTACCAAGCCCCATAGCGAAAACCGTCCGGCGCATCTCCGGCATAACCAGTTTTTCCGGCCTGAGAAAGTGAAAACTCATAAAAAGCGCTTTCCAAAACCCTTGCACGCTTCTGCTCTTCTGGGCTAGGGCCGGCAGGAAAATACCAATAGTGCCAATCCGAACTCGGCGTTGCCAGGTTAGAGTGTAAAAACCTAGAGCGGTGTATTTTGCCCACATCTTTTGAATGCATCGGTAGATAAACCGCATATTCGTTAGCGGTTTTGCCGACTCGAGCCTTTAAAGGATACCGCAGAGTTTGAGACTGACCTAATATCTGACTTTCAACCCAGACCGTGTTCTTACCCGCTGCAAACAGCTTGGCCTGTTTTGCACTCTGCAGAGACCAAACAAGGCGATTGCTGCGGCTCACTTTATATGGGTGAAAACGAGCCTCGTCTACAAGTCCGTTGCAATTGTCATCTTTTAGATTAAAAGCTGATTCTTCCAAAAACGGATGCGTGTTTGCGTCACGGTCATTGCAGTCGCCAGCAAACGGTAGGTACCCGTACGGACAAGGGTGCATCTTTTCTCCGGTCCACCCAAACAAAACAGCTGATGCGCCGGTAGCGGCATAACCGTCCCGATCAAGGTCATCCTCCTCGGAGTAACAACGGACCTGGTTTTGATCTACGAGAATATCCGGCTGAATACCTCCTGTTGCCTTCCCGGAACGCTCTGTTCCATTTGTGCCAAGTGTTTCTTTTGTGTCACCGGCAAACAAGCTGCCCGTTGCCCCACAAAGGTACAAACAAACCAAAAACCGAATGGGCAAAAGAAAAGAAAAAGGCCAAGAAAAAAGCCGCGTATTTGACGTAAACTCCATGCCTTTCTTCTACCACAGCACTGCCCACCTGAGAAGCACTCGGCGCCAGAAAAAGTCAAGGTAGGAGCTAACCCAGCTGCGAACTAGCTGTTATTTATTCCAAACCTTCTGCCAGGGGCCGGCAGCTCTATTACACCTAACCTGTAAAAAACACCCGTTTCCCAGGAAAAACAAAAGCCCTCTAATCCATAAAGGAAAGAGGGCTGGTTTGTTGAAAAAAAAAGTGTAACTTGGGTTTTTTATTCCCAGTCGTCGTTTTCAGACTTATATCTTTTTGATTTTTTAGACTTTGCTGAGTCTTTCAGCCATCTGTTTTTACCTTCTTCGTATTCCCAGCCTTTATCTTCGAAAACCTCATAGTCTTCGTAAGAATCTTTTAGGTTGTAAGGAGTGCGTTCTTTTTTAAACGACCGTTTTTTTCTATACTTGCGATCACTCGATGTCACAATTCCGTCATACTGCCAATCGTCTAATCCGATCTGATCTGCACGAGATTTAGCTTCTCGCCTTGCCTTTTTTTGTTCGTGAAGCTCGAGCATAAGCTCTCGCTTAACACGCAAAAGCCTTTGCGCCTCAGCTCGGCCTTCTTTTTGTGCCTTTAATTTTTCATTAAGAGCTTCTTGTTTTTTTAAAGATTCAAGCTCGCGCAAAAGCATTTTGTGGTTCGAAGAGATACTATGATCTTTCGCTTCGATCGCGTTTGGCTGCATGCTTCTTCGTAGCTTTGCTATGGCAGCAGGGTTTGACTGTACGCCCATAGCCTGGATCAAATCAGCTTCGTAGTTTACAGCTGTCTCTAACCCAAGATCTTTTTTCTCTTGTGCCGTCAAAGCAAATGGATCTTTCTTAACTTTGCTAGATATGCCTTTGGCAGGTATCTTAAATTCATTTTCTTTCCAGTCGAGCTCGCCTGTAACAATAGAGCTAGGAACCTGCATACCATCGCTAGCGAATGACGCACTCTGAGCTGCTATGTTTTGCCTAGCTAGCTCAGCACCAGATAAATCAGCTTCTAACTCTGAAACCGTACGGGTGTCGCCTGCTGAAAGCGCTGCGTTAAAGGCAGCATCATTTGGTATTGTTTTTTTTCTGTTAAACAAACGGCCAAAGAAACCTTTTTTTTCTTTTCCTAAAAAAACCTTGGCTTTATTTGGAATGCTTCGGTTACCTAAAACCTCAGCTTTTGCTTTATAAACAGTGTCAGCATCTTTTTCTGCTACAACCCGGCGTTCAATCACTACGGGATCATCCCAGTCATCACTTGCATGTGCAGCACGGATCACTGAATATTCAACCAACCCATCTGTGTGTTTTAGGGTTGGAGCTGATCCACTAGCAGCGCCTTCAAAAGCTAGCGCATGGGCTACTCCATACATTAGAAGCGCCAGCAACACAAAAGCTGCAAGAAGCCCTACAAAAGGACTACGGCTTTGATTTAGAATTCGAGACAACATTAGAAAAACCTCCACAAGCATAACAACAGCGACAATTAACAAGGGTTTGAGCGGTGCACAGCAACGCCTAAACACAGTGCCTCCCCCTAAACATGCAAAGGTTAGCGCTGCCGCAGAAGGTTTTAAGGATCTGTATTTATTGGGTTTTTAGGCAAGCTGAATGAATAAAGGGTGGGCGATTGTCAAAAACTTAGGCGATTTTTGGTCTTAGTTCAGGAAAAAGTTTGTTGAATTTCTTGTTCGACATCAACTAAGGCGTAGAACTAAAGAACAACCGACAATATGGCCAGTTAGATGAATCGCTAAGGCAAGTAAAAGCCCAGACAGATCAGATCTACCTGGGCATTCTTGGGTTTTCTTTGCTTTCTTGGGTTCTATTTACAGGTTATCGGCCTTAAGTTATCGATAAAAGGTGAGACTGTGAACAAGTCATAATGAGATACGTGGGTGATTGCTCTTCCGCCACCTATAAGTCCCTCTAGCCTAGTTGCAAATGCTGGGCCGCCACTCGGAAACTGCTCTAGGCCGCCTCCATAGTAAGACAGGTCACACCAGACGTTGGCC
Source organism: Oligoflexales bacterium (assembly GCA_023301565.1). Classification (GTDB taxonomy): domain Bacteria; phylum Bdellovibrionota_B; class Oligoflexia; order Oligoflexales; family JALZUQ01; genus JALZUO01. Next base: position 7,179 of record JALZUO010000117.1, read on the forward strand.
CAGTCGATCTCTTGCATGCTAAACCCGTCTTCGTTTTCGATCCGGAGCGTCGATCTGCACCCACCAACGCCATCTGCAGTTTCAGTAAAATGACTTGGCGCTACTATGTTGTCTGCCAAGCCGCTGTTATCGTGCGCTTGCAGCAGAGTTCCTGTGGCTTCATCCCCTCTATAAAAGTACCAGCTATTTAACCAATCAGCTCGATCGTTCACAACAAATGTGTATGGCTGAACAGGGTTATTGTTCGCACAGATGCTGTTGTTGATTCCAATATCGAAGACTTGGCTAAAAGTAGACGCATCAGATGCGGTTACTGGAACAAAAAATGCAGTCCTCAGTGTATTGCTACGTAAATACTGTCTGTTCCAGCTCGAGTTCATTTGCTGCAAATTTGGATCTAGCCATGTATTTGCTAGGCTAGCATCTGTCAAAGTCGGGTTAAAACATTGCCCGGTTGGCAACGTTTGAAACAGCCCTGTAAAGTCCATCGTAATACGGTTATTTGCCGCATCAAAGACAGGCAAACCAGATTGGTAGTACCAGAATGCACTAGCTCTTATAATTGTGCCGTCATCTAAACAAGCAGATGCCTTATAAGTATTGCCTGTAAAGCTTATCTTTATAAGGTCTTTTTGGCCTGCTGTTTCCCAGGTTGCCGGTATTTCAGATTCAATAGCCGCAAAAAATGCGACAGCCTTGCTATAAGCAGCAGAGTCAACAAAGTCTAAGGTTACGACATTCCCGTTAACAGATTCGGTTCGCTCTGAATCAAGGGTGAACTCTAAGCACTGGGCGCTAGTTGGTGAGCCTTGCGTTCGAGAGGAATTTGATTCAGAGCACCTCTCAAGAAATCTGTTCGAAGAACGAGTAAGTGAGTCATTGTCCCATAAGCAGGATTGTGGCACCAGGTTATCCAAATTTTCACGGTAGCAAATATTCGAATTAATTAAGTTCGCGCTACCAAAGGAGGATTGCTTTACATGTGGGTTTAAAACGTAAAATGCACCCGAATATGTCGGTGTTGCAGGAGGGATATTATGGATTAATCTTTCAACAATTGGGTCTCTACGCGGAAGCTCTTTGTTGCACGAGCCACCATTGCAACACCCAAGTGCTAAATCATATATGGTTATCTGTGTAGGTGTACCGCCAGAAAAAACATTAACATCTAAAATGTTGCACCCTAAACCTGTGGGGTCGACAGGGGATGTAACCCGAACATCGGTAGCACTAACTAAATTTGAGTTGTAAACCTCAGAGCCGTTGCAGTCAGTTACAACCGCTTGATCTGGCACGACATGAGACGAAAACTGAGACTGCATTTCGCTCATAGCAGCCGATGCTGGTGCGAGATAGTCGACACCTGCAATAATAGGGAAGCCAGTATAGCTATAATTAGCTTGCCGCGTGCACAAGTCCCAGGAGTCGATGCATATTGGTTTGAGTGGTTCCACGCTTGTAGGCAGCTCCAATGCTGGGTAATATGTCCCACCAACTAGTGGGTAGTTGTTTACAGTCGGCTCCGAGCCACCTGCGCTGGTGATAGTACTATCTGCAGAAAAGTGGACGCCTTGGGTATACAAAGACCCAGCAGCGTAGGTAACTAACTTGGTCCCGCCTTCCTTAAACATATGAAGCCTAAAGTCAGGGCCAGGTGCTGCAGTTATGTAGCTTGCGAAGAGATTAAAAGTTGTATCAAAATCAATTGCCTGGGATTCGTCGAGTGTATAGGCAAACGAGTCATCGGACATCAAAAGAGATGTGTCGCAGGCAGTGCCGTCACAGTCATAGGTTTGCTTTATTTGGTTTCGCGCGTGCACAAAATCCACAGTTGAACTAAGAGAAGGGTCGTACCTAAGCGTGTTCCCGTCTATGCCGGCTGAAACTACTTTTAAAATTTCTGCAGGGCAGCCACTTAGATCAGGTGCATCAGTTAACGGGTCATAAGCTGGCAAGTCACATGTTTCAACAAGAGCACCGGTGCTAGCATACCCCCATAAAGTGACGGAATACTCGTCTCCGGTATAGCAGGTATTTGTTTCAACTGTAGAGTTTGTTAGAAGTATAGTTCCTAGCCCTGGATCTACGCTTGCTGAAGGGTCTGGAACGATTTTTACATCACAAAGTCCGTCACTAGTGTCACCAATTTCTCTAATACAGTGGCGCATCCAGTCCCCGCTCTCAAGTGCAGTCGAGATACTAGTGGTGTTCCCCATATTTGGAACAGGCAGCCAAGTAGCCGCTCCGCTAAAAGAGCTCTGACCAAGCCAAGTAACACCTGCATTCTTAGATACCTGAGCAATCTGTTCAAACCCGCTCGATGTTGAAGACATACCATTGAAGTTTAGCTGAAGCTCATCTTCTATCTGAAGCCCAGAATCTTGAATACACCTGTTTACTGCAGTTGCCATTGCTACTGACACAAATGGCTTTAAAGACTCTAGGTTTGCAGTTTCGTTGTAACTACAAGAATCACTCATAAAACGTATTTCATATTCACCGCCTGGCAGAGCCACAGAGGTTCCTGTTGTCAACCCACCTACTGGCAACAAAGAGCCAGCACCATAGGAGGCAACAACGGTTCCTGCAGGATGCAAGAGCGAGCCATTGATTTCTACAATGTCAGAGGTAGCCACAACATTCGCCGCCCAATCTGTAGTAGCTGGGGTTGTGGTGACCGAGTTAAGGGTAAAATCATCTGTTGTAGCATCGAATGTATACACAATTATGGGTGCAGGACTACAAGTCGGTCGGGCCAGATTTGTAGTTGCGTCAACAGCTCCTGGAGATGTCGATTCTAGGCTACAGTCAGAGCGCACGTATTCCCAGGTTTGACCTGTCAGGCGACTTACTTCGCCAGCAAGAGACGTGCCATTAGCAAACATGGCGTCTGAAGCACCTGCCCATGGCGTAAGATCAAAGGTTCGCATATTCCAATCCATCTCACCGTTTACGCAAAAGCGATCGCTACCGTCTTCGAGGTTGAAAAAAGAAATTCTTGCAAGAGAAAAGGCTCCACTAGTGCTGCAATCATTACATACTTTGCGGTCAAGCTTGCTAAAGTTACAAGAAAGAAACGCTGGAATGAGCGAAGCTAGAATGAGTTTGTATAGTTTTGTCATTTTTCTTACCTGTTTCCTTTGTTAAAAGTAATGCCGTTTCCAGAAAAGCGTGGATCGCCTCGAAATCCAGTTTGAGCATATTTGCTAAAACTGCACGTCGGAATGACCGTGGTTACCTGG
>JALZUO010000118.1 GCA_023301565.1 Oligoflexales bacterium
CTGCGCTGTTTTCTAGTAAAAAGTTCCCACTATTATGGTCACCTACTGCGGTAACCTCAAAGCGGCGCGTTGCATCGTTGGTGCCGTAGTTAACATTTATGCGAATATCCTGTGTGTCATCTAGGTCTCCAGCTCCTGACCAGTTGCCGAAGTCAAAGTCTGATAGCCCAGAAATTCGAATCACATCCCCAATCGCAAGAAAGGTATCAACCGTGGTAGTCGAGGTAGCGCCGACGACGCCGTCAATAGTCGCCGCAAATGTACTACTCGACGTCACTGCCAGCGTAGCTGCAATCCATGCGTGCATTATAAGTGTTTTGCTTTTTTTACTTAAAATCAAGTGTAAAATTCTATCGTAACCGTTAGAGCTAGTGTTGAGTTGATGCTTCGTAGTTTTTTTTAAATTACGCAAAGTCAGAACGCCTCTGACGATTTCAGTTTTTAAAAGTAGTTCGATTGAACTTACGATATGCTGAGCTTTGCCAAGGGGTCTGCGCAGTTTCAGTCCAGACAAATGGACTAGTACAGGCAGCTCTTCTATTTCATAAAAAAAAGCAGCATTAGGCCGCTTGCTTTGTTTAGGAATCCAAAAAGAGACTTGGTACTTGCAGGCTGATTTTGTGCAAATGAAATGGAGGTTAAACTAAGCGTCAAAAATAAAATGTTTCATCACCATTGCTTCTCCTGTTTTTAGTTGTTGGACCCAATCTGCCTCTAAACACCAAGCCTCTCAGGTTTTTGCGCGGCTTGACGTGGAAAACCCAGGTTTGATTAATATTTAAACAGGCCTTATGTGCGTGATTTGAGCAAAAAATACTTCAATTGCTTTGCTATACTTTAAATCTCATTTTTCTGTTTTATGTTTGCTTGTAGGTACTCGCAAAGTACGGAAAAAAGCAAAAGAAGGCCAATGAGAGTTGGCTCTACAGGTAGGAACCAAGATAATGCTCAACGCACTCAAAAAGGTATTTGGCACAAAGAACGACCGCATGGTCAAAGCAATGGGAAAGATCGTGGCTGAGGTCAACGCTTTTGAAGCCGAGATCCATGCTCTAAGTGACGATCAGCTAAGAGAAGAAACCGAATCCTTCAAGCAGCAGATGCAGTCGGGGTCTACGACCTTAGATCAAATTCTACCGCGTGCATTCGCCGTTTGCCGTGAAGGTGCTATCAGGGTCTTGGGCATGCGCCACTACGACGTCCAGATGGTGGGTGGTATTGTTTTGCACCGCGGACAAATTGCAGAGATGAAAACTGGTGAAGGTAAAACACTTACGGCAACCCTTCCGGTTTATTTAAACGCTTTAGCAGGTGAAGGTGTTCACGTTGTTACGGTGAACGATTACCTTGCAAAACGTGACTCCGAATGGATGGGTAAACTCTACGAGTTTTTGGGCCTAACTACAGGGGTTATCGTTCATGGGTTAAGTGACGTTCAAAGGCGAGATGCTTACCATGCAGACGTAACCTATGGAACAAACAACGAATTTGGATTTGATTTTCTACGCGACAATATGAAGGTCGACCCAAACAGCATGGTGCAGCGCGAACCTTTTTACTGCATCATCGATGAGGTCGATTCAATTTTAATTGATGAAGCAAGAACCCCTTTGATCATTGCAGGTCCTGCTGAATCAGATCTAGATGTATACTATACTGTAAACAAAACAATCCCCGGCCTACAAAAAGATAGCGACTATATCGTCGATGAGAAGTCCAACACGATTGGCCTTACAGAAGACGGCATCGCGAAAGTAGAGCGTAGGCTGCGCATAGACAACATGTATGACCCTAACAACATCAGGATTTTGCATCATGTAGAGCAGGCGTTAAAGGCTCATTTTCTGTTTAAAAAAGACGTTGACTACGTAGTACGGGACGGAGAAGTGCTTATCGTCGATGAGTTTACGGGCCGCCTCATGCCTGGAAGGCGCTACAGTGATGGGCTTCACGGGGCCTTAGAAGCTAAAGAGCATCTTAAGGTGCAGCAAGAAACCCAGACCATGGCATCGATCACCTTTCAAAACCTTTTTAGGATGTACGAAAAGCTATCTGGTATGACCGGAACAGCTGATACTGAAGCTGTAGAGTTCAAAAAAATATATGACCTTGACGTGGTGGTGATTCCAACGAACAAACCAATTGTGCGTGAAGATAGCCCCGATAATATTTACAGGACAGCGCGCGAGAAGTTCAATGCAATTGCAGACGAAATTGCTGACGCACAGAAAAAGGGCCAGCCCGTTCTGGTCGGTACGGTTTCTGTTGAAAAGTCAGAGCTTCTTTCTATGCTTCTGCAAAAAAGAAGTATTCCCCATGAAATTCTTAATGCAAAAAACCATAAGCGTGAAGCTGAGATTGTACAGACAGCTGGCCATAAGGGGCGGGTGACGCTTTCTACTAATATGGCTGGTCGTGGTACCGACATTGTCCTTGGCGAAGGCGTGCGTGAGGTAGGCGGCCTATACGTTATAGGCTCTGAGCGCCATGATTCACGAAGGATTGATAACCAGCTTCGCGGGCGTTCCGGGCGTCAGGGTGATCCAGGTAAGACCGTGTTTTATCTTTCTTTGGAAGATGATCTGATGCGTATCTTTGGCTCTGAAAGGCTTTCTTCAATCATGCAGACTCTAGGCATGAAAGAAGGCGAATCGATCGTTTCTAAAATGGTAACCCGCCAGATTGAAAAAGCACAAAAGCGCGTCGAAGAAAGAAACTTTTCTTCTCGTAAACATGTTCTTGAATACGATGATGTCATGAACCAGCAGAGGCAGGTTGTTTATCGCCGGCGTAACGATATATTAAAGCGCGGTGAAGGCATTGAGTTTATGGAAGAGGTCACAGGAGATATTGCTCGCGACCTTGTGCAGCGTCACAGCCCAGAAATGCAAAACCTCGAAGAATGGCCTGTGAAACTAATAGAAGAGGCTGTTGAAAAAGAGTTTAACAACCGCATAACTATAAAAGTACCCGAGCACGCAGAGCCAAACGAGGAGCTGCTATCTGAGCAGGTAACCCAGCGGCTCATGGAAAACTATAAGCGCAAAGAAGAGATCGTAAGTCTCGATCAGCTAAAGCAGGTTGAAAAGTATGTGTACCTGCAGTTGATTGACTCCAGCTGGAAAGAACACTTGTACACCATGGATCGTTTGCGTGATTCTGTGGGACTGCGTGCACACGGTCAAAGAGATCCTTTGCAGGAATACAAAAAAGAAGGTTACACCCAGTTTTCTGGACTGATCGGGCAGATCGAATCGGATGCAGTCCTTGCGATGCACCGCATGCCTCCACCAGAAGAAGCTCCAGTAATCCAAAACACAGCGCAGCTTGACCTAGACTCGCTTGATTACAACAACCCAGACGCAGAGCTTGAGCAAAGCCGTGTTGCGGGCGGCAGCGGAAGCGTGGGCTTTCAAGCTCCTGCTCACCAAGCCCCTGATGAAAGCCAAATGGTTATGAGTGGCGCTGGAGGCTCAGGAGCTGCTGCCAGCAGCGTTGCTCCTATGGTCCGCGAGGCTGCTAAGGTTGGCCGAAACGACCCTTGCCCATGCGGTAGCGGTAAAAAATACAAGAAGTGTCATGGAGGTCCTGCCGGGCGTGCTTCGGTTTAAGGCTATTTCCAGAGTGTTGTAGTAAAATAGTTTCAGAATAGTTTTTGTTTTACTGCAACCTGCTGAGGCGTTTATGGATACAAAACATTTAAAGACAAACAGCCGCCGGGTTGCCAGCAAAGTAAAATACGTCCCGCCTGCTGTCGCAAACTTTTACCAAGACTCGGACGAAGAAATCTTAGACCGAATTTTAGCTGCGGTACACGGAAAGCTAGACGAAGAGTTTGGCTCTGAAACAAACAACGATCCGCAGTTTTCAAAAACAGTTTTCAAAAGTCACACCAGCACCCAGGCTATCATCGAAAATGCTACTCAAAGAGAAACCCACAGCCAGACTGCATTGGTTGGTGCGCACACTGAAGGTTTTCGCGGGACTGCAGCGAACATCGCAAGCCTTTCTTTCTTGAGTCTTTCATCTATGTATTTTTTGTTTGAAATGTGGCGCTCTTGCTTTTACTAAAGCTTGCTCGGCAGTAGGTGCGTTTGAGGGCTTTTTTTTAGACTTCTTGCTCATTTGACGCTTCCAGTTATAGAGGGTTACCCGTTTTTACTATTAACTCGGGGAAGCTCTGAGATGGAAACACACTTCTTTAAAGCACGGAGAAAGTATGGAAATTTTCTCCGTGTGGTTGAGCATTTTTCTGGTTGTGAACATGAAGTCCTCCTTTTTTAGGAGGTAGCCTTTAAACGGGGGTCACGTACACTAGGAGCTCCCTTTGATAATTAGTCACTCCGTACCGAAGGCACTGATACCTTAGAAGAATACTTCAATGAGTACAATGACGTGAGGCCTCATCAGTCCTTGGAATATAAAACGCCTAATGCAGTCCATCATCAAGTCGCGGCATGAAACTATGAGTTGGAGATCTTACTTAAATACTGACTAAATACGTCTAGACAATGGGGGCATTTTAACGAGCGGTTCGACACTACTACCCACTTTGACCTTATTCCAACAAAACTCATATTCAAATCAATTTCACATACTTTTGAGTTCATTTCTCATCTGGTCTATCAAACTTCACAAAACACTTAAGGGATAAACCAATTTTAAATTAAACAAGATTTACTACTGCTTAACTAACCTGACTTTAACAGAAGAACTTTCATTATCAGAACCTTGATAACTCTTTTCTTGATTCATAATTTTCATATTACTAGAGTTTACATTCAAAATTAGCTTTTCTCCGAATAACTGTTTTGTCTTCAGGTTATTTTGTTGTGCTGGGTCGATAAAAGGACTTTTTAAGTCTATATATAATCGATTTTGGTTGAATTTTGCTTGACCTAAACGAACCCCACTTACGGGATACACGTGTGAGTTAATCGTAGGAACAACACTAACAACAAGACGGTCACCTATAGCTTGAATCGTAAACTTATCTACAGACCAACGAGATCGTCGAATATTTACTTCATCGTGCAGAACCTTAGTAGTAAGGTCAAAACTTAATTGAGAAGCTAAACTACGAATATTAGAGATTTGCTTACTTAGTTTATTGCCATCTTTAAAAAGCTTTCTATTAAAATGCTTTAATAAGAAATCCGACATGTTTTTTAATTCAAGATCTACAGACAAAGAGCTGAACTCTGACTTCAATAATAATTGCTCATAGGACTCGTCACTCATTAGTTGGTTTTGGTCCGCGAGTATAGCTGCAGTAAAAAAGCGTACACCTTCAGTGTTTTTAACTCCGCTTACCATATGCTCGCGCAGAACAAGCTCATGCAAACGTAAAAACAATTTTGATCGTAAATCTAACCTGTTAAAGATTTTTAACGAACACTTTTGCCTTATATTACCTTCTAATTTAAGACTTTGAACACATATTTGAACTAGCTTACACTTTTTTGGGAGTTCATAAATCCTGCCGGAGTCATAAACTGGGTTAATGTCAGACTTAAAGAAATGAGTCTCTAAACTAAATTCTTTATTAAACTTTAAAAGCAGCTCAGCCCGTTTTTGATCCACATTAAAGAGCCTACCCTTTATGATCTCGTCTAAACTTTTCTTTATATCCTGATTAACATCCAATTCTTGATACAAAAAACCGAACTTAAGCCCTTCGTAGTGATCTAATGATTGAATGGGCTGTGTGTTTTCACAGATAACTCCATCTCCACCATTGCCAATACTGTGAGACGCCATAAGCGTACCTGAGAGTACAAATAAAAGAATACCGCTAATTACTGAGTGGAAAACACTGTAGGCCAAGCGCATAAACATTTTTTTCTCCTTTTGAAATTTTTGCTGAATCAGCGACTCCCTGAATATTTTGAATGAAGTTTTGAATTTCACCTCGTATCCTTAGGAAATCAGATTCTGGACAACTAAATATAATGGTTTGAAAGTTTCTTTTTTCTAGTGGGATATCAAGACTTTGTTCAGCTTTTTTCATAAAATTCTTATGAAATTCCTGAATTGCTTTGCTTTTTTCTTTAGTTCTGAACTGAGTGGTTTCAGAATTAATCGAAATCTCGCGTGTTGTGGAATCAATACTTATAAAACCAACCAACTCTAAATCTCTAATGCAGGTTTTAACGCTCATGATATCTAAAGAAAGTGATTCAGCTACTTCAGCCTTGGTCTTTTTTAGTATAAGTAGCTCTAAAATTGCGAAATGCTCCCAAGAACTTAGTACCTTGAGGTAACTTGTTAGCTTGTTCCTAGTCTTATACTTATTGAGCAAGCTAACCGCTTCTTCTGCTTTTCGCCTCTTCTCTTCATTGCGAAGTGAGTTCTCTTGGATAGATGCATGAAAAAGCTTTAGTTCAGGTCCAGTTAGACCTAGCTTATTCGCAACTTTTACCCCTCTCGTTATGGACAGGTTATGATTTTTATTTAATATATTTGAAAGTGTCGAGGGTGCTAGGCCTAAATCACGTGCGAATGCAGCTTGAGAGTAGCGGGAGTTTCTACTCTGTCGATTTTTAAAGTTTTGATTTAATATTTCTCTATATTCAGACATATACGCTTAGTATCATATATTCCACTTAAATTAAAATCGTTTTGTATTACATAAAATACAATAGTGTTTTATTAACAGGGGCATAGTTTTAGCTTTTAATACAAACCGGTTTGTTTTATAAAATATCTGTTAGTGAAACGTGCACATTTGACTACAAACAAATCATCTATTGAAATTAAGGAACAGCATATTATGAAAACATTAGCATTAATCAGCATCTTTTTTATCTCATCATTCGGCTTAGCAAACACAAATTATCAAATCATTGAGCGTAGTGACGAGACTATCCACGACATTCTAAGCTCAGACTTAGACCTAGTAGATGAATTCGAAGTACTTCTTAAGTATCCCGACCTTGTAGAAATTTCAAAAGACCCAAGTGCGAATATGGTTGTCTTCCCTTGGAAGACGATAGTTGGCGGCATTGACAGAGGAATATGCTTCAACGGCTCAAACCCAGACTGCGAAGCTGGAAACGATCGCTCAAGATTTGTGAATGGAAGGTTTAATTTAGATGAGGCTCTATCACTTACTCCAGGCGAATCTATTAAGTTCCCTCAGTTCGAAAGCAATATCAGTAGCCAATACGGATTGTTTTGCTCTTCTGTCAGCCCAACAGTAAAACTCTCTGCTGATGGATCATCAGAAACATACCTATGGGTCAACCTTATTAGATCAGAACCATTTGATCAGTTCTCTGGAAATGAAAACAATTTAAACGGAAAAATCATCATCGCAAAAAACGGGTCTCTACTCTTTACTAACGAATATGATGAAAATATTGGTGAACTTTGTACAAACGACTAAGCTAGGATTTATATTTTAACCCCTGCCATTTTAAACAATGGTAGGGGATTTTATCAATTTTATCTGATCAGGTTTTCTCGTCCTATTGGCCATTATCTATCAAAGAATACTCATATATTGGCGTGTTAAATCCTAGCAGCAATAGGTAGTCGGCAGAAAAAAGAATTATACCTCCAATACAATTCAAATTATCTGAACAAATACAATCTGTTTATTTTAATATTTCAAACTAAAATCACACTCTATAATCTTATTATTAGGAGCTAGTGTGGCTTTGCGCTAGCCGATGAGAAAACCATAATAGTCAAGGAGGATACTAAATGAAAAAGACGCTAACCCCCCTATTGGTACTTGCAGCACTGTGTGTAAGCCCATCATTTCTTGGTGCTGATCCAGCGGGGGTGCCTGAAAAGGAGCTGATTGTTCGCCTGTTTCATAACGCAACGAACAAGGTTGAAATTATCCGTGCTAACGATTTCCAGATGGTTCTTTCTACAGAGCTTGAATGCTTCCGTCTTTGGCAAGCAGAAGCTTGCCGATCGCCCGAGTTAAGCTTGATGTTTACAGACCAAGATTCAAATATGAGCGCTATGCAGGGAAGCATATCTTTAAGCCAAAATAATATTGTAACGACCGCTGGGCTAGAATGCAGCGTCGCCAAGTGGGGTACAAGCTGCAGCATAAAAACCCCTCAAAACGTTAGCATCGCTAATCAAAACTCTACTAACCACAAGATACATCAATTAAACGTAGATTTTGCAAACTTTGTCTCGGTACTTTTTTTCAGGCAATTTCAACTGAGCAAGCTAAGAGAGTTCAGCAAATCAGCAGAAAGACAATGGCAAGAGGGCGCCTCTTTGGCTAAGCCCCTTTATAATATTAGCGGGACTCTATCGACTATGGATAGGCTGCAAGGCTGGAGTGACTTTAGTTTTTTTAAAGCAGGCCTAGTTAGACTGTCATCGGAAGTGCGAAGCGAGCTAAGCAAACATTCCGACCCTCAGGCAAATTTGGTGAGCTATATAGACAGCTTACTTAGGGATCTGGGCGAGCTTTACTCTAGCAGTGAACCGATCTAAAGCCGGATGTATTCAGGAAGCTCTGAGTCAAACTCCTGGCCAACCCCTGGTCCAGAGCTTGCCCTTAGAAAGATAAAACTCAGTTTATTCAGTAATTTAAAATATCTATCAATCATATACTTATATTGGACGCCATATTTAAACCATACGCACTATTTGGCTACCTAGTTTAACTGAAGCTACTGTTTCTGGCCATGCGACTGCGACAAATGCCCTTGCCAACCAAGCTTCTGGCTAACAAGGGCAGTAAAATTATTTCAAAATCTAAGTAGCTACTGTCTTCTTATAGAAGCACGCCGTCTTGAGGTGCGTTTTCTCTTTTTAATCTAAAGCCTAAAAGACTGGGGTCAACTAATTCCAGGTTTACAAGTTCTGCTCTAAGAAGCTCCAACACAAACGGGCCACAGTCGCTCCTTGCGTCTAGGTCGTTCATATTTGGCAATGTTGCGCCCGTTTTTTCGGCGATAGAAGCTACTTCAACTTTGATCAGACTAATCATTCTGGTTTGGTAAACGAAATTCAGGTGCTGGGAACGCTCAACTTTTTTCTCTCGTAAATGCTTCATAATATTATTGAAGTGTTGACGGCGGACCTCGTCAAAGTCTTTGTTTTTGAGACCTTCAAGCGAATGATTGTTGCTGTGATAAAAAGCGTATAGCTGTATAAAGTCGAGCATTTGCCGCCCAATCAACTTCTTTGTGTGGGACATTTGGAATTCATGAATAAAATCACGCTTAAGAAATTCGTCCGTTTGATTTTCGATGATTTTTTTTGCATCGGCCATCATTTCTTCTTTTTGCGTTTCGTTAAGGCGAGTCAGTTCGTTGTTTGGCCCCCTAAGCTCGGTTTGTTTGAGTTTCAGCCTAATTCTGTTTAGCGTAAAAGCTGTGATAAATTCGCGAATATTATCTTTTTTTAGTTTAACCTCTAAGTCTCGGAAGTAAACAGAGTGCTGTTCAATATTACGCAGAGCACTAAAAGCAAACTGATCTTTGGTGACTTCGTTACCGTCTTTATCAAGGCTAAAGTTAATGAGCTTAGTAAGGATATAGGCGGATTCTAACGCGCTGTTGCGTGTTAACGTCAGATTCTCTTGTTTTTTATTGCCTGCTGCTGGTTTTTGGTTTTTTTGAAAGGCTTTTGGTTTAGGCCCAAGGCTGCCAAGGGGGTTTTTATCTATCAAAGCCGGTATGTTTAAAATGCTGCTTTCATCTTTTTCTAAACTGCTTCTGTCAAAATTTATGATTGGACTGGCTTGCAATAACGAAGCTGTGAAGAATGTTAAAATAGTCCATTTAGAAAACCCAACGCGAAGTGTAAAAACCATGACCTGTGTCCTTAAACTGATTCTATGAAAAATTTTTTGCAGGTAGCAGTCGGCCTTGACTAAAAAGGAGCCCCATTTTTGGGCGACTTCTAATCATTAACACAGTTAAAACCGGCCGCACAGCCAAACTTCAAAGTCCATGTAATTATGGGTACATGTCGTTCGTTTGGATCTTTCTAGGGAGGGCATTTTTTTGAGTGGGGTTTAGCGTCAACGCAAGCAGTAAACTCTACATCTATATATTAAAACTAAAAAAACGGCGATAATCTGACACAGAATATGTAATTACCGCCCTGTTGTTTGCATCTGCTTAAGCTCAGATGTCCTCAATCTTGCTGTTTAGGCCACGATAGCGACTGTCATAGTTAGATCCTTTTTTACCAGCGTCACATCCAAAGAGATTAAAGGCGCTTGAAATACCTTCCGAACGGGCTCTTGCAGTCTTTTGAATAAGTTGTTTTCGTCGGCGGCTTGTATTAGCTGTGAGCCTGCTGTCTTTTAAGCTTAGGCTGTGAATGAAAATGTCAGCTTTAACAGGGTCTATTTTTTTTAGCGATTTTAAAAAATCAAGCATGCCTTCTTTGTATTCGTCGCCCATGATGCATATAAGGTGTTTTAGGCTAGGAGAGACAAGTAGGTCTTCTAGAAATTTTTTATGATCCTCAAAAAAACGATAGTCTGCTTGTAGGGAGACGAGGGAGATAAAGCTTATGAGGTTTCTTGGGTTGCGCTTAAGTATGTGCTCTAGAAAAAATCTTTGAGCTTTCACTTGAATTTCTCTTGGGGCATCAAATGTCTTTGAAAAAAAAGCTAAATTCAAAAATCCCTTACCTTTAATCGAATAAAGCAAGTTAACTGGGATGGTATCGTAGATAGAAGAAGATAGGATGTGTTCTAGAAAAAGCTCTTGTAGAGCGGGGGTATACTCTACCGTTTGAATAAATTGCTGCTGCATAAATCTGTCGTTTAGTATTTCTGGTGTTCCAAAAAACATATTCAGTATTTTTGTTTGGTACCATGGTTCAGATGGTTGTAGCTTGCTACCAATCCCAGAAAATAAGTTTTTTGCGGCGTTTATAAAGTCCGTGCTTAGTTGCCCATTAGTCATTACGTTTCTAATATCCATGCCATCAACAGGCTGGGCTGGTTTTTGACCAGGCAAGAACTCACTGGAAAAACGAAGAGGGTTTAGAAACTGCAGAATGTAGTCTTTTTGCCGGCTGCTCCACTGCTGGCGATTCAAACCAAGGTTTCCCACTGGCCAACCATATGGTGAAATTTCGTGGAACTTACTGGAGTAACCATTGGTAACTCTCCACCTTGCGTTCCAAGAATTTCCATCGCCGATAGGCGCAACACCTTCTCTTTGTTTTTCATGGCCACTTCTTTGATCCCCCTGATTTCTCTGTTTGCTTGTCCTGCCGCCTTGCGAGCTCTCCTTGCGGTTAAAGCCTTGCCCAAAACCCTCCCGTCCACTGCTTGCTCTATTAGCGTCATAGCGAGCCTTTTTTTCTACATCTTTCAGTGTGTCATATGCATCTTGGACTATTTGAAACTGTTTTCTCCCCACGTCTCCTGCATTGTCTGGATGCAACAGCACAGCTTTTTTTCTGTAAGCTTTTTCAATCTCTTTTTGTGTCGCTGTGGGTTTAACTCCAAGCAGCTCGTAGTAGTCACTGGCAAAAAGAGGTACAGAGAGAAGAAAGCTGAAAACAAGCAGGTACTTCATGTGGGTTCATTCCATGGCAGTTTACAAATTTGGTATAGTAGATTTATCATTTTATCATAGGTGACATATTATGAAGCTCAGCATAATAAAATTTGAGAGGTTTGCTTCGAAGTCCTTGTGTTTGTACTTCTCGTGCGTATACTTTTTCGTTTTTGGTTTTACTGAATTCCGGGCTGGCAAATTCCAAAATATTGAAGAATTTGTTAAAGGTTGCACGGCCTTGATAAATCTTCCTAGTCAGCATCCGCTTATTGGTGGGGACTACCCTATTCATACAACATTTAGTTACAACAAGGTTGTTACACAAGCCCCTGAGCCTAAGGGCGCTTTCCAAGGGTTCTACCAACGTATTCTGAAGGCCCAAAACAAACCCGATGAACTTCGCTTGCTAGTGTAAATGGAGGAAAACTATGAGCATGTCAAAGCACTTCTAACAAATAGAAGGCACGAGTATCTGGCGAAAATATTTGTAGATGCTGCTCAGTTTTTAAAACTGCGTCTTAGAAACTTCGATTCGGACACGCTAGAGTCTCATGGTACGGACAGCGTCGTAGGGTTAGCCGTTGGGGATGCGCAGGCTTTTAGTCAAACAATGAAGACTGTACTTGAGTTTCTGTATGTAGGTTCTTGTGTATACAGCTAATATAAGAAATCATCTTATGATCTGTAAGTGCTTGCCGGTTTTGAAACAGTATACGCAAAAATTTGAGAGGATTGTTTTCGTAGTACCAACTATCTTCTGTTTCGCAGTCAATGTTTGATAGGAACACGGCTTTGCCGGGCCAGGTAAATTCCTGTTCTTTTCTTTTATTGAAATCTCGTAGCCTTTTTTGAATTGGCAAGGTTACGACTACATCTTGGTCCATTACGAACCTAAAAAAGTTAGGGACCATCTGGTCTACTGTGTTTCTGAGCTCAATGCTTCCGACCTTGGGCATGCCAAAAGTGTATATCCCATACGGGAAGTGCCGAAGTTTTTGCGTGTATGTGGCCTTTCGGGTGTGTAGCATTCCGCCGACGATTGCAGCTAGGGCTCCCCCTAAGCTGTGCCCTGCAAGCCATAGCGGCGG
>JALZUO010000119.1 GCA_023301565.1 Oligoflexales bacterium
AGAGAAGAGAAGAGAAGAGAAGAGGGCAAATGCCAAGTAAAGATAAAAGAAACCAAAACGGATTTACTCTTATTGAACTTATGGTCGTTGTCGCAATTATATCGATCCTAGCCACTTTAGCTCTCCCTAAGTTTGAGCAATTCCAGCAGAAAGCTAGACTTACAGAGGCAGTAGAAATGGTTTCTTCTCTGAAGGAAGGGCTGCTACTTTTTCGCTTGGAAAACCAAACCTCCCCCATACAATCGCGTTCAATACTCGGAACAACAAACATAAATAATATTGGGTTGTTAGTGCAAATTCCAGAAGAGTCTTATTTTGAATATTTTATAGCCACATCTTCCAGCTCACATGTCCCTGGAAGCGCAGACAACCTGCGGGTTGGTGCTAGGCACCCTGCAGGTGTTATCTCAAGTGCTACCGAATCTTTGTCTGTAAATAGCAATGAAAACGGAGTGCAGTTCTACAAACTCGAAGGCAGTACCACTCAAACGCCCTACTAAATTTTTTTAAGAACTTTCACTAGCTACAGTCTCTGGAAGCTCGCTGGCAGGCATAAGAAGCGTTTTTAAAAGCTGGTCTCTTTTCTTTTTGGCCTCCAACTTTTCTAATTTTTCTGTCTCTTTCTGCTCTACTCTGAATGCCTTATCGGCAGCTTTTTTCTTTTGATAGGCAGCCTTGCGCTTGCGGCGCATGTATTCTTTGGCAGGCAGCTGCTCTTCGTTTTCCATCATCGCATCATCTATTACATTATCCATCACATCTTCCATCAAAAGCCTCCTGCATTAGGCACAAAGGTGTTACCTAGTGAAAACATAACATAGTATCTCAAAACTCATACCCGGCTGGAACGAGCAGCTTGAAAGGCAACAAAATCGGTTAGAGCCGTCGGGTCTACCAGTGTATTTTCTCCACTTGCCGGCTCACCCGCTAGTATTTTCCTGAGTACTACCTCGACTTTTTTACCGCTGCGGGTATAAGGAATTTTGCTGACCACATGCATGGCACTTGGCACGTGCCGTGGGCTCAAGGTCGAGCGGACGTGTTTTTTGATTTTTTGCTTTAAGTCAGCCAAACCTTTTTGGCTACTACCCTCCCCTTTTTTGCTAAGCGCACTCAGGCTTAAAACAACAAAAAGTAAAATGGGAGCATCGGCACTTTGCGGGTCACTCAAAGCTACACAATCATCGATTTCTTCTATAGCTTCCAAGGCACGGTATAGCTCGGCCGTCCCGATGCGTACCCCACCGGGGTTAAGTGTTGCATCACTTCGCCCGGCAATGGCAAACCCACCGGTTACAGGGTTTCGGGCAAGAAGGTCGCCGTGCCGCCACACGCCTGGGTACACAGAAAAGTAGGACCTGGTGATTTTTTCTTGGCTGGCATCGCCCCAAAAACCAATGGGCATACTGATAAAAGGATTTGTGCAAACAAGCTCTCCTTCTTGTAAGCAATTTTCATTAGCCTCATCTTTGGTTTGTGAAACAGAGTTTCCAGCCTCACTCCAAACATCTACAGCCATGCCTAGGCCAGGCGATTGCAGCTCTCCTGCGTAGACTGGCAACAACGGGTTACCAAGCATAAAGCACGAGACGATGTCGGTCCCACCGCTTATAGATGCCACATGTAGGTCGGCTTTAACCTGCTTGTAAATCCACTCAAACTGCTCTGGCAGCAACGGAGCTCCGGTGCTCAGCAAGGTCTTGAGACCGGCTGCAAAATGGGCTGGAGAAAACCTTTGCTGCATCAAGCTGCGGATGTATTTGGGGCTAGTTCCGAGTACATCCACTTTGGTTTTTTCTATGGTTTCCCAAAAACTATCTAATGAGGGATAAGCGGGAGATCCATCAAAAAAGACAGGTACTGCACCCACGCTTGGAGCTGAAACTAGCCAGTTCCACATCATCCAGCCACAGGTCGTAAAAAACAGCATACGATCGCCGGGCTTTAAATCTGTGTGGAGTGCTAGCTCTTTTTGATGCTGCAACAAAGCCCTGCCGGCAGCGTGCACTATGCACTTTGGTTTTCCGGTGGTCCCGCTAGAAAACAAAACATAAAGCGGATCATCAAAAGCCAACTCTTCGTAGTCAATCCCGGCAGCAGAGCCCTGCTGGCAATTGCCTGCAGCCTCTTGCCAGCTAGCAAGCTCTACCTCTCTTCCAGCTAACCTCCAGCTTGGCTCTACAAATCGGCTTGGGGTAGAAACAAGCACGGTCTCGACCGAGGGTATCTCGCTAGCAATTGCCTGCAGGTCAGCTGTTTTATCAAAGACTTTGCCAGCATATTGCACAGATAAATTAGCTATTAAAAGCTTGGGCTCAAGCGCTGAAAAACGGTCAACAACCGCTTGGCTGCCAAAATCAGGCGAGCAAGAAGACCACACGGCGCCGATGCTTGCGCAGGCTAAAAAACCTGCCATCGCTTCGAGACCGTTGCAAACAACCCCACCGACCCGGTCGCCTTTTTGAATTCCTTTTTTCTTCATCCACTTTTGTAGGCTTGAAACCATGGCTTTGATCTCAGCCCGGGTATACTCGGCGCTTTCTCTGCTGTCGTTTACACATACGCAGAATAGGTCTGTGTCTTTGCGTGATGGGTGCTCTAGTAAATTTTGGGCGTAGTTGATCGTAGCGCCCGCAAACCAGCTACCAAGTAAATGTTTTTTAGGGTCTTGAGCTAGAAAAACCGGATCTGCGGGTTGCATAGGTTTTATAAAGTCCGTCTGCAAGAACTTGGCTAAGAGCGGCCAAAAAGAATCGATTTCGTTAACGGACCACCGGTGCAACTCTGGCCAGGCTGGGACCGAAGAAAAAACCTTTTGATCAACAAGCCAAGAGGCAAACCGCGCGAGGTTACTCGACTCTGTTCGCTCTTTGCTAGGCCGCCAAAGTGGCTCAGATAAGGTGCTTGTATTTGAACTCACTGAAAACTCCTTCGTGCGTCATTCTAGCCGTGGGCTTTTTTTGGCCCTAAAATAGATAAACATATTAGGCTTTTATATTTTTTTTCGTGCCTGCACTGTAAAGAATGCAAAACCTTTATTTCTGGTGTGCGTGCCCCTGCCTCAGATGCTATGAAAGTTCTTGATCTTTGTAGAGAGACTTTAAGGTAAATGCTTAAAACCGATGCTTCCAAACCTAATTTAATCAGTGGCAAGGACCAGCTGTTTGAAACCCAAAGGTACCCAAAACCCTTTGAGTTCAACGAGGCTGTGGCCGAAGTTTTTGACGATATGGTTTCGCGCAGCGTACCTTTGTACCTGGAAATGCATGAGCTCCTTATCGAGTGGACCCGCAGGTATTACCAGGTTGGCTCAAAGGTGGTTGACTACGGTTGCAGCACGGGGACAGCTATAGAGCTGCTAGCTAAAACATTGCCCGAGATTACATCCTACTTGGGAGTAGACTCGAGCGGCCCTATGCTCCAGAGAGCAAAAGAAAAAACAGCGGCCCTGCGTAAGCAAGGGATGGAGCTAGAGTTTGCCTGCAGCGACATGCAGCCAAGCCACGCAGCTGGCTCCTCTGTGATTTTGATGAACTACACCCTGCAGTTTATCCCGGTGCATCACCGGCTAGAGTTTTTGCAAGAAGTCTGCAGCCAAATGCTCGCGGGTGGCTTATTTTTTCTTTCAGAAAAAACAGTGAGCGCTAACCCAAAGATGCAAGAGCTCAGTACAGAAATTTATGAAAAGTTTAAAAATACTCAAGGCTATTCCTTAAGCGAAATTGCCCGTAAAAAAGAAGCATTGAACAACGTGCTTACCCCACTACGCTTAGACGAGACTTACAGCATGCTTGGTGAAGCTGGGTTTGTGAACATCCAACCTATTCTGATGTGGAATAACTTTATAACCATCGTTTGTGAAAAGCCTCGAAACTAAATGAATCAACATCAGATCATCAAACAAAAACTATTGGATTTATGCCCTAGCGGCGTGCGCACAGACTTTAGTGGCTCGACCGTTAGGTTTGGCTACGGAGACGACCTATCACCTGAGACAACAGCACAAGTTAAAGAACTACTGCAGGAGTGGATTCCTTGGAAAAAAGGGCCGTTTTCTTTTTTCGACATCGAAATCGATAGCGAATGGCGCTCTGACCTTAAATGGGACAGGATCACGGCACATATGCCAAGTTTAAGCCAAGCTAGTGTTGCTGACATTGGCTGTAACAACGCCTACTACATGTTTCGCATGCTAGAACACGGTCCCAAAAAAGTGACTGGCTACGACCCGGTCGAAAAGTACGACTGCCAATTCGAGTGGATGCAGCATCTCTACGGCAAGCCATGGCCACTAGAATTCAAAAAAGAGGGCGTTGAAAGCATCGGTGCAGGAGCAGAAGGGCAAGAACTTTTTGATGTAATCTTCTGTCTGGGTATTTTGTATCACCGCAAAAACCCACTGCAAACACTCGAACGCATGCGGGCAGCTCTGCGACCCGGAGGCTACCTGGTCATCGACTGCCAGGGGATTGCCGGCAACAGTAAGAGCGAGGTATTGTTCCCCCATGGTAAATACGCTGGAGCAAAAGGGTTTTGGTTTTTGCCCTCCAAAGGGTCTTTAGAGTCCTGGGTGCTCAGGTCTGGGTTTAGGGAGATCAGCACCTTCTTTTCTGAAAAACTTTCGCCTAGCGAACAAAGAGCCACTGCCTGGGCCCCGCATTACCAGCTTGGCGACATGCTTTCCAAAGATGGGCTTTGTACAATCGAAGGCTACCCGGCTCCGTGGAGGCATTACCTGGTTTGCCGGCGGTAGGTTTTGCATAGCTTTTGTAGCTGAGCAAAAAAGCACATAACTAACTGAAAATATTACAATAACTAGTAACCTTCAATTCAACACCTAGCTACGACGATGTGTGTATTGTCAGGGTTAGACACTTTTTTGGTTTATTGGGGATGGTAGAGCGATGAAACGAACGTTCAACTTAGCGAATTTAAAATTCAAAGAGCGCAGGGTCCAAGATCGGAGGGAACCGACTGGGTTGATGCCGGGCAAAATGGTGCGCGTACGCCAAGAGCGCGTGATTAGCTGCAGGCCGATGGATGTTTCCAAAGAAGGTCTTGGTATTCTGGTGGCCGAAGACTTGATGAGCGACGAAGTACTTACGCTCAACCTGCCTGATGGAAGGCAAATACCTTTTCGCATTGTCTGGAAACGAGAAGACTTTGGAAAACTTGATTTGTTTCGCTACGGTCTAGAGTGCATGGACACCGAAACCAACGTACTAGAACTGTTTCAGCGTGCTGGGATGATCCGCAACTACGACGCAGAATAGAGACCGACAAACCTATGTAAGTTAAAAATTTCTCTAAAAAGATTTGTAGGCTAGAAAAATCAAAATACTGATCAATAAAAGTTCGCACACGATGCCTCTTATAACTGGCCGTCTGGATGCGGTTTTTTTTTGTAAACCAGCTGCCGACTTTTGCAGTACAAACATCAGGCCCAAGCCTCTTACAATAAAAACGATGTAAAGCATGTATAAAAGCTTAAAATCACTCAGGTGATGTGTGTACATACTTACCTGGCCGAAATCTGTGCTTATAGCCGCCATAGAAAGCAGACAAACCAAAAAAGCTAGCTGCGTGACTCTCACCCAAAGAAAACGTTTTTTTAAATTTTTGGACCGCCGGTTTATCACATTCTTTTTCATAGCGCTTGCCCCAATGTTTGCCAAATTGTTTTGATAGAAACAAAAAACAATAAGACAGCAAACATACGCCGAAGTAAAAGAGCAGACACTTTGTCGGCCAAAGAAAAACCAAGGGGGGCACCGCAAAAAATACCTCCGAGTAGCAAAAAGAAATCTGCCATGGTTAGCTCGACAGAACCCCACTGACTGAGAAGTGCTGACGCGGCCATTACCCCCATAATATACAAGCTAGTTGCAGAAGCTTTCCGCATCGAATACCCCGCCACCAAAACCAATGTTGGAACAATTAAAACACCGCCACCGAGACCTGTCATCGAAGCAATCGTTCCAATAAAAAACAATAAAACAGAAACTGCTGCTGTTTTCGTTGTCATGTTGTCAGCATTTCGTCGGTTTTTATTTTTTCTAGGTCGGAAAAATATCATCAGCCCACCGCGAAAAATCATCATCGTTGCCGTGAAAAAAAGGACTACAGAAAACACGATTCGCAACACAAAATCAGAGACAAAAGCCCCCAAATAGCCGCCAGTCAAGCCCCCCAGGAGCATGCTGATTTCGAAAACGGGAAGTGAAGTAAAATCCATTTCACTTTCGCGCATTCTTTTGAGGCTTGCGACCAACGAAGTGCAAACGATCGCAAACAGCGACACCGCAATGGCTTCACGGAATGTGAGACCTGCAACATAATGTAAATATGGGACCAAAACTACGCCCCCACCAATACCCAAAAGGCTACCTATGAAACCAACCAACAAACCTAAAGATAAAAAAATCAAAGCACAAAAACCCCTGTAAGGCCTACCTGTCAACGGTTACAGATAAACGTTTTATTTCATCCGCACAAATTAAATTCTTTTCAAAACCAACATTACTTTAGCAAAAAGTTTTCATGAACTACATTTAATCGTAATTTTTCTTAAGGTTAATTGATAAAATGTTGAAATTGTAAAAAAGAATCTGTAATAATTAATACAGAGCTTTTCACAAGATAACTTTTTAAAAAGTTTGTGTCGCGAGAACAAGCTCTGGATGTGATCAGGAAGATCACGGAGGATGACTGTTTCTAATCTAGGAAGGAAAAGAAATAATCGCAAGGCGGAAGTTCTATTCGGACCCCACGAGAGTGGAATCCTATTCTAGGCTCCCAGCTTATTTATCAAGGATAAGAACCCGCTTTGAAAATTGAATTTATTTGAGGAGGTTTAGCGTGGCTAAAAAAAGAAAGAAGACTACAAAGAAGGCAGCAACTAAGCGTAAGACTACGAAACGTAAGACTAAGCGTAAGACTACTGCTAAGAAAAAAACAACTAAGCGTAAGACGAAGCGTAAAGCAACTAAGCGTAAGTCTACTGCTAAGAAGAAAAAGACTACAAAGCGTAAAACGAAGCGTAAGTCTACTGCTAAGAAGAAGACCACGAAGCGTAAAACGAAGCGTAAGTCTACTGCTAAGAAGAAAAAGACTACGAAGCGTAAAACTAAGCGTAAGTCTACTGCTAAGAAGAAAAAGACTACGAAGCGTAAAACAAAACGTAAGTCTACTGCGAAGAAGAAGACTACAAAGCGTAAAACTAAGCGTAAGTCTACTGCTAAGAAGAAAAAGACTACGAAGCGTAAAACAAAACGTAAGTCTACTGCGAAGAAGAAGACCGCTAAGCGTAAAACGAAGCGTAAAACTACTCGCAAGAAGCCTGCAGCCAAGAAAAAGACAACACGTCGTCGTCGCAAGTAATAGAATCAAGCTAGCAAGCCCGAGGGGTACGCCCCTCGCGGCATGATTCATTACTCGATACACGTTGTCTATTTGGCCAAACAGACAATGAAGCCGTCTCACCCTGGAGCATGGGAGCCAACCCGGGGACTTATGAGGCGGCTTTTCTTTTTACCACCCAAAACACCCCCAGCCCCTTTAATAAATCCACTAACCAGCGCTAAAAAGACTTGCCCTCTTTGCCTAAAAGGCAGATAACGTAAATTATGGAACTGAGTTTTTTAAATAGCCAAATAAGTTATATCTGGGCAATGGTTGTGTCCTTGTTTGTGATTGTCGACCCTTTTGCTGTTATCCCTGTTTATCTTGGATTTTGTGAAGACACCACACACAAAGAACGTGCTGCCATGCGGGTTAAATCAACCGCTATAGCCTTCTGCATTCTTTCCTTGTTTGCCATATCAGGACTGGCCCTTTTTAACTTTTTTCATATAAGCATCCACGGGTTTCGGATTGCAGGCGGCATCTTGCTGCTCAAATTCGGCATCAGTCAGCTGTCTGGAGAACGAAAAAGGGTGAAAGCTGAGGAAAAACTGGATCTTGAAGATTCGGACTCCTATGCGGTGTTCCCGCTGGCTACCCCCCTTTTAGCTGGCCCTGGCTCTATTTCAACCGTGGTTCTCTTCTCTTCTGCTGCTGATAGCCCCATCCGCAAAGCTGGACTCGTTTTAGCTATATTTATTGTACTTCTGGCCTCTTATATTCTCCTTAAGTTTGCTCCGCTTATTGCCCGCCTATTGGGAAAAACAGGGTTAAACCTTTTAACTAGAATCATGGGGATTATCATTAGCGCCATTGCCGTCGAATTTATCCTCACTGGAATACGTGCTGCTTTTGGACTTTAAGCTCAGGCGCTTGCCCCTATAAAAACTGACTGACCAACCAACTTATACCGAAAAACAAGACTAATATTAAGATTTGTTTAATCCACAAAATTAGTTTGAATTAAACAAAAACTGTACGTATGGTCTCCCCATCATTGGGAGATTTAAGGTGATGTGCAAAAACCCGATTGCCAGATCACAACCAGTTTGGAAAAAAGTTTGCCTACTTATAGGGCTGCTTCTTGTGTCCAAATTATATGCAACTGCTGACTTAAGTATGGCTTCCCCATATGAGGAGTCTGAATCACCCCAGACCTTCCCGGAAGATAGCGCTAGAAGCTTCACCGAAGACTTATGGAATACTGAACATCAGGTCCGTCAGTCCGAAGCTCAAATGTTTATCGACCTTTTCAAGCAAGGCAAAGAGCATCAGCCAAGAGCGAAATCTTTAACAAAAAGTCAGATGCTTTCTCCGGCCGATCAAGCGATCCTTGAAACACTCAATAAAGGCATTATAAAAACCCATGAAATCTATAAAGAACTGACCCAAGAAAAAAACGGGGATGTGTTTTCTGGTTTCAAAGCTTTGGCAAAGAATATTTCACAGGAAAACATCCAGTTTAAGTTCGATGACTTGCAAACGGAGTTTGAGGTCAAGGAGCTAGTTCCGGCAAAAGGCAAAAAGTTAGCCGTATTGCTTTTTCGTGTCTTTCACAGACCCTCAGGCAGAACAACGCTTTTTGTTGATAAAACAATTGATTCAAACTCACATGCCTTTCGCAAATACATGTCAAACTTAGGCCTAACCACCAGCACCCATGCTCACTCTGCGGAAAATGGTGAATTTATAAAATCATTGGATCCATCAGGCTTTTCAAAAAACTGGTACAAACCAACTAAGTATGTAGACCATATTCAAAACCCAAAAGACATCTTGAAGCCGCACAAATCATCGAATGCACAGCGGTTAAAGCACGCATTAAAGCTACGTAAATCTGCTTATGTAGAGTTCCCTCCTGGGACTGCCACCCTAGCGCTTCTTGCAACCACTGCTCAAGCTAGCCTTGTTATCGGCTCTGGATTCTTAGAGGTTTACTTCGGACAGTCTGGAGAAGGAATTACCCGCTCGCTATCAGATATACATATAAGTGAACTTAGCCCTGCGATCTTCACGATGACGGGTGTTTCTATGGGGTTTGGACTTTCCTTAGGAACTATTCACAGAATTCAAAAAAACTGGCAGCAAAAAATAGGTGACTCAGCTTTTAAGAAAGCTTTGAAAAAATCAGTGATCAGCCTTCCGAGCAGGTACATTTATTACGGCCTCACTTATACAATCGGAGGCAGTTTTGGGACCCCGGGATTTGGGACAGCGGGAAATGTTTATAGACAAATGTTCTTTTCACCCAACTCTTATAATCCTTTAGCATCACCCGATTCAGCGGCAGGATCTATGGAAGGCATACAGTTTCACTTGTTTTCAAACATGATGCTATCTTTGTTCGCCCGAAACGCCTTTACAGACCTTCCGATGCTGCAGCAAGCAATGGGTAAAGGCAAAGGAATTGTTTCGGTAAAAGCTTTTGGCAAAGAGCTTGCAGGGTTTACCGTCAATGATCTTTATTTTTCTGGTATTTACTTGATTCCATTTACCTTAAGCAAAGCAGATCTTTTGTTCCATGAAAAAATAAGTGTTTTTGGTGGAAACTACGAAATGGGAATCGGCAGGATTCTTTTGCTCTCTTCTGCTCTGGTAGCAGGCGAAGGCATCTATCTTATGCAAAAACGGATGATTCACAACGCCAAGAAAAAACACAATGAAACAGGTCTCATCATAGATAAAAACAAACTTGACACCCTCACAGAAGTCCACAAAAAGTACCTTGAAAGTCAAAAAAGCGTGGTTAGAAACTTTATTGGAAAACCTGCAAAGTTTACAGCCATAACCGCTCCCCGAACAATCTACAGAGGCGCAAACCACTGCAGGCTCATGCTAGGGATTTAAGGGTACGGAACTTTAAGTTAAGCCAGCGGAAAGTGACAGGCTACGTCGTGGCCCTCTTTTCCAGTCAACACTGGGTCTACTTTTTTACATTTTTCTACCGCAAACGGGCAACGCGTATGAAACCGGCAACCGCTTGGAGGGTTTCTCGGGCTAGGAATCTCACCTTCGATGGTTTGTAGCTGTTTACGCTTGGTCGGGTCAGGGTTTGGGATCGAATCCAAAAGAGCCTTGGTATAAGGGTGTCTTGGGTTTCGGTAAAGCTCTTCTGCCGGAGCGACCTCTACAAGCTTACCCAAATACATCACACCAATCCTGTCCGATATGTGGCGAACCACGGCCAGGTTATGCGCAATAAAAAGATAGGTTAGCCCGAGCTCTCTTTGCAGCTGTAGCAAAAGATTTAGGATCTCTGACTGGATTGATACATCTAGTGCAGATACTGGCTCGTCGCAGATAATGAGTTTGGGCTTAAGAGCTATGGCACGCGCAATTCCAATCCTCTGTCTTTGCCCGCCACTAAACTCATGCGCAAACTTACGCGCAGCCGTCTGCGGAAGACCTACTAGGTCTAAAAGCTTTAAAACTTCTTCTTCACGCTCTTTTCGTGTGAGCAAGCCGTGGATCTCAAAGGGCTCTTTGAGGATCTGGCGGACCGTATGCCGCGGATTTAAAGAATCCATAGGGTCTTGGAAGATGATTTGGATGTTGCGGCGCAGCTCACGCAGGTCACGTCCTTTTAGTTTTTCGATCGGTTTTCCATCAAAGGTGATTTTACCGGACTGGATATCGTATAGCCTCGAGACGCTGCGGGCTGTGGTGGTTTTACCGCAACCAGACTCACCAACTAAACTAAAGGTCTCGCCTGCAGCGATTTCAAAAGAAACGTCACTTACGGCATGGACCCTTCCGATTTCTCTAAAAAAGATGCCACCACGCACCGGGAAGTACTTTACGATGTTTTCTGCTTTGATCATGACCTTTGACATTAGATTTTCACCTCTTCAATGTTACGCGGTTTGAGCTCAGCGTGGTGCAGGCAGCGTACTCTATGGTCTGCATTTACCTTTTCAAATTCAGGGCTCAGGCTAACGCAGTTCATCTGGGCATAAGGGCAGCGGTTGTTAAAGCGGCACCCGCTGGGCATCGCATACAAAGACGGAACCCGTCCCGGTATAGTCGGAAGCTCTGATTTTGTTGGGGTATCAAGGGTTGGCATCGAGGCCATGAGCATCTGGGTATAGGGGTGTTTGGGGTTGGCAAAAATCTCTTCTACCGGACCCTCTTCTACGACCCGCCCTGCGTACATCACCAAAACAGAGTCACACTGCTGGGCAACCACGGCCAAATCATGGGTCACCATGACAATGCCCATGTTGGTTTCTTTTTGTAGGTCCTGCAAAAGCAATAGTATCTGCGCTTGAATCGTAGCGTCCAAGGCCGTGGTTGGCTCGTCAGCGATCAAAACCTTTGGTTTGCATGTTAGAGCCATCGCAATCATCACGCGTTGACGCAGCCCACCAGAGAGCTGATGGGGGTAAACATGTAAGCGAGCTGCGGGGCTCGGCACGCCCACCCTAGCGAGTAGCTCCAAACACTCAGATGTCACTCTTTCGGAGGAATAACCAGGCTTATGCAGCTCATACATTTCTGCAAGCTGCTTACCTATGGTTTTAACCGGGTTCAGCGCGGTCATAGGGTCCTGAAATATAAAGCCAACCTCACCCCCACGAACTTTATATAGCTCTTCTCTAGAAATAGTTCTGATGTCTGTCCCTTGAAGCACGACCTTACCTGCATCAATCTGCCCGGCCGGTTTTGGCAAAAGGTCTAGCAGCGCCATGCAGCTTACGGATTTACCGCAACCCGACTCTCCGACAATCCCTAAGGTCTCTCCGGCTGAAAGCTCAAAACTAAAAGAATCTACGGCCCGCAGACGGCCGAAATCCGTTTCAAAAGAAACCGCTAGGTCTTTGACTGTCAGCAGTGGCTCTGCCGCAACGGCCTGGATGTGGGTGCTTTTATTTTGCTCGGCTGAACTCATTGCATGCCTTTCTGTATTGCTAACCTATGGGGCTGGTTTAAATGTTTTATCGATCAAAATATCTGACGACAGCTTAGTTCCATCACGCATGGCTCTGTCTGTGAGTTTTTTCATGTCTGGATCAAACCAAAACCGGCCTCCAGTTGATTCATCAAAAAGTGCAAAAGCAGTGCTAGAAATTTTTGTACCTGGAGGGCCTGGAGCCCTAAACCACCGCCAATGCGCTTCGCGAAAAAACGGCTGATGTGCAAAAGGAATAAAGACGGCAAGGTCGTGCGCATACTTTTGAATCTGTCTGCTCAAACTGCGGCGCTCTTCGCCGTTTCTTGTGTTGCGGTAGGCTTCGATCATCGCATCTAGCTTCTTATCTGAAGTGTTCGTCACGTTGTTGTTGTTTTCTTTACCTGCAAAACTGGAGTGATACATTTGACGGTAACGCGGAATCGCCCCACTACCAAAAGCCATGGGGATGATTGAGTGTTTTTTATTTGAGATGATTTTAAAAAACTGCGTAGAATCTACATTTTGAATATTAAACTCTACACCAATCTTCACGGCTTCCTCGCGTAGAATTTCAAACATAGGATTGTTTGCTTTAGTTGGGTTTGTAATAGTAAACGAAAGCCGGTCGCGGCCGCGCATACGGATGCCTTTTTTATCACGCTTGCCCCAACCTGCGGCATTTAGGTACTTGGCTGCAAGCTTTGGGTTGAACGTTGGGGGGAGGAGCTGCTTGTTTTCATATTCGCCAGTACCCTCATAGGCGTGCTTCAATCTTAACCGGTCACCACGAAA
Source organism: Oligoflexales bacterium (assembly GCA_023301565.1). Lineage (GTDB taxonomy): Bacteria > Bdellovibrionota_B > Oligoflexia > Oligoflexales > JALZUQ01 > JALZUO01. Next base: position 13,085 of record JALZUO010000119.1, read on the forward strand.
AAACTCTTTGATCACGCGTTTAAAGTTCAACGCGTGCCCAATACCAAGACGCGTATTGCGGTCCTTCAAAAGCTTGTGACGACTGTTGAGGTAAAAGCCACCTGGAGTACGGTTTTTATCGTTCCAGGCTTCTAATTTTCGAATAAAACCATACGTAAACTCTCTTGAGTTTGTTTTATCAAACCAATGCTTGGCTTCAGTAATTTGAAAAGTCGACAGTTTGCCTTTTTTGAACAAACGAAACTTTTTATCTGAATTACGGACGACAATGTATTTTGCATAATCGACATTGAACCTGTTTTTAAAGTAATTCAAGTCCTTTGCCCACCAGTTTTTTTTGCGCTTAAAAAGTATGTACTTACCTTTTCGCATTTTACTTAAATAGTAAGGCCCAGTGTTAGGCTCCACCTTCCAGTTGTAGCGGCGGATAAAGTCTTCTGGAACCTCTCCATTGTAAAAATGACGCGGCATAGGGCTCAGCGCCATTTTCCCAAGCGCTTCGTCATCGGGAACTGCTTTTTTAAGATGGATACTTATGGTGTGGTCATCGTATTTTACGATTTTTTCGATCCACTCTTCGATGTAGTTATTGTAAAAAGGAGCCATGATGTTTTTCGAGCTCATAAACTCCGTGTAAAACATAAAATCATCGGCTGTAACAGGGCGGCCATCACTCCATCGAGCTTCAGGGCGAATTTTGAAATACGTTGTCTTACCATCGTTTTGATACGACCAGTGCGAAGCAAGAGCTGGAAGCCACTTATCCATATTTGGGTGTTCTATAATCAAAGACATTTTATTTCCATAAATCAAACCGCGGGAAGGGCCGCTGCTTGAATCAGGGCCAACCATGCGAAGGGTCAATGGAAACATGGAAATGGCGCCAATGTACTTTCCGCCTTTTTGGGCCTCTGGCGAGGCAAATACCGGAGCATCTTCTTCGGTTTGCCAAACAAGGCCACTTGGCAGTGCCTGAGAAGGGTACGGAGTTAACTCTTTGTATTCTTTTGGTGCGCTTGTCTTTGCCAAATCCTCAGGCGCCAGACACTGGCAACCTATGACAAACAAAGAAGACAAAATCAAAGTAAGCCCTAAGACTATTTTTTTCGAACGAATCATCATTTGTAGCTCACTCATATACGGTAAACTTTTTGGGATCAAAGGCTTCTCGTACAGCCTCACCCACAAAGGTCACCATGGTTAAAATCAATACCAGCATCACCACGACAGAACCGGCAACCCACCAGGCATCCAGGTTTTCAACGCCTTGATCCAAAAGCTCGCCCCAGCTTGGAGTAGGAGGCGGCAGGCCGTACCCTAAGTAGTCGAGGGCTGTAAGAGAAGAAATCCCGCCGGCAATAGCAAAAGGGATAAAGGTCACAATGATCGAAAGGCTATTGGGTAGAATATGTTTTAGGATGATCCGCAGAGGAGAGGCACCCAGAGACTGCGCCGACAGGACATAAAGCCTGGATCGCTCTCTGTAGGTCTGTGAACGCATATAATAGGTCATCCCCTGCCAGCCAAAGAAAACCATGATAGCAAGGAGCATCCAAAAGCTAGGAACAATGATTGAAGATACAATCATGACAACATACAAGAAAGGTACGTTCGACCAAATTTCAACCACTCGCTGCATAACCAAGTCAAACCAGCCACCAAAAAAACCCATCATGCAGCCGACAGCAATTCCAATGATGTAGCTAAAAACCATCAACACGATCGAAAAGACCATCGCCATGCGAAACCCATAGATAAGCCTCGCTAGTACGTCTCTTCCGGTCGAGTCCGTGCCTAGATAGTTTTGGTACTTGATGCTTGGTGGGTAAGGTGCATAGCCTTCTTCGCGGCTAGAAGTGTCTAGCGGCCCGTGTGGAACTAGCGGCATCAGGACCCATCCAGCTTTTTCACCTTTTTCTTTTTTAGCGCGCATATTTTTTTGCAGTTCGAGATAATCGGTTTCATGCACATAGTCCAAGCCAAATGTATTGCCAGGGTACATCTCGGTATAAGTCGGAAAGTAGAGGCGACCCTCGTAGCTCACAATTAAAGCGCGGTTGTTGATCCAAAGCTCTGCCACAAAGCTTACGGCAATCAAAGCAAGGATGATCCATAAGGAATAGTAACCACGCTTAATTGCACGAAAACGCTCGAACCTACGTAAAAGTCTTGGGCTTATATAAAACAACTTCAGATACCTTTCTTACTCTACTCAAACTGAACGCGCGGATCGACAGATGCCACACAGATATCACTTAGTAAATTTCCAAGCAGCTGCAGAACGCAGCTAATGGCCAAAATCCCCATCACTACAGGGTAGTCACGCTCGACAATGGACTCAAAACCAAGAAGCCCAAACCCATCGATGTCAAAAATCTGTTCGATCAAGAAAGACCCGCCAATAAAAAAAGAAATGTTGCTACCAAAATGTGTTGCTAACGGAATCAAGCTATTGCGCAAAGCATGCCGAAACACAGCCGTGCGAAACGGAAACCCCTTAGCCATCGCCGTTCGGACATAATCTGCTGCAAGGTTATCCATCAAAGAGTTTTTCATCAGCATAGTCATCACAGCAAAACTACCGATCGTATAGGCAATCAAAGGAAGGGTTGCATGATAGAAAAGGTCGATTACCTTAGCAAACACACCGAGGTCTTCAAACTCATCGCTGATAAACCCACCAGAAGGGAACCACTCTAAATAAAAGCTAAAACAGCTCATAAGAAGTACGGCTACAATAAAGCCGGGGATAGCATACCCAATAAAAATCAGTATGGAACTCAAAGAGTCTAGGGTTGTCCTATGTTTAATTGCTTTGATGATACCCAGAGGTATGCAAATCAAATAGGCCAAAAGCATGCTGACCAAACCATAAAAAGTAGAAACCGGTAAAACACGCGCTATGGTTTGCCAAACCGGCTCATACCAACGCGTCGAATCACCTAGATCTAGCACCACAAGTTTTTTTAGCCATAGGGCATAGGACACTAGAACGGGCTTATCAAAACCGTAGTACTCATTGAGCATCTGGATTTGATCTTTGCTGAGCGCGCCGGCACGCAGCTCGTTCCCCCCAGAGCTTGCTTCGCCGCCTTCACCGTCAGCCATAGACTGTGCTTCTTGTAGTGCACGCTCGACCGGGCCGCCCGGAACAAACCGGGTTATGGCAAACACCATCAAGGTGACGCCAAGAAAGGTAGGGATCATCAACAATAGTCGCCGAATGATATAGGCTGCACTCATATGTTCACCTTTTATTCACAAGAACTCATTAAATACTGAAGGATTTTAGCATATTAGAGAGCTAAGACTCAAAAAACTACCATGAGATGCGTAACCTCGCTGTCCCAAGGCCTGTAGTTTTTAAATGAGGTATAGTCTCCCGGCTAGTTTGCTATACTTCTATAGACAAGATTCCTATTCAAGACGGTCAAAGGAACATTATGTTGCACTTCAAACCGCACGCGCTGGTCTACATGTTTTTATTAGCAGCGGGGCTAAGCCTCCACCTCTACGCTGATGAAGGCAAACCAAGCCCGGCAAAACCTAAAAGTACTGTGTGCGCCAAATTCGTAGGACTAACTCTAGGGTCTATCGCAGATCCCGGATTCATTAGGCTTTTTCAGGAAAGCGAAAAAAGGACTCTGTTTGCAGAAAGCGTAGAAGAGCGAAAAAATCACACAATTTTACCAAAAGAACAAGCAAGTCAACTCATGGAAGATGCATCAACCTTGTTGCGCTACCGCGAAGAAGTTCAAGACATAGAATCACGCAAAGTGATAGATGAGTATATCTATATGTGTCATCTGATTGTCGTCGCTCACAACCAAAAACTAATCAACGGGGTCACTAAAAATTATTTCATAGAAGGGAAATCAAAGAACGAATTTCTAACCGAACTAAGTTTGGCCGTAGTTGAGCAGCTTAAAAAATACGATGGTTCCTCAAGAGTCAACACGTTTATGGGTCCGGTAGCTAAAAACATGGGAAACAACCTAATAAGGGGAAGTATCAGCCGTCATGAAAAACAAAAAAGTAAATCTGATCTACCCCAAGACAACAGCAAGTTTAAAAATTTGGATCCCCTTGAATCTGGGACCCTTACAAGAGATCTGCGAAGGTATACCGATAAGCGGTCAAATACCGCGATCAAACAAAGCACAGTTATAAAGCTAAGGAATTTTATTGCCGACCATGCAAATTTCACCGACCGCCAAATGGAAATGTATTTAGCATACCGCGGTCTGTTGGATGACTCCCCACGAGGCGGGGTCTCTTTGATTGAACTCAGTGAAAAATATAATGTTAGCAAAGCTACTATTAGAGACACAGTCTATACCGCAGAAGGAAAATTTAGAGACGCTGTAAAGCGAAAAAACCTAACCATGGAAGACTTTCTGCCATGAGGTATAGCTTTAGCCACACCTTAAAGCCTTGGTGCAAAGCAGTCACTGCTCTGCTGATTTTGCAGGTAGCTTCTAGTAGCAGCCTAATTTACGCAAGTGACGATAAAACCAAGCCCACAAAACCAGTTAACATCGCTTGTACGGAGCTGGCTGGACTTGGCTTGAAATCTATCGCTGAACCGGAATTTTTTAAGCTTTTTGGAAAAAGTGAGATTATCACTCAAACAGAAGACCTTCAAGCTAGGCTTGGGCATGACATTTTGCCTAAAGTGCAAATAAGGCAACTACTCCGCGACGCTGCTACCTTGCTTGAATACCGCAAGAAAATCAAAGACGTAGAATCACAGAAGAAGATAGATGAGTTCGTATACATGTGCTACTCAATCGTCATAGCGCACAATCAAAAGTATATCCACAAACAAACGCACACATTGAATATCCCCGGCATGAGAAGATATGAGTTTTTACAAGAATTAGGCCATAAACTGTTTAAAGCGCTCCCCAAATACAATGGATCGACAGAACCTACTACATACATCAGGAAAATAGTAAAAAACCACGCTGTTGATCTTCTAAGAAAAAGTGTTAGTGATCGCAAAGCAAATTTAGAAATCCTTGAATCTCAGTTTGAACCTACTGCTACAGAAGAAGGGTTTGAACTAAAAGACCTAAAGCCTGTTGTTCCCATCAGCCAGCTGCGCAAGGTAGATAAGTCCGCACCAAAGCCAAATATACACTCTCACACAGCAGACAAACTAAAATCTTTTATTGAAAGCCTAACAAATATAACTGATAGGCAAAAAGAAGACTATTTTCTATACCGTGGACTTTCAGACAACACACCTCCAGGTCGTGACAGAGCCCGGGTTCTAAGCAAAAAGCTAGGGATCAAAGAAGCTAGTGTTGCCAGCATGGTACGAGATATAGAGAAAAAAATTCACACAGCCATGAAATCTCAGGGCTTAACCATGGAAGACTTCCTGCCATAACATATAACCTTAAACACACCTTAAGATCTTGGCGTAAAGCAGCCACTGCTGCACTGTTTTTGCAGGCAGGTCATAGTAGCAGCCTAATTTACGCAAGTGGCGATAAAACCAACCCGCCAAAACCAGTTAACATTATTTGTACAGAGCTTGCTGGGCTTAGTTTAGAGTCTATCGCTGAACCGGGATTTTTTGAGCTTTTCAAAAGCAGTGAAAACAGGGTCGTGTTTGAGAAAAAGTTAGACAAGCGGCTAAATCACCAAATTCTACCAGTAGAGCAAGTAGTTCAACTCATGCAAGATGCAGCTAGCTTACATAGCTACAGAGAACAACTGACCGATGTAGATTCCGTTAAAAAGATAGATGAACTCATCTACATGTGTCACCTCATTGTAGTGGCTCACAACCAAGCGCTGATATACAAGCTAAGCTCTGGGCGCTCGGTCGCAGGTATGAACCGAAGTGAGTTTCTTACCGAATTGAGCCTAAAGATCATCTCGGTGCTCCATCAGTACAAAGGGAAATCAAAACCCCACACCTACATTGGATCAATCGCAAAAAACATGTCGATTACAATGTCTACAAAGAGCAAAAATGCACTAAAAAAAATGCCGCGGCTTGAAGCTGACATAAGCGTTGAACCTGATGTTAGGTTGAAGGATCCAGACCTTATAGGGCACCAAAAACCGACGATTCATTTACGAAGGTACCCAGAAAAAAAGACAGAGACGGCTATGCACCAAGATACCGCCGCTAAGCTGCGAAGTTTTATTATGGGTATTTCAACACTGAGCAAAAAACAGAAAAAAATTTACATGCAGAATAAAGGCCTACTAGAAAAATCTCCGCCCGGAGGAGAAACCATGGTCAAAATAGCAAAAAGATATGGCGTCAGTAGGCAAAGCATTGACCAACAGATAAAAAGAGTAACTACTACCCTCCGCGAAGCTTTAAACGAACAAGGGTTGACCATGGAGGACTTCCTGCCTTAGAGCAGCGTCTTTAAGGTACGCCGTTCACCCTCAAACTGTCCTCGGAGCTTTTCTAAGATCGCGTTGCGGTGCTCATAAGATCCATCGATGCGCTTTTTTGCTACCGCATGTACATCACGCCACGCATACCAGTTCCAGTGCAAAGAATTATTACCATAAAAGGTCGAGCGCATGAGTTCCAACAAAAATGGCCCGGCATCGTTTGTACTTAAGGAGTTTAAAACATGCATCAATTCTCCGGCTTTAAGTGGCACAGCCTTTACAAACCCACCTGGGCTACGGACGTCGTAGTTTCCGTAGAGGTACTGACGCTCAAACATGTGAATGATCTCTTTAGCCTCAACTAGATCCAATGTGCCACTAGACGCGCTGATTTTTTCTAAAATGTAGGCGCGTGACTTTTCTTTTTTGGCTGAGTCACGGTTTGCAATCGACTGTTTTATCAAAGGGAAGTAGCCAGCCTCGCCAAACCACCCTTTTAGTGCAGCGATATCTTCAGGTAAAAGCTCCGTTCGCAAGGCAACAAGCTGCAACAGATCCTTTAGAAAAAGGGCGTCGCTGTTTACTCTGCTACGCTCCACAACTTTGCGGGCAAAGAAAAGCACTAGTACGGCTTCTTTGAACGAGTAACTTTCAAAAGCAGCCCTAGAGGTGAGGAAATGATGCGCCATACCAGGCCGAGTCATCAACGTGGAAATCCAATAAGAAACCGGGACTTTAGAACCTTCAAAACTTTTGCCAGACTTAGCCAGACCTTGCGCAATAAAAAAAGCATGTGTAGACGGGTTTGTATTCACTTCCCATTTATGCGGAGAGTTTTCACTGACATACTGTTTTTCTTGCGTTAACCGCTCTTCTTTTGTCAGTTCTCCATAGCGAATTCCTGTAAACTCTTGCACTGCCTTCCATGCGTTTAGGAAAAAAGACTGTGGGATTTTAGAAGTCGCCACATTTAAGCTGTGCCAAGGAGCTACAGTTGAATCACGCTCAGCTTCGAGTTTTGGTCCAGCACGTAGGGCACTGTCCAGTGAGCTCATCTCGGCTTCGAGTTTTGCTGGATCTAATTTATCAAAACATGCATGTAGAGAGGGGGAGTTAACGCAGAACAGCAGCACAGATAAAGCAGCAGATGCAGCGGCGGATGTAGGCAAGAAAAAAAATTTCATAAGCAAAAAACTCCCAAAACCTCTGTTTTTAAAAAGTTAAAAACAGGGACTCGTACGCCGCTCTAGTCCATGAACATGCTTTAAATCACGGTGCCACTTGGCCACCTAAAATTGACTGGTTAGTCATTATACTATTTATCGCAAGCCCAGAGAGAGAGCAAGTAGCTGGCTCAGAAAACAGGCGGTTCGGTCACTTAGTTTGCAAGTATTTGTAAATAAATAGGAAAATCAGACTACCAAGGACTCAAGAGCCGCTGTCTGCTTCTGCCAATCTCGGTTGTCTATGTTCTCAAGCAGCTGAACCTGCCCACCTTCGACAAAAAGCCCTAAGTCAGCCAGTCGAGCCAGGTAGCTTAGGTGGTGCGTGCAAAGCAGCGTGGTTTTGGCATTTTTTTTGCGCTCTTCTAACCATATAAAAAGCTGCTGGCAGTACCAAACATCCAAACCGGTAAAAGGCTCGTCCAAAACAGACACTGGTGAGTCTAGTAAGGATAAAATGGCAAGCCCAATACGCTTTTGCATTCCCCCGCTGCACTGTGAAATAGCCCGGTTTGCAAATGCATCTACTCCCCATCGCTGCATCTCTTTTTTTATTTTACCGGCGGCATCAGAAATGTTTTGCAGGCGGGCAGCATAAACCATCAGCTCTTGGGCTGTTTGCCAAACAGGGAGATGCGAGGTCTGCGGCAGATACCCTACCTTTGCGCGCAGCTCTGGGTTTTGCGGAAGCATCCTCGTTTGATTTATATGCACCGTCCCAGACGAAGCATCCAGGTTACCGGTCAAAAGGTGGATTAAAGTTGATTTACCCGAGCCGTTTTTGCCAAAAATACCCACTACTTTACCTGATGGAATCTCAAAACTCACAGGGCCCAAGCAAAAGGCTTCGCCATAACTCTTTTTTAGTAGATCTACTGTTAGCTTCATACAATAAATACCTCAATGCCACAGGGCACGATAAAAATGGCCAGCTTGTTGCGACTCGGCAAAACCTGCAATTAAAAATACAGACAAAAAACCAAGCGGGTGCGCCATGCTTAGCGTCAAACAAATAAGAGACAAAAAGCTACAAACCACAAACCTAGAGACAGGCCGAAACGGATCGAGCAAATAGACGGTCGCCGGTGCTAAGACAAGGCTGCTGAATACGGCCCCGAGAGTGGAGAAAAAAACAGTCTCGAGCGTCGAAAAAAAACCGACCGTCACACCTTCAGCTTTAAGCAGCACAAATACCAGTAAATAAAAAAAACAAGACACACTACCAACTAAAAAAACAAGCTTATGCCACCCAAGCTGGAACCCAAAGTGGGTAGTTCCTAAGTTGCGCCCAAGCCAGCTTGTCTTGAGGTCTGTGGTCAACGCAAGCTGAAGTGCAAGGTTTAGAGGAAGCATACACACCCACACTGATACTGCCCAGAGGAGCGGGTGTAGCTCAACAAGCCAAAAAGCAAAGCCGGCCAACAGTGAAAGGACCGCGCTAAGAAACACAAGGGCTGAAGGCTGCAGCCAACCGTGAAGCTTTTGAAGCCATAATGGTTTGTCTTGTAGAAAATTTTGCAAAACAGTTTTGCGCCCAGAAATGTTTTTACCTAGGCTAAAACAAAGATAAACAAAGGCAAGTGCCGCGCCTAGAGCAAAATACATGGCCCCCTCTAGCGTTCCGCCTTCAAGGCTTAGCCCTAGAAAAAACCAGATCAATATAGAGCCAATACACACTACAGCTATACTTAAAGCGCCGCGCAGCAAACGACTATTTACTTCTATCTTGCTGCCCAAGCTCACAGTAAACCCCTCTAAGCGCTGCCAGTCTAGGGGGGTTAACAGGCAAAACGAGCTGAAACACCCTGCAGCCAGCAAAAGGATTTTTGCTACCAGACTAAGACCGGCCGCTTGCAGCGAGGCTCCAACCAAGCCCAGGCTCTCTTGCAAAAAATCTTTGGCGACATAGAGAAATACAAAAAAGAATAAAGCACTCACCACAAAGCTGGTTGCCTCATCGCCTAGGCTTGTATAAAGCCGCCTGACTCTACCTTTTATCCAGAGTGTAAACACCTGATCTCCTTGAAATAAATCCTAGCATAGCGTTGCTAAATTGCCCGTTCTAAAACCCTCAGTTGTTTCTTCACACATATTTGCAAAATACGCATATATGTAAATGCATTTATTTATAGCATTGAATGCATACCTGACCACTTGCAAATAGTTTCTGAAAGCACTGCGGCACAGATCACACATTTTCTGCACGCCATTATGCTTAAATCAAAACATTACCGTGACCTACCTACCTACATCGTTTCGCTTGCTATCTAAAAACACTTTTTCTATCGTTTAACTTAGATATTTCAAAGCAAACGGAGAAGGAGACTTATTATGCTTCGAATTTTACAAACGGCTGCGCTTTCTGCGCTTGCAATCGTCGGTACCAGCGTATTGGCAGAACATCACGGACACCATGGAAAAAAAGGTCATCACAGTGAAGGCCACATGCACAAAAACTTCAAAGGTAAGTTTTACGGAACTATCGAAACAGATATAGCAGGTATCTTTCGTGGAACTACCACCGAAACAGAAGCAACAGCAGCCTTTGGTAGTGGGATCCGAGAAGAAAAAGAAACATTCACTCCAAACCTCGCTATCAGTTATGGTTATTTTCTTACCAACCAATTGGCACTTCGTGCAGGATTGCAGCTAGCTTTTGGAAAGACTGAAGTTGAGCAAACTGGTCAGCCAACCACAGAGTTAGAAACCTCAGAAATCGGCTTTGCTTTGGGTGTGAACTACAGCTTTATAAAGCATGTCTGCAAAAGCCCTTACATTGAAGCTAGCTTTATCTACGCGATCGATGAAGAAGAAGGTGGAGCAATGGATCGTAAATCAAACCTCTTTGGCGGCCAGGTTTCTTTGGGCTATAGAGTCCCTCTCGGAAGTGGTGGAGCAACATGGTCACCGTCTTTTGACTACCGCTACCTAAGTGGTGACACTGAAACTCAATTCCTTCCAGGAAACCCAGACTTTGATACAAACCAAAACCAATGGACCGTAAACTTAGTGAAGTTTGACTACTTCTTCTAAGCCAAAGGTTTTAGATCAAAACAAAAACCCCGCTTGGATCCAAGTGGGGTTTTTTTGTACTTAAAGTCACCAGGCTTTAGATGGGGTACTTTCCCGGAAACTCTTCTTCTAACACCCGCCGGATGTATTCTTTGCGATTTGCAGGCTTAGGGTGCGTGCTCATCATCTCGGGCGGGGCGCGTCCACCGCTGGCAGCATCTAGAACATCCATCACCCCTAGCATCGCCCTTGGGTCATAGCCGGCCCAGTGGCAAAGGCGTATGCCCCACCTATCGGATTCGAGCTCATCGCCGCGCCCATACTTCATGTTGACTACATTTGCGACCATCATTGCCATACGCGCTGACTCCTGGGTTCCGCCCAGAACTCCTGCGGCACCGACCAGGCCTTGGGTAAGTTTTTGCTGCGAGACACGCTGCGCTCCGTGCCGCGCCACAACGTGTCCAATTTCATGCCCGATCACTCCAGCTAACTGGTCTTCGCTCTTCAGCTTTTTAAACAACGCAGCCGTGATAAAAACCTGTCCACCTGGGAGTGCAAACGCATTGATCGCCTTCTCATCGGCCAAAAGGTGAAACTCAAACTTATAAGGTGAAGCCACATTTAGGCTTCTCTCGCGCATGTACTCTTTGAGGGCAGACAATAGCTTGATGCCAACCTGGTCTAAAAGATCCTGTGCTTTTTGATCTGGATGCAAACCACCGTGCTGACGTGCCATCTCCGGCGCAGCCTGCACCCCTAAGGTGATTTCTTGATTTGGAGACATTGATACGCGCTGCATTTGGCCTGTAATTGGGTTTTCACTGCCGCTACCAAAATAACTTACCAGAGAAAACAGGGCGATCACTACTGCGATCACTAACCTTACTTTTATGCCGTTCATGTTATTCATGCGCGCCTCCTTTTGCTTTTGAGCCCTGACTTCCTTCACTGCTCTTATCTGCAGGAGCGTTGGTCAAATACCGCGAAAAAAACAGTACGTGCAATACGAGCATCGTGACAAAGACAGCGCCCCCACCTAAAGCCGAAACTACAAGTGACTCCACCAAGGAAAAAAACACTGCAAACCCAAAACACAGGTAACCAACATATGCAGGCCAATCAATCGGAAAGTAGTAGTCGACCAAGATCAGCGTGATACCCAATGCAAGAAAAGAAAAAAAAGCATTCGCCTGGCTCAAAACACCTATTAGTTCGTAAATCGTTGCCATTTCCATAGGTAGCCCTCCTTCGGCCCCAAAGACTACAGCCGTTCAAAAGGATGGCATAGTGATTTTTTTTGACAGTATACCCTGCCCTACACTCAGCTTTAGGGCGTTTTACTGTGAAAACCTTGCATAATAACGGCTCTACGCTATGGTAGACGGTGAGCCAGAGCCAAATAGAAAAAACCCAGGGCTAATTGTTCAAGGAAGTGAGTTCAACGATGTTGGCAAGGATTGCCAAAAAATACACGCTAAGGCTATGGCCATGGTACCTCGGGGGGCTTTTAGCCTTAGGGGTCACAAATGCTGCAACATTAGCTATCCCTTACTGGAGCAAGCTCCTCGTGGACGGAATCCAAGCTGGTCTAGAAGATGTAGGCAGCCTACAAAAACTTGCACTTGCGATCATTGGACTAGGTTTTTTGCAGATGTTTGTCCGGGCGATTTCGAGGATCTTGATCTTTTGGCCGGGGCGGCAGACAGAGTACCAACTTAAAAACGATTTATATTCACACATACTCAACCTACCGGCCAAAACCCTCGATCGCTTTGGGCTAGGAGATTTGATCTCTAGGCTTGCAAACGACGTCTCGCACATGCGCATACTGTTTGCTTTTGGTTTTTTACAAATAGCAAACCTAGTGTTTCTTACAGTCTTTACTCTTTTTCAGATGGTTCGCATCCACCCTTGGCTTACGCTATGGGCTCTTTTACCCCTGACTTTTATGCTTCTCATAGCCCAGTGGATCATGCCGTGGATGCACACAATATCTTTGCGGCAACAAGAATCGATTGCAACGTTAACCAACCGTATCACCGATGCTTTCCTGAACGTACAAACAGTAAAACTGCAGGGGGCAGAAGATGCATTTGTCGAACGTGCAGAAAAAGAAAACCTACAGGTCCTTAAAGACAACATGGAGATGGTTAAAATCCGCAACCTGATGTGGCCACTTCTTATGACCTTACACAACGCTTCTGCGCTAGTGGTCTTAGTCTATGGAGGGTTGCAGGTCATTGCAGGCGCACTTACCGTAGGTGATATTCTAGCCTTCAATATCTACATCAGCTACCTAGCCTTTCCGATCACCGCCTTTGGCATTGTCATGGGTGTGCTGCAGCGTGCACGTACAGCAGCAGTTCGGATGCACGAGATGCAAAGCCTCGAAACCGAAGCAGACCTAGTGCGGCATGCCTCGACAGATCTGCAAGCCTTTGCAGCTTTGGGCGATAAAAAAAACACGGCGCAGCGAGCGCCTTTGCTAAAAGTACAAAACCTAAGTTTTGCCTATGCCGAGCGACGCGAAAACACAAGAGATGAAAGCATGCCTCCCCATGTACTCACCGGGGTCAGCTTCGAAGTTTTTGCGGGACAAAAAACCGGTATCTTTGGACCGGTTGCCTCCGGAAAAACCACGCTTCTGCAAATCCTAACCCGCATTTTTGACCCAAAGCCAGGTCAGGTTTACTGGAAGGGGCAAGACATTTTGACCATGGACCAGAGCAACCTTAGAAGCGCTATTTTTCATGTTGAGCAAGAAGCAAAGCTTCTTAGTACAACCGTTCTAGAAAATGCAAAACTTGGTGCAGCCGGCGATCTCACTCTTGAACAGATAGAAAATGCAGCAAAAAAATCTGCCTTTTTACCAGAATTAAAAATCCTGCCCTACGGCTGGCAAACTCAGGTAGGAGAAAAAGGGGCTCAGCTTTCAGGCGGTCAAAGGCAAAGGCTTGCTTTAACCCGTGCTTTTTTGCGTCGGCCGGATCTAGTCTTGTTAGATGATGTTCTGAGCGCCGTCGATTCCATCACCGAAAAACAAATGCTCGAGCACCTGCTAGCCATAGACTCAGCTGTTTTCTTCGTCAGTAGCAGGCCAGCTGTGCTTGCAAGTTGTGACCGGCTGCTTATTTTTAACGAAGCAGGCCACATCACTGCGCAAGGAACCCCTGCAGAGGTATGGCAAAACCTTCCAGAAGCTGTTCGAGAGCTCACCTCTCCAGACCAAGTATTTAAAGACAGCGAAGAATCAAAAGAACTAAGAGGTGCCTCGTGAAAAAAAAGCTTCAAAGCTTGTGGCAAGCTTTCCAAGGGTTTTTCGGTGACTTTGCAAAACTGGGGCACTTGTGGCCTTTTGTCAAAAAATACCCCTTATGGCTGTCTTTAACAGCCATGTTTATCCCTCTGATTGCAGGCCTACAGAGCATCCGCCCTTTTCTTTTGAAAGAAGCTATTGATAAGGGGATTCTACCAGCAGATGCAAACTACCTTTGGTACATGGGGCTGCTTTTTGGTGGAGTAGTCTTCTTTGAGTACATCTTTCGGGCTAGCCAGTCCTTGGCTAGCGCCTGGCTAGTACACCGCAGCATTGCAGATATGCGCCGAAGCCTAGTCTCTCACATACTGCGGCTACCTATGCGTTACCATGACCGCAAAAAAAGTGGGAGTCTGGTTACCAGGGCAACCAGTGATTTTAACAATCTGAGCGAATCGCTAATTTTCGGCATTGTCACAGGAATCATCGATTTAGCAGCGCTTGTTGGATGCATGATTGGAATGTTCTTTTTAAGCCCAGGACTTACAGGTTTAGTTCTTTTGGTTTTGCCGGTTGTTTTTATCGTAATTGGCATTATGTCTAACATCCTCAAAAAAACGATGCTGATTGCACGTAAAAAAATAGCTGAATTAAATGCTTTTATCCAAGAAACCATCGCATCTCACACCACGATCAAACTTACCAACGCTCAAGAACAAACAATAGAGAATGCTGACAAGCTTGGAGCCGAGTATAGAGACATGCAAATGCGCTCTGTAGTGGTTGATGCTAGCCTCTTTGCATTTTTAGATGGAGTTTCCTCTATTTGCATAGGCCTTGCCATGTGGACAGCTCTTGCCTGGGTCGACCCAAATACTGCTAGCGGGTCAGGAGCGTGGCTTAGTGCAGGCCTGCTTGTAGCTATGGTCCAATACATCCAACAGGTTTTTGAACCGCTCAAGCAACTTGGAAACAAAATAGCTATGCTCCAAAGCGCCTTCACTGCCATTGACCGCATCTTCAGTTTGTTTGAAGTCGAGCAGGAGTATGCAAATAAAAACGCCGGCCCTATGCCAGAATACCAAGAAGAAAATTTTAAAGAAGAAAGTACAGAAAAAAAATCGGCGCTTGCACAGTTTACCCAACACAGCTTTGCTTACACCAAAAATCAACCCGTGATCAAAAACCTTAGCGCTCATATTGAGTGCGGAAAAATAACTGCCATTGTTGGCTCTACAGGTTCTGGCAAGTCAACTTTAAGTAAACTCATCACCAAACTTTATGACTCAGACGGCAAAAGCCTGCAAGTACTTGGTAGGAGTATCTCTGACTGGCACCCTGAACACCTGCGAAAAAAGTTTGGAATCGTGCCGCAAGAGTGCGTCTTATTTAAAGGAACACTTGCGTTCAACCTGCATATGGGACGCGAAGGTATCAGCGATGACAGTATGATCAAAGCGCTGTCTGTGGTTGGTCTCAGCAAAGAACAGCTCTGCCTTGATTCGAACAAAGATCTACTTTCTTATGCCGTCGATGAGAACGGTAAAAACCTCTCTATGGGGCAGCGGCAGCTTGTAGTCTTTGCCAGGGCGCTTGCGCGAGATCCTGATATTCTTCTTTTGGACGAAGCGACATCTTCATTGGACCCAGAAACAGAGCTGGTCGTGCAAGAAGCGATGCAGGCCATGCTTGGCGGCAGAACAGCCTTAATCATTGCCCACCGCATGCGTACGATCGAAATTGCTGACAAGGTGATTGTGATGAAAAAAGGTGAAATTGCAGAACAAGGTTCTAGGCAGGAGCTTTTTGCACAGCAAGGCTCTTACTACGATCTAAAAACTGCGGGCTGAAAAAACGTTAGCATAGCCTACAAACTTTGGATGCGAAACCCACTACAGGTAACAAGTAGAGGTAGCACTGGGCTACTCGCCAATTTCAGCTGCTTTTCGGGTAGCTTTTTCGATGGCTGTCATAAGAATAGCACGAAAGCTACTGCTTTCCATGTGGTGCAAAGCTTCGATTGTGGTTCCAGCAGGTGTCGTAACCTCGTCTTTGAGCATCGCCGGATGCAGGCCAAACTCTTTAACAAGTGCTCCGGCACCCACAACGGTTTGAATTGCTAGCTCCGTTGCAACGCGCCTGGTTAAACCCATCCTTACGCCACCGTCGATCATCGCTTCGATCACCAAAAATATATAGGCTGGGCCACTTCCGCTCAGCCCTGTTACGGCGTTCAAATACTTTTCATCTAAACTAGAGCAGGTTCCAATAGAGCCAAAAATAGATCGGGCTAAAACCTCATGGCAGTCTTCACAACCATCACACAGGGCAATTCCGGTTGCGCTTTGATGAATCTTGGCTGCAATGTTTGGCATCGCACGAATCACGGGACCTGTATGCCCACAAGCCTTTTTTACCTGGCTGATAGACTTTCCTGCTAAGACGCTTAGTACAAGAGTTGATTCACTTAACTTGTTTTTCAGAAGAGGGTCGACAATCTTTTCTAAATCAAATGGCTTAATCGCCAAGATCACGACATCCATTTTACCTACATCGTGTGCTGACGCATCGAAGGTGGCAAAGCTCACTTCTTTTCTGAGCTCAGCGAGTTTAGGCAGGTGAATATCGTGAATCACTAATTTCGCCCCTGCTTCTTGCACGAGCCTATCCATCCCGCGAGCAATGGCTCCGCCGATGTTCCCAGCCCCTACTAAAAGAATGTTTTTATCTTTCAACATATATGTCCTTTATCGGTCGAGCCTCTAAATGGAATAGTGCCTTTAGGCCTAAACTGCCCATAAAACCCTTAAGTACGAAGCCTCAGGCAGCGTTATCTAAGTAGTTTTTGGGCAATTTTATTGCAACCTGTGTATTTAAATAATTGTTTTCATTGACTATTTTTTTTTAGACGCTTGACAGAAGTTCCTTAGCAAGACAAAGTTAAGGTCTTGAAAGGGGATAAGAGCCCTTTATATCGACCAACCTCCGGGAGACAAGAATCCATGAAACAAGGTTTTACTATTCAAGCCCCTTATCTATCTAAAATATTTCTACTATCTTTGGCTTTTCTATTAGCAGCTTTATCCACAAGCTGTGAGAATTTAAAGTTTGCTAGCTCAAGAGCCAAAAGCCCAAAACCTGCTATATCTGCTGCTGAATCTCCAGCCTTACATGAAATGATGGTCAAAAAGCTTTCGAAAAGCTCGCCGCCAAGTTACCTCGATTTTATAAGAAGACATAGCTCACCAGAGTTAAAGCTGGACAGCGAAGACAAAGAGCTTCTTGTTGGCATCGAAAAAC
Organism: Oligoflexales bacterium; assembly: GCA_023301565.1. Taxonomy (GTDB): domain Bacteria; phylum Bdellovibrionota_B; class Oligoflexia; order Oligoflexales; family JALZUQ01; genus JALZUO01. Next base: position 30,245 of record JALZUO010000119.1, read on the forward strand.
CGCAGCCGGGGTCGACTGCTGAAGCAGTATACGGTGTCGGCATACTTAAAAGAGCTTTGCACAACGACCAAGGTCAGCACCTAGAGTCTATATCTACGCAAGAGAAGTTTGACTTTGCCACAGCCTTTGAAATGAACCCTATTCTTTCTTCGCATTACTTTTCGGCAATGACTAAAATTGCTATCGAAAAATCAGGTGAGTCTAGCCAGTTTTATAACTCACTTAGAGACACTTTAGATCGCAGAGCTCAGGTTTGGAATAAAATCCAAAACAGCTCTGACGAGACCAACTGGTCTGATGCTGCAGGTTCACAAGAAGGCGGCTGGTACGGAGGCATGCAACAGTCGCAAGAAGAACAAGCACAACATCGCACCCCCTATATAGCTAAGCCGGGCGAGAATGTTTTGCAAAGTGCGATTCAAGATCAAAACAATGGCAGATTTGCCGCTGCCGTACACAAGCTAGATTCGATTGATTCGATATCACCAAACTTTGACAAAGCTCAGGCACTTAAAAAATCTATTGAACACGACCGCGTTGCTCGCCTGCGGAAACTTGCTGCAGACGCTTACAGAAACGCGCTTCCACTCAGCAACCCCGGAACCAAGTACGCTTACCTGCAAGAGGCCAAAAACCACCTACAGGCAGCTTTAACCCAGTACCCCACATCGGACTTAGCTTCTACTTTAGAAGACAACCTGACACTGATCCAAGGCGAAATGGACTCTCTTAAAAACAAGGTTCGTGAAAGCTCTGTAACGAAAACAAAAGATGGCCGTACAGCAATAAGAAGTGACGGAAAAGACCTTTACAACAAAAACATACCTAACAAGGATGTGCCAGAGATTCATCAGTGGTAACTCCTTGCATTGACATTGAAGGGCTTAGGTTCAGCTACGACCAGGCGTCTGAATTTTTAATTGATAGACTTCAGTTAGAAAAAGGTAGCCACTGTTTTTTAGAAGGTTGCAGCGGGTCAGGTAAATCGACTTTTTTGGGACTCGTAAGTGGTATACTTCGGCCAAAAGCGGGTAAAATATCTGTCTTAGGTGAAGATCTAAAAAAGCTTTCACCAGCCAAACTAGACGCATTTCGCGCCAAAAACATTGGCTATATTTTTCAAAGGTTCAACCTGATCCCACACCTATCGGTGTTGGAAAACATAAGGCTTGCTGGTTTTTTTAAGGCAAAAAACACCTCGCCACAACCATCACAAGAAGAAGAAAAAAACTTACTGTCGGCCCTGGGCATCGAAAACATTGCTCATAAAAAAGCAGGTGAAATCAGTGTAGGCCAGGCGCAGCGGGCTGCAGCGGCAAGAGCTCTTGCACAAAAACCAGAGCTACTCCTTGCTGACGAGCCTACCTCGAGCTTAGATCAACCCATGCAAAAGGCTTTTATGGATGTCCTTTTAGGGCTTGCCAAAGATCGCCAAACCACCGTGGTGTTTGTAAGTCACAACCCGCAGCTTGCCCCTATGTTTACCACTCAACTGAAGGTAGATGATTTCTTAAAGGTTTCTACCGTATGACACTTTTATCTCTTTTGTGGAAAAGTTTAAAAAGCCGACGCGTGTCGACAACTCTTACGGTTGTTTCACTAGCTCTAAGTACTTGCCTTGTCATCAGCATGGAAAAAATTCGCCAGGGCACAAAGCTTGGGTTTTCGCAGACAATCTCAGGAACAGACCTGGTTGTAGGTGCGCGATCTAGCCCAACCCAGCTTCTTTTGTCGACAGTGTTTCAAATGGGTGTAGTGCAAAATAATTTTTCCTATGCCGCCTACGAAAACATAGCTGAGCACCCATCTGTAAAGTGGACCATCCCCATCGCCATGGGAGATAGCCATAGAGGGCGCAGGGTTCTTGCAACTACGCCTAAAATGTTTCAAGAGTACAAACACCATGGCAGCCAAAGCCTAGAGTTTACAGAAGGTGGTTCCTTTGTAGAAGCGGACCAGACAGTGATCGGCTCAGAAGTTGCAAAACAATTTTCTTATTCGATTGGTAAAAAAATTGTCGTTTCGCACGGAATTAGCCGCGGCGCACTTGTTGATCATCACGACGACCACCCACTTACTGTTGTGGGCATCCTCAAACCCACAGGAACCCCATTAGATCGCACTGTTTTTGTCGACCTTTCTGCAGTAGATAAGATTCATGATCATGGGGGGCATGACAACGAGCACGCCGGTCATGAAGATCATGATGAACATGGCGAGGGTGAGCATGACGACCACGCCGATCACGACCACCCCATCGAAACCCTATCTGCCTTCTTTCTTGGTATGCATACCAGGGGCGACGTCCTAACCATGCAACGCATGATCCAAGATTACCCGGAAGAGCCGTTGTCAGCAGTTCTTCCTGCAGTTGGTCTCTCTGAGCTATGGAGAAGCCTGGACCTTTATGACCGGGTTTTGTTTTTGATGTCTCTTTTAGTGCTGGCCATAGCACTGATCAGTATGCTTGTTGCCATATACAGCTCTTTAGATGCACGCAAAAGAGAAATGGCTATTTACCGTAGCCTTGGTGCTTCGCCACAAAGGATTGGCTCGCTGTATTTTCTGGAGTCGTTATTTTTAAGCTCTATGGGAATTCTCTCTGGCCTACTTTTAAGCTATGCCTTACTTGTAGCAATGCGGCCCAAACTACTCGATTGGCTTGGCATCTACCTGCCAGTAGCCTCCCCATCTGCTCAGGAGTGGGGATTGATTTTTTGCATCATTTTAGCTGCTGCATGTGTCTCTGTTTTGCCTTTTTGGAAGGTCTACAGGCAGAGCCTACATCGCGGTTTGCGGATGGACTAAAGTATGGAGAATTACCCTGGTTAAAAACATTTTATATTTTTTAGTTTCTTTCGTACTTGGGTTTGGCCTGATTTATGGTGTCATGACTTTTGTAAGCAGCCAGCAAGGAGGCGGAAACTTTACTGGACAAACCGTCTCGGGAGCCAAAACTATTCTTTGGAAAGACCTAAGGCAGCTCGATTACAAAACAGGTGAAAAACCGCCTGAACTTGCGGCCTTGGATAATGCGGTGATCCGCATACCGGGGTTTGTGGTTCCACTCGATGACAACGACACTGGTCTATCAGAGTTTTTACTAGTGCCTTCTCCGCAAGCTTGCATTCACGTTCCACCACCACCGCCAAACTCTATGATTCTAGTAAAAATGCAGTCCGAAAAAACCCCTAAGCGTGAGTGGGGTCCTATCTGGTTAACCGGAAAACTAAAGATCACCGAAACCAAAAGCGAGTTCGGTAAGGTTTCCTACCAACTCAGCGGACTAGCCACCGAGCCCTTTAAGTATTAGCCAAAAAGTAGTCTTTGATTGTCGCGTCTAACCGACTCAAAACACTAGCTGCATCTATGTTTAGTGGTGGTGACAGGTACACAGTGTTTCCAAGTGGCCGAAGAAACACGCCGTTTCTTAGAGCTGTGTCCATAAACTTTTTCTTTTCTTCAGGCTTCCAATAGTAGCCGCTGCTGTTCTCTACGTTTAACTCAAATGCGAGGATAGAGCCCATGAATCTAATATTTTGAACATAAGCGCTACGTAGACTTTTTTGTTTCCATTCAGAATAGGCCTCTTCCAAGAACATGGATTTTTCAAGCAGCTTTTCTTTTTTATAAATATCTAAACAAGCAAGGCCAGCAGCACAAGCTACAGGGTGTCCTGTAAAGGTATGCCCATGTAAAAAAGCGCTGGATAAGTCATCACCTTGAAAACAGTTGTAGATGTCGCCGGTAGCCAAGGTAAGCGCCATGCTTGCAGCGCTAGCGGTAAGACCTTTAGCCAAGCAAACAAGGTCCGGCTGAAAGCCAAGCCGTGAGGCAGCAAGAGCGGTACCTAAACGGCCCATACCTGTGAACACCTCATCAAAAATAACAGGGATTTTTTTCTTGCGGGCCTTTTCACACAAAAGCTTTAACCAAGCTGCATCATGCATCTTCATGCCAGCTGCGCCTTGCACCAGCGGCTCCACGATCAGCCCAGCTATTTCCTCAGCGTGTACGTCCAGAAGCTGGTCTAAAGCTAGACCTTCCGTCACACCTAAATCTGAACTGCTCCCCCCCGTGAATAAAGGGTTTAGCAAAAGAGGCTTAAATAAAAGCGGCTCAAAATCGGCATGGAACTCCTTGCTCCCACCTACCGCCATCGTCCCTATGGTGTCGCCGTGGTAGCTCCCGTTTAGAGATAAAAACTTGTGTGCTTTTTTAAAACCTGACCTTCTACGAAACTGGTACGCCATCTTCATGGCAACTTCGACTGCGGTCGACCCATTATCTGAATAAAATACTTTTTTCAGCTGTGGCTGAGCCGCAAACTCTAAAATCTTGCCTGCGAGCTTAGCAGCTGGATCGTGCGCTGTATTAGCAAACAATACATGGTCTAAGCTTGCTTGTTGCTGCGTTATAGCGCAAGCTATTTCGGGCCGACCGTGCCCGATCAAACTCGACCACCAAGAACCAATCCCATCTTCAACCCAGCCGTAGCCGTCGACCTCCAAGCGGCTACCTTTAGCGCCGGTCACAAACATTGGTCTATCGGCATGGTTTAAATAAGCTTTATGTTGAGTGTAAGGATGCCAACAGTGAGTAACATCTTTTTCTTTGGCGTTAAGTAGGTCCGAGTCACGTTTTTTATCTGCAGCAGATTTAATTTTTACAAGCCACGCAGCAAGGTCTTTGCTAATACGAAAAAAATCTTCTGAACCATGAGTTTGCGGAAAATGAAACCAAGGTACCTGCAAACCACAGATCTCTTGCAAGCAAGCGTCGACCGATTGCTCATTACCTAGATGTTTTTCTCCGGAAAGAACCAACGCTATTTTTTTGTGTCCGCGGTCTGCGAGGGTTTTTAGGGTTAAAAACGAATGGTTTAGGGTTCCAAGCCCGGTGCGAGCAACCACTAAAATCCAATCGTCCCATGTTTCTAGAAAGTCTAGCCAGGTTTTAACCCCGGTCTTCCCACGGCCAAAAGGGACTAGTAGCCCCCCTGCGCCTTCTACAACTAACTGCCTGTCCTTTGCTGGGTCTGAATGGTCTAAAACCTTTGTTGCTGCCATTTGCAGGTCTGGAAAATTTATAAAATCTTTTTGTTCAGCTGCTGCAGCCTGGTCTGGCGAAGCCGGGAGTAAATACGAAGCAAACTCAGGAAACTCTTTATAGCTACCAGGCTTTAGGTGGCCCAAGCTGGAACCCAAAAGTCTTTCCACCGCCTTAGCGTCTACCCTCGACCCACCGGTTTGCAGGGGCTTCCAATACGCTACGTTTTTCTTTTGCTGCAGCTGCCCTGCAAGGATCGCAGCTGAAACATGCGTCTTACCTACGTCCGTATCTGTACCGGTTATAAATATTTTCATAGGCCCTGATTCTTTAAAAAGGAGTTGGTTTCGGCTAGGTTTTTTTGCAATTTTTTTAAGTCTATGAAAGGGTTGAGGCTTAGGCGTAGCAGTTCTTTCCCTTTGGGAACAGTTGGGTAGCGGATGGAATATGCATCCCAGCCTTGCTTGGACAAATACTCTACGGCCACCTGCGCTCTGTGATTTGACCCCATCGCTACTGGCAAAATTGGATGATCAATACCAAACACTGACTTTAACTCCTGCAAGAAACCTAAGCGAAAACCCTTGTGCTCGCGGATCCACTCGGCTGCAACCTGGATACCTCTGGCAAGCCAAGGCGAAAGACCAGTAGAATAGACAAACCCTCTGCCTTCTTGCAGCAGAGCTTCTATAAAAGCCTTGGAAGCGGTTACAACAGCACCGGCACTTGCGAGCGCTTTGCCGCAAGGGTGAACAAGAATCAGGTTGTCGGCGTGCAGAAACATGCCCTCTGCATTTTCACCAAGAACGCCAATGCTATGCGCCTCGTCTGCGACTAAGACCGCATTGTGTTTTTTTGCAATATCACCAATGGATGCAGGAACCATCAAGCCCGTCATGCTAAACACCGTTTCTGTGGCAATGACTAGGCTGCGGTTTGGGTGATCCAATTTTGCTTTTTGCAGCTTACGTTCTAAATCATCCATATCTAAATGCGCATAGACCTCAACCTCTAAACGAGCCAGCCGCATACCGTCTATCATGCTCGCATGATTACGGGCATCCGAAAAAACCAGAGGTCCTGTTTTTTCACTGCATGCACTTTTTGTAAAAATTTTAGCAACCGTTTGAAAAACGCTAAGGTTTGCCTGAAACCCCGATGGAAAACAAAGTGCCGCGGGAGCGGCTTTCCACCTGCAAAACATCTGTTCTAGTTTTAAGTGTTCGAGATGGTTGCCACCTAAGAGCCTGCTTCCACCGCTTCCCATAGGAAGCTCTTTGGAAACGCTCTCAAGACGCCGCAATAAAGCTGGGTTTCGAGCAAGGCCAAGGTAGTCATTAGATGAAAGATCGGCCGCATCGCCAGACTCTACCCTTCCTAAGCTGCGCCATAGCCCCGCCCCCTGCCGGCCTTGTTTCCAAATGCTCAGGCAGTTTGGGGCTTTCGCTACGTCAGTGTCGGCTTTGTCCGTCAATGACAAGCCTTCCCAGAACCTCCGGGCACCGTGTTTTTTGTATTGGCAGACTCTTCTGAAACCTTAAGTCCTAGCCTCTCTAAAAGCTTTTTATCTTTTTGTAGCGCTGGGTTTCCTGCTGTCAAAAGTTTTTCACCTACAAATACAGAGTTTGCCCCAGCCGTAAAGCACATGGCCTGTGTAGACTCGTCCATTTCTGTTCTGCCCGCAGATAAGCGTACCCTGCTTTTTGGCATGATAATTCGAGCTACCGCAATGGTTCGCACAAGCTCGAACGGGTCAAAGTCGCTTAGTTTTTCGAAGGGTGTCCCCGGCGTGCGAATTAACAAGTTTACGGGAACGCTTTCAGGGTGTGGGTTTAGGTTAGCTAAAACCTCCAAAAGGCGCAGCCTATCGGTTTGCGACTCACCCATTCCTACAATACCGCCACAACAAATAGTCATCCCAGCTTTGCGGACATTTTTAAGAGTCTGCAAACGATCCTCGTAGGTACGAGTCGTGATGACCTTTTCATAGTACTCAGGCGAGGTGTCTAGGTTATGGTTATAGGCGTACACACCCGCTTCTTTTAGCTGTTCAGCCTGTTCTTCGTCGAGCATTCCTAGAGTTGTACAAACTTCAAGCCCTTCTGCATGTACAGCTCTTATCGACTCGAGAACCTGGTCGAACTGTTTTCCTTTTTTGGGAGGGCTACGCCAGGCAGCTCCCATACAAAAACGCGTTGCACCGCCTGCTTTAGCTTCTTGTGCAGCCGAACGAATCTCCTCGAGTGGTAAAAGCTGATGCGCATCTACTTCGGTTTGGTAATGCGCAGACTGCGGGCAATAGCTGCAGTCTTCTTTACAGCCGCCAGTTTTAATTGAAAGCAAACTACAAAACTGAACTTCGGGCGAAAAGTTTTTTAGATGAACCGTCTGCGCTAAGTGAAGAAGCTCTGGAACAGGTAACGCATAAAGCTGTTCAATCTGCTCGAAAGGAACATTTATTTTTGGCTCACCCGAAAAAAAACTTTCTTTTAGTTCTTGTTTCGTAAGCTTTTTTGTCTGTGTGGGTAAACTGCCCAGACGCCCATTAGCAGAGCTGCTAGTACCTGTTGCGTCCTGCTGTTGTTTTTCCGTCATCGCTTTATCTCCTCTATTGGGCTCTCTAAGACCTGTAAATAGGGTCAAGCCAGCAAAGCAGCCCATCATAGATAAATGTCCGCTCAGGGAAAAAGCCCTGTACAAGAATCTGCCAAAGTTGAGCTTGTAGAAGCCTTAGACAGCTCAAGTCCAATATAAGGGCCCTAGAGGACTGAAAAACAGGAATAAGCCTTGCAACTTCATACTTGAAAACTAGATGCCCAGACACTCTGACCCAAAAGTGAACACCTTTTTTTGGTTCTTGTGTGCCCAAGCCATACGGCCTGCGACATCTTACTTTAGAGGAATTCAAAGGAGAAAATGTCTATGAACCAAATCGCGAGATTTTTAAAATCGACGATAGCAGTGACAGCTTACGCTTGCCTTGCAGTAATGCTTACAGTCAGCTGTTCGCCGACAGAAACTGCAGCAGATCCAGGGGCTACTACACCTGATTTTACATCAGGCTTTAATACGCCTATTGCACAACCTTCCGTTGTACAACCGGTAATACCCTCAAACCCAGACGTGTTTTCTGTGACAACATCGCCTAGTCTGTTAACTCAGCCTGTCATTCCAAGCCTAACACCGATTGCACCTATTTCTTCACCCCACTCTGGTGGATGCTCTTCTTGTGGAGCGGGCGGAAGCTGCGGAGCGGGCGGAAGCTGTGGCGCTGGTCATTCAGTTGGGGGCAGCTGTGGAGCACATGGCGGCGGTTGCGGTGCAACTAACAACTATGGAAGCGTATCAGGCAGCTGTGGAGCACATGGCGGCAGTTGCGGTGCAACTAACAACTATGGAAGCGTATCAGGCA
>JALZUO010000120.1 GCA_023301565.1 Oligoflexales bacterium
AGCGCATAAAAACGCCCGCCGATTACTAGGCCGGCGGGCTGGAATTCGTTTCGATGCTAGGCCCTTTCTGAAAAAGCCTAGCTCCGGGGCACGAATCTTTGGGTGCTCATTTGTGGTTGTGATTATCGCGGATAGATCCGCGAAGTTCAACCGCAAACGGCGAGCGACGCTGACGGGACTCGAACCCGCAACCACCGGATCGACAGTCCGGGATCGGGCAAGAGTACCGGACTAGTACGGGATCTGGTTTTTGCGTTGGTAGGTGCCGACCAATGGCCAGACGTCCTGGCCGGTCACGGTGGTCCACTTTATCCCAAACCGGCCAGCGTCCGGTATTCCGTCGGCTGGAAATTCGATTTGAACGTAAGTTTCATCGGCATCGGCCGAGTACGTGACCGTTAAATCGATCGGGATCGCCGCCGGCAAATCACAGTTGTCGTCGGTCTCTGTGGACTGCACGGCTGCAACAAACGTGTCAGCCGAAAAGTCATTGCCGGCGCCGCCGTCATCTTTGCAAAGCGTGGCTTGCAGCTGCGTCACGGCTCCGGTTTTGATTGCGGCGTGGATCGGTGGGTAACCCGACAATGCGACGTCAGCGAGGGTGACAAGGCACATTAAACACAGCCTCCACTGACTTTAACAACGATGTTCGAAATTAGACCAGGGCCGATGGCTTCGACCTTGGCACAGATCTGTTCGGCTTGGGCTGCGATCGCGTCGGTGATCACCGTCAAGTCAACCGGCTGGCTGACATCGATCACGGCGGTCCCCGTCAGCGAGCCGCCGGGGCCAAACTTGGCGCCTTCGATCACTTCGGATTCGCCTGGCAAGATCACGGTGCCCTCGGCACAGTCGATCGTCACTCCGGCCAGAATCGAATCGGGATCCGCTTCGACTGGGCCGAGTAGGTTGGCAAGGTTTTTGACCATAGGTTTTAGTTGCTCCGTTTGAAGTTCACCGCGGCTACCTGGTCGGTTTGCTGCGGTGCGTTGGGGTCGTTGGTCAGGTCATAATCGGTGTCTTCTTTGAGCGTCTTGGCAACGGCTTCGCGTACCGCTTCGATCGCCGTTGCGGCGGTGCCCAAATCGGCAGCCGTGGCGAGCCCGGAAATCGCATCCAAGACGGGTTGGTTGTCTGGGTTGGTCAGCAACGCGACGATCCCGTTGACCGCGGCTACCTGGTCGGCAGTGGCCAACGCCGCAACATCGGCTTGCGATGCCGTCCGGCTTGCCGCGTCGGTTTCCACCGGCTCGGTTAGCGATCGGTTTTGGAATGCCCAAACGGCAGAAGCGATGGCCATGACCGCCGCGTCGTTTGGATCGTCGAAGCCTTCCAGCAACCCTGTCATAAGCTCAGCGAATTGCGTTTGCGCGTCAGCTCCGCTGAACAAACTGGCGAGGTTCGCGGCTGTTAACATGACGCGATCGTTTAACGGGTCGAAGTCGTGAAGATTCGAAACCGCACCTTGGGTTTGATCGATCGCGTCCATAATAAGCGAGGCGTCTTGCTTGTCAGCGAGCGGGATCGGGTTGCCGTCATCGTCTAGTGTACAAATGCTTTCGAGCTTGGCGTTGGTCTTACCGACGTCGGTAAACGTCTGGTCGAGCAATCCGTCTTCGCGTTCGGCAATGCCCCGGACAAGCGAGGCAGCGTTGAGTGAAGTAAAGTAGTTACCGTCGCGGTGGCCCAATCGCTCTTGAACTATGCCTAGCATCGTGGGCACTATCCGTTCGTAGCCGGGGAAGAAATCAACCCGTGGATTTCCGTCTGGCCCAAGGGACGAATCGAAATGCGTATCGTCGCTTGGTACAGTTGGGTCGAGCGACAATCGGTCTTCGCTGTCTTGGACCGCACGCCACGAGTCGACGACAATGACACGGCTATGATTAAGTAACTGCGACTCGATCAAGTGGCTGAACTTTGAAATCTCGGGGCGGTTATTTGCATCGCCGTTATTCCTCGGCGTGTCGTTTAGCACGACGACCAATTGGGCGATGTCGCGATTAAGAACGCCCTCGATAAACGCCCTCAGCTTTTCAAACTCAACCACCGCCGTGCTCGAAGTGGGAGAATTGCCAAGTGAATTCGATCCCGTGTAGATCGACATTACATCGTACTTAAGCGACGTTGAAGTGTCTGCGGAAAGTGTGTCTACCAACGCGACCATATCGTCGATGCCCAGCCCAGACTGGCCGAACTCATCAAACAAATACCCCGCTGAATTATAACGTTGAAAGGTGCCGTTCCATCCAGCACGCTCAACACGGCTGTCGCCAAGGGAAACCCAACGCACCGACGCACTGCTTTTTTGAATCACGTCCGCAAGCTCTTGAGCTTCGGGGGCGTCAATGCCGTCCCACCACGCGACGTGCTCGTAATCGATATACGATTGGGATGTCTGTACAAAAGCACCGGCTGATGTTACGTCCGAAACGCCGCCAATAGCCAGCAAGGACGCATTGGCGTGCGGCGTCAAAGACACCGATGGCGGCGGGGTGGCGATCAACTGAGGCGAATAATACCCTACGCCCACGTCGCCGTTGTAATCACCTCGGTGCATAAGCAGGTTATGCCACTGTGCCGGTGCTCCGTGACCGTATCGGCTAACGCTGGAACTCGCAGAATTGTCAGCAAAAGCGAGCGAGGACGTGCCTTGAAATCCTTGGGATGTGTATTGCGACCTCAATCCGAACACGTCCTCAGTCGCCCCGTTGGTTCTTGATTGCCATGCAACTGGGATTGAAACCGCATCTGTCAAAGGAGCCAATGAACCGGTCCAGCTAATCGCGTACCGGTCGCCATTGCCGGCAGCACCGATATCATTAACCCCACTGGCAAGCACGTGGCGGAACCCGCCTTCGTAGACTCGCACCACTTTTTTATCGGGTCGCAAATCGGAATTGACAAGAGTTGCAACGGTGCCGGGTAAAGCTGCGAATACGCGGCCAGTGACTTTATCGACCCACGACGCTACGGAATCGCCAATTTTGGCATCCTCGCCAGCGGCGGTTTTAGGTCCGTCGTAAGCCGACAAAACTACGTTGTTTGCAGACCGGTTTAAGAATCGGCCAAAGTTAATCGCTGTCATGGTCTTACTCAATTAGTTGATTGCTTGGGGTTAGTTGCTAAATCTGATCAACCGGATGGCTGGTTGATTGTGGTGGGTTATTCGATCGAATCTGGCAAGGGATCACCGTTTGCGTGATTAAGTTGATGCTATTTAAATAGTTGGGCGCGGCTCTATGTACGCCCGCACGTTGGAAATGTGGACCTCGGAGTATTCGACCAACTCAGGGAAAGATGAACCAAAACCGCCGCGGGTGGAGTTAGATGCGCTGAGTCCCACCCAGACTGCTTCGCAGTTAATCGGCGTCGCGTCCTCGGGCACCGCCGCAAATGGCGTTCTTCTCGGCGTGTTGTAAATCAGGTTGCCGTTCACCTCGACATATCCATACCATTGCTGAGTGGCGTTGGTCATTTTAATGCGGTCGCCTGGCTGAAAGACGACGCCCGTGTTGACGATGGTCGGCCCGAACTGACTTTGGTCGTCAATAATCACGTATTCGTGGGATTCGTTTCTTGGAGCCCTTCCATCATTGCTTCTGGGTTCCAAGTGCACTTCGAAATCAATATCAGCAAACAGTATCCGGAAAGTCGGGCTGTTGGTGTCAGGGTTGTTATTTATTATGTCATCGATTGTCAGCTCAAGAATTGTTTGCTGAGTGCTATTCCAACGCCTGAACTTCCCCTCTACACCGCCCGGAATAAGTACACCGCCTAAACTATCCTCGCCGCTAAATACCCACGAATTTGAGCCTGACGCAATTATCGGGTATGCTGTTGACCGGTCCTTTGACATGCCGTCCCCCGTACTCCATACGGCCGTGTCAAGAATGTCGTTGGTTGCAACAAAGCCTTCATTGTTGCACGGGCAGCATCCGAGGAAATTGCCATAGTTGACGCGTCCGATAGTCGTTCCGTCGATTTCGATCGAGTCGAGATTAAGCGTGTCGCAAAATTCCTCAGTGCAAGGTAACGTTAGGATTTCGTCGTGGATGTCGTCACCCTTTTTAAATCGCACCTTCCACGATTTTTCGCCATCGATTGGCGGGTTGACGGCGCTGCAAAGTATTTCACGGCTGATGCCTTCAGGCAATTCGCAAATAAACAATTGCCCGAATCGGCAGCAAGAGTCGTTGTTGGCTGGATCCTCGGGGTCCTCCGGGTCGGTTTCCTCCGACGGCTCGCCGGACGCACAGCAAATTCCGACATACCAAAGCTCTACCCCATCCTGAGCGGGCTTGTGTCGCCAAAGCAATTTGAATTCGCCTTCGCTGGCTGACATCGCGTTGCCCGTGGTAGCGTGGTCGTCAGCGGCGGTGGCAAACTGATGTTCGACGTCGCCGATTACCACTCGCAGCAACGCCACGCCGGTGACGGCAACGCGTACGACGGCTGACGTGGCGGCGTCGGATCGGAACGGATCCAGCGTGATCACGGGGCGGTCGGTG
>JALZUO010000121.1 GCA_023301565.1 Oligoflexales bacterium
GTCGTAGACCGCCAAGTCAAAGCGCTCATCAAATAGCGGGATTCATCACCTCTCTGCGATCTACAAAAAAAGGCCTAACCCGCGTTTTCACAGGTTAGGCCTTTTTGGTTAAAATCTATTTTAGAAGTTCGCAATACACAAATAATACACAAATCGTCTGGCAATCTAAACACACAACAAAAACTGTTGGCTGATAAAGACTTCATGACCCTCGACGACCTTGGGGAATGGCACACCACGAAAGCCGGAACCGACTTTGAAGAATTCGTTTCCCAAAAGCGGTGGACTTACCCAGTTGGGCAAGTCCACCAGATTCGGATGGCCTTGATATTTATCCTCTTAAATGGTCAGCGAGATCGAGAGCTTAAGTTTAATCTGAAATTTCAACTTGAAGCCTCATGATCCCTCTCTCAGTAGGGGTTGAAGGAAAGGGAGCTCGGACTCGAATAAGACCATCCTCAGCGGGCATTTCAACAATGCTGCCGCCATTTTCTCCGCTCCAGGATCCGTTCGAATTTCTCGTCCCGAATTCACTAAATACGGCATCGATACCATTTCCTTGTGCGAGTATTTGAATCTTATAGGTGACATCTTGTGGGACGTTTTCGAGGATATAAAACTCCATCATCACAGGGGAGTTGGGTTCGATTACGGGGACAGGGATTCGCCATTGGTGGATCGCGGTTAAGGGGCCCGTTAGGGGAATTCCTAAAGCGTAGGCAAGACCGTTTTCAATTCCGCGATTGAGCGGATCAGCATTCGGCGCTTGATCCAATTCTGTGGAAAAGGATCCGGAAGCGACATCCGAGAAGTCGATGGATTCTAGCAAAAGATTACGAACTTCGAGTTGGAAGCTGCGCTCATTGCTTAAGCCGGTGTCGTCGGTGACGCGCACACGGAAGCTGTAGAATGCACGAACCTCGTAGTCGAAGCTCTCTGCGGTAAGAATTTGATCATTGTTGGCTCCTCCGATGATGAAGCTAGCATTGTCATTGTCGCCGATCCCCGGAACCAAAGTGTATAGGAAAGGTGTTGAGCTTGGTTGGTTCGGGTCGGTGGCGCTGAGAGTGCCGATGTTGGCCCCGATGGCGTTATTTTCATCAATGCAAGCCTGGCTAACGGGGGGATTACCTCCGAAGCCTGGACAAGGTTGAGTGGGGCTGAGGGCGAGGTTGATTGGCGCGATTGCTTTGCTTTCAAAGATGTAGGAAGCTCCTGCCCCATCACCTATGAAGTCGTTATTGAACTGATCTGGAGTAGCGTCATCGTATCGTGCACTGCTACCTTCTAAGATGGCCCCAACAATTACGGATCCTCCGTCCACTGCGACAGCAGATCCGAATCCGTCATTGCTATCTGGGTTGGAGGCTTTGAGGTAGTCCTTCTCTATCCAGGATCCACTAATTCTTTGGAAGAGGTAAGCCGCTCCAGATTCAGTGGAGTTATTATCGCTAGGATTGGCTGGATTAATACCACTCTCTTGGCTGTCTTCTTGATCAGCTGAGATGGCAATGAAGTCTCCCGAAATTGAGACTGATTCGCCAAATGTGTCCAAGCGATCTCCATTCGAGGATTTGAGATAGGCTTGCTGAGACCATGTTCCTGAATTGTCTCGCGTGTAAACATAAGCAGCACCACTGGCGAAGGAGTTGTTGTCACTTTGGTTACCATTGATGGAACGATCAGCACTGCCTTCGCCCCAGGCACCAACGACGGCAGTGTCGTTAGAAATATCAACGGACCAGCCAAAGACGTCACTCGAATTGGTGCTTGAAGCCTTAAGATAAGCTTGCTGGTTCCAGTTTCCAGAGGTGTTGCGCTCGAAGATATAGGCTGCTCCCGAAGAGCCTAGACCGTTGCCTTGGTTACTGGGGTTGACTCCAATACTTGGTCCATCTTCTTCCCCAGATCCTACAATGATTAGATCTCCTGAGATTCCAACCGAAAGGCCGAAGTGATCAAATGGGTCCGGGTTAGAAGATTTCAGGTAGGCTTCTTGAGCCCATGTCGTTCCGTTTCTCTCGAAGACGTAAACGGCTCCAGAGTCATCAATTCCGTCCCCTTCATTTCCGTTTACTCCTGAGCTCGCACCATCTTCGTTGAAGGCTCCAACTACAGCGGTGTCCCCGTCAATAGAGACAGACCAAGCAAAAGCGTCACCGGGGCCAGTATTGGAGGCCTTCAGGTAGGCCTGCTCGGACCAAGCTCCATTCTCGTAAACAAAAATGTATGCAGCACCAGAGGAGAAAAAGTCGTTATCAAATTGCCCATCTCCCGAAGGGCCACTGTTTTCTCCGCGGGCTCCTACAATAATAGTGTTGCCAGATATGTCGACAGCAGCTCCAAAACGGAATCCGGATCGTGAATTGGAGCCTTTGAGGGTGGCTTCTAATTCCCATTGGCAATCTGAATTTCGACGATAGACATAAGCAGCACCAGAGCGCGGCACCCCATCATTTTCGAGGTCCTGATTTACGCCTTGAGCGGCGCTATCTTCCTCAGGAGCACCAACCACGGCGAGGTCTCCTGAGATGGAGACAGCGAAACCGAACTCATCTCCTTCTCCGGTGTTAGAGGCTTTCAGGTAGGCCAATTGAGCGAGTCCAGGTTGGGCTATGTTGATTTTAGAAAGGCTGAAATTATCTACTGAACCCGTGGCTGAGCCGAGGCTCTGGATGAAGACTGAACTGAGGGAGGTGGCATCAGTGGTAATGCCATCACCAACGATATCGCCGTTGAGTTTGTAAGTTAAGAGTGAGTTAGTGAGCGTAGCTCCAGTTACCAGGTTGATCTCTAGATGCTTGGGACCTGTGGCATTGCTCGGTGCGGAGCCGGCTCCTGAGGTTCCTTGAGAGAAAAATTGCACGGCAGGAGTGCCGCGATGGAGCATGAATCCACGAGATCCGGATGCAGCATTTCCGGTGCCAGAGCTGAAGCCAAAGCCAATCCAATCACTATTGGCAGTGGTCACAGAAACGTCCATTCTGAGAACGTAAAGAGTGTTTGGAGTGAAGGTCAAACCTCCGATTCGAGTGAAGGAGTTACTTACGATGTCAAGCTCGCTTCCATTGGTGCTCCAATCAGTGGGCGACCAAGTTTGGCCTGTGTCAGCAGCGGAAGTGAGAAAGTCACTAGTGCGGGTGAAGGTGTCGTCGATAATGATGGAGGCATGAAGCGGCATGAGCGCCGCTCCTAGAAAAAGAGCTTTTTTAGCGGCTGTCGCTATTGGGTTTCGGTAGTGCTTAGTCATAAGTTCTGTCTGCTTTGTGGGTTGTGAAAAAATGGGGAGAATCGAATATAATTTAGCGTATCCGTCCGGCTAAGAGCCGCTGAAAGCTCCATCAGTGAGATTCCAGACGACGGATTCTCTAGGGATGGTGCTGTTAGTCACAGCAGTTTTGACTGGGTCAAAGACGTAGGCTGCCGCAAAGAAGGAAGGTGTCAGGCTCAGGACTAAAGCTGTGGAAATGAGAGACTTTGCTTTCATAGTATTTTAATTTCGTCAGTAACGGGCTTCTGGAAGCTCCTTCACCTATAGCAACTAGATCGTTTTCAGAAAGTGACATGGAGACCTACTTTTTTTTGAGAAACCCATTCACCACTTTGTCTCATTTTCCCGCACTACATAAAAATACGGACAGACCAACAACACCCCCATCTCTAATCAGACTCCGAAAAAAAACCCTTTAGGAACGAGTCGAAAATAAGGAGAGCGCGTCGCCCCCGCCTCGCCAGACGAGGTCGGGGCCTACCGCACCGAGTTCTTTAACAACTCTCCGGCAAAAGCACCCCCGGCCAAATCTGGCTCATTCAAAACCCCGATGGCACCCCACGCGGCTACTTCGAAGTCGTAGACCGCCAAGTCA